>CAZMSZ010000199.1:0-13345 GCA_964569055.1 uncultured Planctomycetota bacterium | reverse complement strand
CGTCGGAGCGGCGGGCGCTCCAGCGGCTCGGGCCGCCGGGCGCGCGGCCCGTGAAGCCCGGCGGCTCGCGGAGCGCCTCGAGCTCGGGCGGCAGCGCGCGGCGCGCGCGCGCGCTGAGGCTCGCGGTGTAGCCCACGTGGTGCAGCAGCCGGTCCTCGTCGTACAGCCCGAGCAGGAGCGAGCCCACGCCGCCGCCCCCTTTGGCGTAGCGGAAGCCGCCGAGCACGCAGTCGCACGTGCGCAGCCGCTTCACCTTGCGCATGAGCCGCTCGCCCCGCGCGTAGGGGAGGTCGGCGCGCTTGGCGATCACCCCGTCCACGCCGTCGAGCTCGGTCAGCCAGCGCGCGGCCACCTCGGCATCGGCCGTCTGCGGCGAGAGCTCGAGGCGCGGGACTCCGGTCAGGTGGCGCTCGGCGAAGGCGCGGAGGGCCGCGCGCCGGGCCGCGAGCGGGCGGCTCAGCAGGGCCTCGCCGCGCTCGTCGACGAGCAGGTCGAACACGATCAAGCTGGCCGGCGTCGCGTTGGCGAGCCGCTGCACCCGGCTCGCCGCCGGGTGGATCCGCTGCAGCAGGTGATCGAACGAGACGACCTGCTCGACCGGCACCACCAGCTCGCCGTCGAGCACGAACCGGTCCGCCTCCAGCGCGAGCAGCGCGCCGACCACCTCGGGGAAGTAGCGCTCCAGCCGCTTCTGCGCCTTGGACCACAGCTCGACGCGGCGCCCCTCGCGGAACGCCAGGCACCGGAAGCCGTCCCACTTGGGCTCGAACCGCCACTCGCCGCCGGCCGGGAGCGCGTCGGCGAGGTCGGCCTCCATGGGCGCGAACGGCGGCGTCACGGGCAGCCCCCACGCCGGCTCGCTCACGACGCCCCTCGCGCGAGGAGCCGGCGGGCCGCGACCGAGGCGCGGGGCTGGGGTCGAGGCGCGGTCCTGGCGGCGGTGCGGAGCGGAGTCACGTCCCTGTGCGGTGCAAGGCGCACGCCAACGCGCCCGCGGCACGCGCGGGCGGCGCGCGCCGGTCAGGGCCGGCGGGGGCGGGTCGCGCTCGTCCCGCACCGCGGCCGAGGACGCCCGCGCCGGCCCGCTCGCCCGGCTCCGGGCGGCGGTATGGGCGTTGCGCGCTGCCGGGTCACGGAACGAGCCCACGGGAGGACGCATGTCCCTGCACATCTTCGAAGAGAAGGGGATCCCCCTCGAGCAGCAGCGGTTCACCTGGCGCGACATGGTGCAGACCCCTGCCAACAAGCTCGACTCCGACGCGTTCAGCCGCGTGCGGATCATCCTCATGAACGGGATCGAGAGCGAGCAGAACCGCTTCCTCCACGCCTGCGCCCGCTTCACCGACGGCGCGCTGCGGCCGGCGCTGGCCGAGGTGCGCCGGATCGAGCAGCACCAACAGACGACCGTGAACTGGATGAACCCGCCCGACCAGTCGGTCCTCGAGACCACGATCGGCTTCGAGCAGGTCGCGATCGAGGTCACCGCGAGCGTGGCCCAGGCCGAGCCCGACCCCTACCTCGCGCAGGTCTACCGCTTCGGCCTGCTCGAGGACTTCGACCACATGTACCGCTACTCCGCGCTCATGGACCGCATGGAGGGCAAGGACGCCAACAACATCCTCCAGAGCTACACGGACATTCGCCCCGGGCGGCCGACCGCGGTCGAGCACCGCGCGCCGATCGACGACCTGCGCAAGCCGTACGACCGAGCCACCGCCAACGTGCTCAGCAAGCTGAACGCGCTCACGATCATGGCGGCGGAGAACCAGACGCACGACTACTACATGACCGTGGGTCCGACCTTCGCCGACCCGATCGCGCGGATGCTCTACGCCGAGATCGCCTCGATCGAGGAGCAGCACGTCACGCAGTACGAGTCGATCCGCGACCCGCGCGAGTCGCTGCTCGAGCAGTGGCTGCTCCACGAGGCGAACGAGGTGTGGACCTACTGGAGCTGCCTCGAGTTCGAGGACGACCCGCGCCTCAAGACGATCTGGGACCGGTTCCTCGCCATGGAGCTGGGGCACCTGCGGTTCGTGATGGACCTGTTCAAGACGCACGAGAAGCGCGACCCCGAGGAGCTGTTGCCGCGCAGCCTGCCGGACCCGATCCAGTTCACCAGCCAGCGCGACTTCGTCCGCAAGGCCCTGGCCGAGGTGCCGTTCACGGCGAACGGGTTCGAGATCGGCGACCTGCCCGAGAGCGAGGCGACCCGCCGCTACCGCGACTTCCTCAACAGCGCGGGCAGCCCCTCGCAGATGGTCGCCGCGGGGTATCGCTGGACGCCGGGCACGGAGCTGGCGCGGGTCGGGAGCTGAGGACGGACGAGGGCACCGGAGCAACACAGGGAGAGACCATGGCGACTCGCAAGCGCAAGGAGACCGGGAAGCAGGAGGGCAAGCAGGGGCGCGCCGCGCGGGGTGGGCGCAGCTCGAAGGAGGCCGCGGGCAAGGAGGTCGCCGCCGGGAAGGGCGCGTCCAAGGGCGCGGCCAAGGTCGCCGAGCCCGAGGACATGCAGGTCGAGGGGCGCTACAACCGCACCGGGATCGGCACCGCGCCGCTCCAGGCCAAGCGCGCCCTCGAGGTGAACGAGGGCTGGTCCCCGCCGCTGGACGACCCCACCGAGACGCGCGCGAGCTACGTGCGCGCGTCGGAGCCGATCGGCACCGTCCCGCCGCCGACGTCGATCCGGGGGATCCTGCAGAGCGCCAAGGCGACCCTGTTCGAGGGCGCCAAGCCGACCGTCCTGATCGACAAGCTGGCCGAGCGCCTCGCGTTCGAGCGCACCGGCGTGCGCCTGTACGACGCCCTGATCGCGCGGGTCGAGACGCTGGGCGGCTACCCCGGCGGGCCCGAGCTGGCGGAGCTGCGCCGCGTGCGCGGTGAGGAGCTGGCGCACTTCCACCTGCTCAAGGACGCGATGGAGCAGCTCGGCGCCGACCCCACCGCCATGACGCCCTCGGCCGACATCGCCGCGGTCGAGTCGATGGGGATCGGGCAGGTGCTGGGCGACCCGCGCACCACGGTGGCGCAGTGCCTGCACGCGATCCTGGTGGCCGAGCTCGCCGACAACGACGGCTGGCAGATGCTGATCGACCTCGTCGACATGCTCGGCTACGAGCAGTGGACGCAGCAGTTCAAGCAGGCGCTCCTCGAGGAGGACGACCACCTCAAGAAGGTCCGCGGCTGGCTGAGCGCCCACGTCAGCAAGGTCGCCAAGGCGGCCGCCTGAGGGGCCGGCGCCGGCGCTGAGCACACGACGCGCCGCCGGGCGCGCGCGCCCTCGAGACGCGCCGCGTCCGGCGCCGCTCCACGCGAAACCCGCGTGGTAGCTTTGCGGCGTGCTGCCGCTGAGGAACCTCGCCCGCCGCAAGGCGCGCTCGCTGTTCGCGCTCCTGCAGATCGCCGTGGCGATCGCGGCCTACATCTCGATCGTGGGCGTGACGCAGGGGCTGCGCGGGCAGTTCTACAAGCTGAGCCGGGTGTTCGCGTTCGACCTGATCGTGCAGCCCGAGGGGGCGGCGTCGCCGGTGTTCTCGGTGGTCTCCCGCGAGGAGGCGGCGCAGATCGCCGAGGTGGAGGGCGTGGCCGGCGTCTCGCTCCTGGGGATCCACTTCATGCGGATCCCGCAGATCACCCAGCCGATCGGGCTGATCGCGCTCGACCCGAACAGCGAGCTCCTCTCGCGCTACGAGGTCGTGGCGGGCCGCGCGCTCGCGCCGGGCGACTCCACCCAGATCCTGGTGGGCGAGCTGATGGCGGCCGACCTCGGGATCGACACCCGCGCGCTGCGCCCGGCCGCCGAGGGAGGCGGCCTGTCGGGCGCGCCGCCCGCGCTCGTGATGGAAGGGGGCGATCGGTTCGAGGTGGTCGGCCTGTTCCGCCCGCCGCTCGAGGACGTGCCGTTCCTGAGCGGTCAGGCGATCATGACGCTCGCCCGCTACGAGGGGCACTACCGCCTCAGCCCGCGGCTGGCGGTCGCGCACCTCGCCCCGGGCCGGCGGGCGGAGAACCCCGACGAGGTGCGCGAGGGGCTCGACCGCTGCGCGCAGGTGGCGCCGGCGGTGGGCGAGCGGGTGCCGCGCCTGCGCGCGCGCACGATCGAGGCCTTCCTCGACACCTTCAAGCAGGCGGAGCTGGTGGACGACTTCGCGCTCGCGATCTCGTTCCTGGCCGCGCTGGTGAGCGGGATCGGCGTGGCGAACACCATGCTCATGAGCGTGTTCGACCGCACCCGCGAGATCGGCCTCCTGCGCGCGATCGGCTGGTCGCGCCTGCGGATCGTGGGGATGATCGAGGCCGAGGGCGCGCTGCTCGCCCTGGCCGGCGGCCTGATCGGCCTCCCGCTGGGGCTCCTCTTGATCCAGGCGAGCAAGCTCTGGATCCAGCTCGGCTGGCTGGACGTCAGCCTCGACCCCGGGCTGTACGGGCTCGCGGTGGCGTTCGCCCTCGGGATCGGGCTGGTCGGCTCGCTGTACCCCGCGGTGCGCGCCGCGCAGCTCGCGCCGACCGAGGCGCTCCGCTATGAGTGACCCCGCGCGCGACCTCGTGATCGAGGCCCGTGGCCTGGTGAAGCACTACGAGGGCGGCCTGGTGCAGGCGCTGCGCGGGGTCGACCTCTCGGTCGGCCGGGGCGAGTCGGTCGCGATCGTGGGTCCGTCGGGCAGCGGCAAGACCACGCTGTTGCACCTGCTCGGCGCGCTCGACACCCCCACCGCCGGCGAGCTGAGGCTCCTCGGGCACGACCTCCGCGAGCGGCACGACCTCGACGCGCTGCGGAGCCGCTCGATCGGGTTCGTGTTCCAGCTCCACAACCTGATCCCCAACCTCCCGCTGTGGGAGAACGTGGCGCTGCCCTCCTACCCGCTCGGGATCTCGCGCGCGGAGCGCCGCCGGCGCGCGGCCGCCGCGCTCGAGCGGGTGGGCCTCGGCCACCGGATCGAGTTCCTCCCGGTGAAGTGCTCGGGCGGCGAGCGCCAGCGCGCCGCGGTCGCGCGGGCCCTGATCAACGAGCCCGAGCTGATCCTGGCGGACGAGCCGACCGGCAGCGTCGACACCGTCACCGGCGAGCGGCTCCTCGACCTGTTCGACGAGCTCGCCCGCGCGCGCCCGGTGACCCGGGTGGTGATCACCCACAACGACGACGTCGCCCGCCGCGCCGACCGCGTGCTGCGCATGGTGGACGGGGAGCTGTCGGAGGAGCCGCGCGGCTGAAGGGCGCCAGGGGCGGACGGCCTCGTGCCCGCGCTGCGCTCGGGGACCTCGTCGGCGCGACGACGGATGCAATCTCCGCGGACGGCGCTCTACGCCTCGCTCCGCCCGCCCAGCAGCTCGTGGGTGGCGGCCAGGAGCTGGTCGGCGGAGTAGGGCTTGGCCAGCCTGGCCAGGCTCGGGTCGGCCTCGTCCTCGGGGTCCGCGTAGCCCGAGGTCACCAGGATCGCGAGCGAAGGGCGCTGCTCCCGCAGGCGGCGCGCGAGCTCGGCGCCCCCGAGCTGCGGCATCACCGCGTCGGTCACCACCAGCCGCAGCCGCTCACCCAGGGCGGCCGCGCGCTCGAGGGCCTCGGCCCCGTCGGCCGCCTCGACCACCTCGAGGCCCGTCTCGCGCAGGACCCGCGCCGCGAGGCGGCGCACGGCGGGGTCGTCCTCGGCCAGGAGGAGCACCCCGTCGGCGCAGCGGATCGGCGCGCTGAGCGGCGGCGGCTCGCTCGCCGACTCGGCCTCGGGGGCGATCAGCGGGAGCTCGACCTCGAACGTCGTCCCCACGCCGACCTCGCTCTCGATCCGGATCCGGCCCCCGTGCTGGCGCACGACCCCATACACCGTGGCCAGGCCCAGGCCGGTCCCGCGGCCGCGGGCCTTGGTCGTGTAGAACGGCTCGAACGCGCGCTGACGCACCGCCTCGCTCATGCCCACGCCGGTGTCGCACACCTCGAGGCGGGCCCAGCCGAGCGGCGCGTCGCCTGCTACGAGCTCGCTGGTGGGCGCGTCGTCGGGCTCGCTCTCCACCCGGGAGAGCGCGATCCGCAGCGCGCCGCCGTCGGGCATGGCGTCGCAGGCGTTGACCACGAGGTTGAGCAGCACCTGCTCGAGCTGCGTCGGGTCGGCGCGGACCGTGAGCGGCTCGCCCTCGGTCGAGACCTCGAGGCGCACGTCCTCGCGGATCAGCCGGCGGAGCATGCGCTCCTGCTCGCGGAGCTGCCCGACGAGCTCGACCGCGCGCGGTCGACCGGGCCGGCGGCTCGCCGCCGCGAGCAGCTGCGCCACGAGGTCCCGCGCCAGCCGCCCGGCCCGGAGCAGCTCGGCGAGGTCCTCGCGGGCGGGGTGGTCGGCCGGCAGCGCCCGCTCGGCGAGCTCGGCGCTGGCGAAGATCGTGGTCAGCACGTTGTTGAAGTCGTGGGCCACGCCGCCCGCGAGCTGCCCCACCGCCTTGAGCGTCTGGTCACGCAGCAGCGCCGCCTCGAGCCGCCGCAGCTCGCTGAGGTCGCGCGCCACGCCCACGCGCCCGAGGGGCGCGCCGGTGGCGAGGTCGCGGATCACGAACAGCCGCAGCTCGACGGGGAACTGGGCCCCCGTCCGCTGGTGCGACAGCACGACCTCGCCGCGCCAGCGGTCGCCTGTGGCGAGCCCGCGCTCGACCTCGGGCAGCTTCTCGGGGTTGGCGCGGATCGAGCCGATCGGCCGGCCCTGCAGCTCCTCGAGGCCGGCGACCCCGAGCATCTGCAGCCCCGCCGGGTTCATGTACTGAATGTCCCCCGCGGCGTCGACCATGGCCACCAGGTCGGAGGTCCGCTCGATCATCTCCGCCAGCAGCCGCCTTTGGTGCTCGGTCCGCCGCCGCTCGGAGACGTCCCGCAGCACGAGGAGGGCGCGTCCCTCGCCGCAGCGCACCGCGCGCAGCTCGAAGGCGATCTGCGTGCCCAGCTCGCCGCCCTGCCCGAGGTCGAGCTCGAGGTCGACCTCGGCGCGCGCGCCGGCCCGCATGGCGCCGAGGGCGCCCTCCACCGCGGGCCACGCGCTCGGCGGGAACAGCTCGCGCAGGCCCACCCCGGCCGCGGGCGCGGCGGGGGAGCCCGGGAGCCGCTGCGCGGTCCCCTGGACCTCCTCCACCAAGTGCCGCTCGAGGTCGACGAGCAGCACCAGGTCGGGGACTTGCGCCACGAGCGCCGCGTGGCGCGCGCGCGCCTCGCCGAGCCGCGCGCCGCTGACCAGCGCGTGGCGCAGCGTGGCCGCCAGCCCGGCCGCCAGGACCAGGCCGAGCGCCAGGTAGACGGTCCAGGCCGGCTGGTGCCCACGGGCCAGGAGGTGCGGCAGCGGGACGATGTCGAGAGTCCACGTGCGCCCGCCGACGTCGATGAGGCGCTGCGCCCGTGGGCCGTCGGCCTCGTGCCAGCCGCGCTGGTAGACCACGTGCGGCCCGTCGGCGAGGCGCACGCCGTAGCGCCCCAGCACCCCGCCCGTCAAGCTGGCTTCCGCCAGCGGCTCGTAGCGGAACACGGCGTTGAGGGTCCCCTTCCCCTCGCCGAGCCACAGGTAGGCCGTGAAGCCCTCCCCCCCCTGCCAGAGGAGGATCGGCGGGGTGACCGCGATCAGGCCGGGCTTGCCCAGGGCGCGCTCGTACGTCTCCTTGGCGTAGGGATGCTCGAGCAGGCTGCGTCCGAGCGCCAGGAGGTTGGGCAGCTCGGGCGTGATCCACTCGATCCGGTGGTCGGGCGAGATCCAGTTGAGGGCCTGATAGCCGCCGTACTGGGCGTGGATCGCCAGGGCCTCGTCGACGAAGGCGCGGCGATCGGTGATCAGGTCGGCGCGCCACGGGCCGGCGATCTGCCGCAGCAGGCCGATCCGGTGCGCCGCGTAGCCCTCCAGCCGGAGGGCCGCCTGCTCGGCGACCACCTCGGTCTGCTCGGCGAGCCGGGTGCGCTCGCCCTCGCGGGCCGAGACCCAGGCCACCGTGAACGAGGCCGCCAGCACCAGGCCGGTGACGAGCGGCAGCAGCGCGGAGGTGCGGGTCGGGACCCGGGGCTCGGCCATGCTCGGAGCTTGCGCGGTCCGGCGCGCCAGGGCAAGGGGCAGGCGAGGGGGAGGGGTCTGAGATCAGTCCTGCTCGCTCGTGCACGAGCACGAGGCCGGTCGCTGCACGACTGCCCCGCTATCGCAAGAGCGCCGCGAGGTCCCACACCTCCACGCGGTCGGCGCGGTTGCTCACCAGGGCCAGGCGGGCGCCGTGGCGCGCGAAGCGGACGCGGCGCGGCTGGATCGGGCGGGCGCGGCGGAGCACCTCCTCCTGGGCCGGGAGGCGCCACACGCGCAGCTCGTGGCGGGTGTGCGAGACGCTGGCGAGGAGCTCGCCCCCGGGCGCGAACGCGAGCCCGCTCGCGATTCCGAAGTGGGCCGAGCGCGGCGCGAAAGGATCCTGGGCCGTCTCGGCGCCGAGCAGCTCGCCGAGCGCCTCGCCGCGATGGCCGTCGAACAGCCGGACCTTGGTGCCGTCGCAGGCGACCGCCAGCAGCCGCCCGCTGGGGGCGAAGGCGAGGTCGTTCGCCATGGCCCACAGGGGCACGCGCTGGCGCAGGGCGGGGCCTGGGCCCGGCTCGAGCGACCACAGGCGGACGGCGTTGTCGTGCGGCGGCGGGTCCTCGAGCGAGCGGCCGCCGCCGACCGCGAGCGTGCGCCCGTCGGCGCTGAAGTCGAGGGCGCGCACCAGGTCCCGGTGCCCGCCGAAGCGGTGGAGCACCTCGCCGCCGGGGAAGGCGTACACGAACACCTCGGGCTGGCGCCCGCCCACGGCCAGGGCGTGGCCGTCGCGCGCGAACGCGATCGCGCTCGCGGCGCCGTGGCCGGCGCGCCGCAGCGCGTGGCGCGCGCCATCGGGGTCGACCCACACCACCTCGAGCGAGTCGCCCGCGAACGCGAAGCGGGCGCCGTCGGGCGTGACCGCCACGGCCCTCACCGGCCACCCCGCGTCGATCGCCCACAGCGGCTCGCTGCGGGCGAGGTCCCACACGCGCACGAACTGGTCGGCCCCGACGGTGACGACGCGCCCGTCGGCCAGGAACGCCGCGTCGTGGCAGTCGGGGTGGCGCAGCACCCGCAGGGGGACGTGCAGCAGCGACTCCTCGCGCAGCC
Source organism: uncultured Planctomycetota bacterium (assembly GCA_964569055.1). Lineage (GTDB taxonomy): Bacteria > Planctomycetota > J058 > J058 > J058 > JAWLGW01. The sequence continues at coordinate 4,220 of CAZMSZ010000199.1, read as the reverse complement.
GCTCCGCGCGCGGCCGCGCGGGGTGCTCGGGGTAGCGCGCCAGCCAGCCGTCGAGCTCGGCCAGGCGCCCCTCGGGCGCGAGGAGCGCCAGGCGCGCCAGCTCGCTGGCGCCCCGCGCGGCGCGCGCCGGGTCGAGCCCGCGCCGGCTGGCGACGGGGGCGGCCTCGCCCGGGGCGAGCTCGCCGCGCCCCTCGCCCGAGAGCGCCGCCAGCGCCGCGCCGCCTGCCGCGGCGAGCAGCGCCGCGCCGGCCGCGCTGACCGTCAGCAGGCGACGCCGGCGTACCACGCGCGCGGTGGGGCCGAGGTCGTCTTGCAGCGCGCGCAGCTCCGCGGCGAAGGCGCCCGCGTCGGGCGGCCTGCGCGCGGGGTCGCGCGCCATGGCGCGCGCGCACAGCGCGTCGAGGGCGGCGGGGAGCTCGGGGTCGAACGCGCTCGGGCGCGGGCGGTCCTCGGTGATGATCTTGGCCGCCGCCTGCGGGGTCCCCGCCGAGCGCGGGACCGCGGAGTGCCCGGTCACGAGCTCGAACAGCAGCGCGCCCAGCGCGTAGACGTCGGTCCGCAGGGTGACGCTGGCCGCGCCGTGGAACTGCTCGGGCGCCATGTACTGGATCGTGCCCAGGGTGGCCCCGGTGCTCGTGAGCCGGACGTTGAACTCGGGCGCGACGGCCAGGCCGAGGTCGAGCACGACCGGGCGCCCGTCCCGCGCGACGACCACGTTGGAGGGCTTGAGGTCGCGGTGGATCACGCCCACCTCGTGGAGCGCCGCGACCCCCTCGGCGATCCCGCGCGCCAGCTCGAGGGCCCGGCCCAGCGGGAGCCGCTCGCGCGCCAGCACGCGGTGGAGTGGCTCGCCCTCGACGTACTCCATGGCGAACCAGCGGCAGCCGTCCGCCTCGCCCGTCTCGTGGACCCGCGCCACGCCCGGGTGCACCACGCGCGCCAGGTTGTGGGCCTCGCGCTCGAACCGCTTGAGCGCGCGGGTGCTGCTGGCGCGCGACACGACCTTGACCGCGCGCACCGACTCCAGCTCGACGTGGCGCACCTTGTAGACGGTGCCCATCCCTCCGCGCCCGAGCTCGCCCAGCACCTCGTACGGGCCGAGCCGGGTGGGACGACGCGGCAGGAGCGACTCGAGCCGGGCGGCGAGCTCGTGCTCGGCCGCCGGGTCGGCGGGCGCGGGCCTGTCCTCCCCGTCGTCCGAGGGGAGCACGTCGGGCGCGTCGAGGGGCGAGTCGGGGGCGGAGTCGGGCATGGCGCGCCTGCGAGGGTAGCCCGCGCGCCCGCGGTTTGCTCAGGGGAGGGGGCGCGCGCGGCGGACGTCATGTACCCTCGGCGCGTGCGCGAGTACGACTCCAAGGCCAGCGCGCGGCTGCCGCAGCCCGTCGTCGGGCCCTACGAGCTGACCAGCCGGCTCGGGCGGGCCGTCGCCGGCGAGCTGTTCCTGGCGCGGCGGAGCGGGATCGAGCGCTGGTTCGCGCTCGAGCTCAGCGACGAGGGGCTCGGGCCGGCCGAGCTGACCCGCCGCCGCCACGAGGCGGAGCGCGCCTCGCGCGTGGAGCACCCGGGCGTCGTGCGCCCGGTCGACATCGGGCAGCACCACGGCCGGCTGTACGTGGTGCACGAGCACCTCGCGGGGCGGCGCCTGAGCGACGAGGAGCCGCTCGGCTGGCGCGAGGCCGTGCGCGTGGTGACCGAGGTGGCCGACGCGCTCGAGGCGGGGGTGCGGGCCGGCGTGGCGCATCCCGGCCTCGACGCGGAGCACGTGCTGCTCGACGCGCGCGACGGACGGGCGCGCGTGCTGGGGCTCGGCGCCGAGCTCGGGCCCGATGGGGCGCGCGCGGCCGTGCTCGCCCTCGCGCGCCTCCTCTGCCGCGCGGCCGGCGAGCCGCCCCCCCTCGCCGGCGGCCCGCCGCCCCGCCAGCTCCCGCTCGAGATCCACGGGCTGTGTCAGCGCGCGCTGGAGGGCGCCGGGCCGCCCACGCCGGGCGGGCTCGCCGCGGCCCTGCGGGGGGCGGTCGAGGAGCTGGACGTCGTCGGCAGCTTCTCCACCTCGATGGGCTCCGCCGGACGGTGGAGCGGGGGGCCCCGCCCCGCGCGCCTGGTGGCGGTGGTCGGCGCCTGGTCGCTGAGCCTGGCCGCGGCCGCGGCCTGGGGGTGGTGGGAGCACGACCAGCGCCTGCGCGCGCAGCGCGCGCTGTTCGACGGTGAGGGGCGCCTGCTCGAGCTGCAGGGACGCGAGGCGGAGCTGCGCGAGGAGGTGGCCCGCCTGAGCGGCGCCCTCGACGGCGAGCGCGAGCGCGCCGGGCGCTCCGAGGCGGACCTGCACGGCGCGCGGGCCGAGCTGTCGCGCGCGACCGCGGCCGTGCGCGCCCAGGACGAGGCGCTCCGCCGGCTGCGCGTCGCCCTCGCGGAGGCGCTGCGCGGGCGCGACCCCCTGCTGGACGCGCTGCCGATCGCGATCGACCACGCGCTCGACGCGCTCGAGCCCGTCGAGGAGGCGCTCCCCGTGCGCGCGCGCCTGCTCCACAACCGGGGCCGCTTCGACGAGTGCCTGGCGCTGATCGAGACGGCCGAGCGCGCGGGCGAGGCGACGCCGGGCCTGCGCCTCCTGCGAGCGCGCACGCTGCACGCGCGGGGCGAGAGCGCCCGCGCCGACGAGCTGCTCGCCGAGCTGGCGCGCGAGCCGCTCGGCGTCCCCGCGGCGCGCCTCGCGCGGGCGCTGACCGCCCCGGCCACGGACTCGGAGGCGGCGGTCGACCTGCTGCGTACGACCCCGGCGCTCGACCCGCTCACGACCGCGGCCTCACGGATCCTCCTCTCGCAGATCCTGCAGCAGCGCGCGCTCGCCCGGCGCGACGCGGACGCGGGGCAGGAGGCGCTCCGCGCCGCCGAAGAGGCGGTGCGCGCCGACCCCACCAGCTTCCAGGCCTACTACGAGCGGAGCGCCGCCCGCTACCACCTGTGGATCGTGACGGGGTCACGCGACCGGAGTCAGGGGCCGCTCGTGATCGCCGACCTGGTGCGGGCGCGCGCGCTGTTCGCCGACCCGAAGTTCTGGCTGTGGGCCGGCAAGTCGTACCTCGAGATGCTCGACCAGCCCGCCGCCGCGCGGGTCGAGCTGGAGGAGGCCCGCCGCCGCGCCGACCTCCAGGCGCCCGACGAGCTCCGCGCGACGGTCCTCGCGTTCTTGGGCGTGGTCCACGCCCTGGACGGCGAGGAGGAGCCCGCCGCCAACTGCTGGCGCGAGGCGCTGCGGATCGCCCCCGAGGCGCCGAGCAGCTACTCCTTCGTGCCCTACCTCCCGCGCATCGACCCCGAGCTCCGCGACCGCGTCCTCGCCCGGCTGTCCGACGCCGACCGCGCCCGAATCGCCCGCCGCGCCCGCTGAGCGTGGGAGCCGAGTCCACCCGGCCCGCTGTCGCACGTGCGACGCGGCCGGCTGGGCGAGCACCCCCGCTTGTCGCACGTGCGTCGGGGCCGGCCGGGTGGGCGAGGCACGCCCTGTCGCACGTGCGACAAGTGGGTGAAGGCCACCCGCTTGTCGCACGTGCAACGGGGCGGGGTGGGCAAGCACACCCGCTTGTCGCACGTGCGACGGGGCCCGGTGGGCGAGCCCCCCCCTTGTCGCGCGTGCGACGAGTGGGTGAAGGCACCCGCTTGTCGCACGTGCGACGGGGCGGTGGGCGAGAACACCCGCTTGTCGCACGTGCGACGGGGGCGGGTGGGCGAGGGACCCGCTCTCGCACGTGCGACGAGTGGGTGAAGGCCACCCGCTTGTCGCACGTGCGACGGGGCGGTGGGCGAGAACACCCGCTTGTCGCACGTGCGACGGGGCCAGGTGGGCGAGGCACCTCGCTGTCGCACGTGCGACAGGGCCGGCGAGAACACCCGCTTGTCGCACGTACGACAGGGCTGGCGAGGACACCCGCTTGTCGCACGTGCGACGGGGCCGGCCCCAGGGTGCCCGTCGTCGCACGTGCGACGGGGTGGTTCCGAAGGGCGCTGTCCGAACGGCGGGCACGGGCACGGGGCCATCCAACAGCGAGAGCGACACCCACAACGGGCACTGGGCCCGAAGCCCCTCTCGCACTACGAAGCGCCTTCTCCCCAAGGAGCAGCGCCGCTTCGGGCGGCGCGGCGCACTCACCAAACCTGGAAGTTCACACCACGACAGCCGCGCCGCCGCGGCGGCGCGCAATCTCAGCGACAGCCGGGGGGAC
>CAZMSZ010000198.1:2070-13409 GCA_964569055.1 uncultured Planctomycetota bacterium | reverse complement strand
AGCACGAGCACGAGCACGAGGCTCGACGCAAGGGTAGGGGCAGGGAGGCAATCGCTCGATACGACACCTTCCCGGACATCGCAGCGGTTCCCTATGCTCCGCGGCACGCGCCTCCCGGCGCGGCCGGAGCGCCACGCGAATGGACGGGATCGGCACCTGGCTGCAGCGGCTGCGCTGGCTGCGGCGTCGCACGTGGGTCGGGTCCGACCGGCTGCACCTCGAGTGTCGGGCGCTGCCGCCCGGGGCGTGCGAGGCGTTCGGGCGGGCGGTCGCGGAGGAGCTCGGCGCGCTCGACGGAGTGCGGTGGGCCCGGCACAACCGGCCGCTCGAGCGGGTGGTCGTCGCCTACGCCGGCGCGCCGATCGACGTGGACGCGGTGATCGAGCGGCTCGAGGCGATCGAGGCGCGGCTCGGGCTCGAGGCGCACCCGTTCCCGGCCGACCCGCGCGAGCACCCGGGCGACCTCGAGCCGCTCGCGCGCACCCTGGTCGAGGGCGGCGCCGACCTGGCCTGGCTCGCGATCGGGCAGGCACTGCGGGCGAGCGGCGTGGGGCGGCTCCCGTTCCACCTCGACCTCGCCGCCACCACGGCCTTGTTCCGCGAGACCCCGCGCCTGCGGAGGCTGCTCGAGGAGCGGCTCGGCGGCGAGATGACCGACTGGCTGCTCGGCCTGCTCAGCCCGGCCACGCAGGGCCTGTCGCACGGCTGGAGCGGGCCGCTGGTCGACGTGGCGCACCGGGCGCTGCGCGCCCGCGAGCTGGCGGCGCGCCGGGCGGAGTGGGCGCGCTGGGAGCCCACGCTGTGCGGCCACCCCGACGCGCACGGCGACTGCGACGCGCCGACGCCGCGCCCGCGCCCGCTGCCGGGCGGGGCGGTCGAGGACTACGCCGAGCAGGCGCTGCTCGTGGCGCTCGGCGCGTTCGGGTTCGGCCTCGCCGCCTCGGGCGACACGCGCGCGGCGACCGCGCCCGTGTTCGGCGGCGTCCCCAAGCCCGCCCGCCTCGGCCGCGAGGCGTTCGTGGCCGAGCTCGGCACCTGGCTGGCGCGCGAGGGCGTGGCCGTGCTGCGCGGGCAGGCGCTGCGCCTGCTCGACCGGGTCGACTGCCTGCTCGTGAGCGAGGAGGTCCTGCGCGGCCCCGGCGGCGAGGACGGCGGGCGCGACCCCGCCGCCGACGCCCTCGCCGCGGCGGCCCGCGCCGCCGGGCTGCGGCGCGTGCTCGCCAGCGACGCGCCCGCGGCCGTGGCGTGGTTCGACGCCGAGGCCGTGGTCCCCGACGGCCCCCGGCTCGCGAAGCGCGTGCGCGCCCTCCAGGCGGAGGGGCGCGTGGTGTGCCTCGTGGCCCGCGGGCCGCAGGCCGCGCTCGCCGCCGCCGACGTGGCCCTCGCGATCGCCGCGCCCGGCGCGCCGCGGGCCGATCCGCCCTGGGGGGCGGACCTGCTGGTGCCCGACCTCCAGCGCGCCTGCGGCGTGGTCGCGGCGACCGGCCTGGCGCGCGGCGCCTCGCTCCAGAGCGTGCGGCTCGCCGAGGTCGAGGCCGCGGCCGGCCTCCTCCTCTGCTTGCGTGGCCTCGAGCCGCGCACGACGCGCGCGATCCAGCTCCTGGCGGACGTCGCCGCGGCGATCGCGCTGGGCAACGGCGTGCGCAAGGCCCGCGCCGTCCGCCGGCGCGTGCCCCCGCCGACCGACCGCACCCCCTGGCACGTGCTCACGAGCGACGAGGCGCTGGCCCGCGCCCGCAGCGGGCCGGGCGGCCTGAGCGACGCGGAGGCCGCCGAGCGGCGGGTCGAGCCGACCGCGCCGCCGAGGCGCTGGGCGGCGCTCGGGCGCGCCGTCCTCGAGGAGCTCGACAGCCCGCTGGTGCCGGTGCTCTCCCTCGGCGCCTCGCTGGCGGCGTTCACCGGCTCGCTGGTGGACGCCGGCCTGATCCTGAGCGTGCTCGCGGTGAACGGCGCGCTGGGCGGCGCGCAGCGCTACCGCGTGCAGGAGGCGCTGCGGCGGCTCGAGCGAGGCGAGCGCGTGCGGGTCCGCGTGCGGCGCGACGGGGCGGCGCGCGAGGTCGACCCCGACGAGGTCGTGCGCGGCGACGTGCTCGAGCTGAGCGCGGGCGACATGGTGCCCGCCGACTGCCGCCTGCTCGAGGCGCAGAACCTCGAGGTCGACGAGTCGAGCCTCACCGGCGAGTCGCTGCCCGTCGCCAAGGAGCCGGCGCCTTCGAGCGCCCCGGCGCTCGCCGAGCGGACCTCCATGCTCTACGCGGGCACGGCGGTGGTGACGGGATCGGCCGTGGCGATGGCCGTGGCGGTGGGCGAGGACGTGGAGGCGCTGCGCGGCCTCGGGACGGACCAGACCCCGCCGCCCACCGGGGTCGAGGCCCGCCTCGACGCGTTGACCCAGTCCACGATCCCGCTGGCGGCCGCCGCGGGCGCGCTCCTGGTCCTGACCGGCGTCGGGCGCGGCCGCGGGCACGACGCCCTGACCGCGGGGATCAGCCTGGCCATGGCGGCGGTCCCCGAGGGGCTGCCGCTGTTGGCGACCACGGCGCAGCTCGCGGCGGCGGAGCGCCTGGCGGGGCGCGGCGTCCTGGTGCAGAACCCGCGCGCGATCGAGGCGCTGGGGCGGGTCGACGTGATCTGCCTCGACAAGACCGGCACCCTCACCGAGGGCACCTTGCGGCTGCAGCGCGTCTCCGACGGGCGCGAGGCGGGCGCGCTCGACGCGCTCTCGCCCGGGCAGCGCCGCGCCCTCGCCGTCGCGCTCCGGGCCACGCCGGCCTGCGACGACCTCCGCGAGCTGCATCACGGCACCGACCGGGCCCTGGTGGAGGGGGCGCGGCGCGCGGGCGTGCGCGAGGACGAGGGCCTCCAGCGCTGGGAGCGGCTCGACGAGCTGCCCTTCGCGTCGGACCGCGGCTACCACGCGGTGGTGGCCCGGGCGGAGGGGCGCACCACGCTCTCGCTCAAGGGCGCGGCCGAGGTGCTGCTCCCCCGCTGCGTCCGCTGGCGGCTCGAAGGCGAGGAGCGCGCGGTGGACGAGGCGGGACGCGCGGCGCTGCGGGAGCAGGCCAGCCGGCTGGCGCGCGGCGGCTACCGCGTGCTCGCCGTGGCCGACCGCGAGCTCGCCGAGCGCCCCTCCGGCGACGACCTCGACGGCGGCCTCGAGGCGCTCACCTTCCACGGGTTCGTCGCCTTCTCCGACCCGGTGCGCGAGGCGGCGCGCGCCGCGATCGCCGACCTGCGACGCGCCGGGGTCGAGCCGATCATGGTCACCGGCGATCACCCCGAGACCGCCGTCGCGATCGCGCGCGAGGTCGGGATCACCGCCGACGAGGAGGCGCTCACCGGCGTCGAGCTCGACGCGCTCGACGAGGCGGGGCTGGCCGCGCGCCTGGAGACCGCGCGGGTGGTGGCGCGCGTGACGCCGGCCCAGAAGGTCCGGATCGTGCAGGCCCTCCAGCGCGCGGGGCGCGTGGTCGCCATGACCGGCGACGGCGCCAACGACGCCCACGCGATCCGGCTGGCCGACGCGGGGATCGCGCTGGGGGACGCCGCCAAGGCCTCGGCGCGCCGCGCGGCCGACGCGGTGGTGACCGACGAGCGGATCGAGACGATCGTGGCGGCGGTGCTCGAGGGGCGCGCGCTGTGGGCCTCGGTGCGCGAGGCCGTGGCGATCCTGGTGGGCGGGAACCTGGGCGAGATCGGGTTCACGCTGGTGGGCGCGCTCCAGAGCGGGCGCCCGCCGCTCAACGCGCGCCAGCTGATGCTCGTGAACCTGTTGACCGACGCCCTGCCGGCCATGGCGATCGCGCTGCGCCCCCCGCCCACCCGCCGGCCCGAGCAGCTGCTCCACGAGGGGCCCGAGGCGTCGCTGGGTCGCGCGCTCCACCGTGACGTCCTGCTGCGGGCGTTCCTGACCGGCGGGGCGGCCTGGGGCGCGTGGACGGCGGCGCGCTTCACCGGGACGCGGCGCGGCGCCGACACGGTCGCGCTGCTGGCGCTCGTCGGGGCGCAGCTCGGGCAGACCCTGGTGGTCGGCGGCCGCAACCGGGCGACCGTCGCGGCCTCGCTGGGCTCGGCCGCCGCCCTCCTGGCCGTCGTCCAGATCCCGGGCCTGAGCCACTTCTTCGGCTGTCGCCCCCTGGGACCGCTGGGCCTGCTCCAGGCCGGCGCCGCAACGGCGGCGGCCACGGGCGCCGCCGCGCTCGCGCCCACGCTCCTGGCGCGAGCCCAGCGCTGGAGCGAGACCTCGCCCACGCTGCGACGCCTGAGCGAGAGCGCGCTGGTGCGCGCCGTCCGCGACGCCCGCTGGGCCGGCCGCCTGCGCCAGCGCTGGAGCGAGGCACAGGCCCCGCAGGCCCCGGCCGGCGAGCCGGTCGGGGCGCGCGCAGGGGGCTGAGGGCGCTGCGAGGGGCCTCGCGCTTGCGCGCCCTCGGCCATGCCCCGCCCGCGCGCTGCGCTGCTCGACCTCGACGGCACGCTCGTGGACAGCAACGACGCCCACGCGTTCGCCTGGCGCGACGCGTGCCAGGCGGTCGGGCGCGAGGTGGCGCTGGAGCAGGTCCGCCCGCTGATCGGCATGGGCGGCGACCGCCTGGTCGGGCACCTGCTCGGCCTGACGCCCAACCATCCGCTGGCGCGCCAGGTCCGCACGCTGCGCAAGCAGCTGTTCCGGGCCCGCTACCTGCCCACGGTCGAGCCGTTCCCGCGCGCCCGCGAGCTCGTGGAGCGGATCGGAGCCGAGGGCTACCGCCGGGTCGTCGCCACCAGCGCCAGCGAGGACGACCTCGCCCCGCTGCTGCGGGCGGCGGAGCTCGAAGATCTTCTCGAGGACGCCACCACGGCCGACGACGTGGACGGCCCCTCCAAGCCGGCCCCCGACATCCTGCTCGCCGCCTGCGCCCAGGCGGGTGTGGCGCCGGCCGACGCGATCCTCCTGGGCGACACGCCCTACGACGTGTGGGCGGGCGCCCAGGCCGGGGTCCGCGTGGTCGCGCTCCGCTGCGGCGGCTGGGGCAACACGCTCCTCGGCGGCGCGGAGGCGATCTACCAGGACCCGGCCGACCTGCTGCGCCACTTCGACGCCTCGCCCTTCAAGCGGCGGCGACGCCGGCGGCGGGCGGCCTGAGCCGGCGCCTCACTTGCCGGCGGTCAGCTCGTTCTTGAGCTGCGCGCGCAGCACCGCGCCGAACGACTCGGCCTGCTTGCTCAGCTCGAGCGCGCGCTTGGCCCTCTTCTCCAGCCGCTGGATCCGGTCCAGCGCGGTGGCGGTCGGGAGGGGGCTGGCGGGGCTGGCGTCCTTGGGGTCCTTGCCGTCGAGCGGGCCGTAGCACACGCAGCCGGGCCGCTCCGTCACGTAGCGCACGCCGCTCGGAGCCTGCTCCGTCGTGCGCGAGACGTTGGCGTTGCGCGGCGCTGGGCAGTCGGGGTTGCCGCCGTGGAAGGCGGGGTCCTGGACCTTGCGCTCCAGCACCTGCAAGGTGGGCTCGACCGCCTCGCGCCAGAAGGTGTCGTACTCGAGCAGCTTCTCCAACAGCGTCGCCAGGATCTCGCACAGCGGGTCGGTGTACTCCGCCAGCCGGCCGGCGTGCTTGAGCAGCTTGTAGTACGACCACAGGAACCCGATCACCTCGTCGCAGTCGGGCTGCCAGCGCTCGCAGTTGGCCCTGAAGTCCTGCTCGGCCTGCAGCGCGTACCACTGCAGGCGGTCGAAGCTGACCGCGGCGTCCTCGAGGTGGAAGGCCGTGTTGCGGACCCAGAACTCGGCCGTCCCCTGCTCGAGCTTGAGCTCCTTTTGCAGGCGCTCCTTGCGCGCCTCGAGGTCGAGCGGCGGCGGCGCCAGCTTGAGCTGGCGCAGCTCCTCCTTGCGCTGGTCGTAGCGGGCCTCGGTGCCCCGCTCGTAGACCCGCTTCCCCAGCTTGTAGGCGTTGACGGCCTGCTTGCCGAACCGCTTGAGGACCCCCGCTCCCACGCTGGTCGCCGCCAGCACCACCGCCCCGTGCGGGGTGAGCGAGGCCGCCAGCTTGGCCACCGGGAGGGCCACGATCCCGACCTGCTGCGCGCCCTCCCACATGGCCTTGCCCGCCGAGTAGGTCTGCTGCAGCAGGCGCTCGGCGCGCTGCGCGTTCTGCGGGGTGACGTAGTAGTCGATCACCTGGGTCAGCTCGCCCCAGGTGCCGCGCTTGTGGCGCACCGTCCAGCGCGCGTCCTCGAGCAGGCCCTCCCAGCGCTTGGGCCGATCCTCGGCCAGGTCGTTCGACTCCTCGACCGCCGCCGCCGTGTCCGCCTGGTCCAGGGTCGCCTGCAGCAGCGCCCGCAGGGCCGCGGCCAGGGCGGTCAGCGTCTGGCTGCTCTCGCCGCGGCGGCGCGCGCGCCGCGCCTCGGCCAGGTCGGCCGCGACCCTGGCGTCGGAGACGCCCGCCAGGGTGTCGAAGTGGAGCCCCGCCACGTTGCGGACGCCGAGGATCTGCGTGCGCACCGGCTGGGTCGAGGCGCTGTCGCTGCTGGAGCGGGCGCCGTAGCAGTGCTCGCTCACGCGCGGCGCCGCAGCGGAGCCGCTCGCGCCGCGCGGGCGGAGCGGCTCGATCTCGAGCTTCCCGCCGGCCCGCGAGACGCGGGTCCGCCGGCAGCGCTCGCCCTTGGGCCCCCACGGCGCGGCGGCCGCGCTGGCCGGATCGCGCAGGGTGCGGTGGTCCTCCAGCCACTGCACCGCGTCGCCCAGCAGGCCGCGGACGCCCGCTCGGCCGCCCCGCCTCGGCGAGGCCGCGGCCTCGATCGCGCTGCGCCACACGCGCAGCCGCGCGCCCACCGACTCGACCAGCACCAGCAGCGGGGTGACGTTCTCCTCGATCCGGCTGATCTGATACTCCAGCTCCATCAGCGGGAGCAGCAGGGCCACCACCTCGCGGCAGCTCTTGGCCCGCTCGGCCAGCTTCGGCAGCGTGCCGGGATCGGGGTCGCGCGGCGTCCCGGCCGCCGACGGGTCGGCCCGCCACAGCAGATCGATCCGGACGCTCTCGGCGGCGGTCAGCGCGTCCACCACCTGCCGCAACGCCTCCTCCACCTTGATCGAGCCCAGCCGGACCAGCGGGTCGCCGCTCTGCCCGCCGGCGGCGTCCCCCCGCCCGCACAGGGGGCAGGCGCCGTGGTCGCCCCGCTCGCGCACGCGCCGCTGCAGGTGCTGGACCACGAACGTCCGGCTGACCCACCCCTCGCCCAGGCCCGGCAAGCTGTCGGCCAGCTCGTAGTTGGCGCGGGCGTCGGCCTGCTGCTGCTCCACCGCCTCGCCGAGCCGCTTCTCCGCGCCGGCGACCGAGGACGGCGGGAGCGGCAGGCCGACCAGCGCCTCGGCGGTCAGGTTGTTGGCGCCGCTCACCCAGTCGAGCACGGGGGTGGCGACCGAGTTGAGGTCGTAGTTGGCGAACAGGCTCTTGCGGGTGGAGTTGAGCGTGGCCTCGTACGAGGCGTAGCGCAGGTCGTCCAGCAGCTTGGCCACCTCGGGGAAGCCCGGGGCCGCCTGCGGGAGCGGCAGCGGCTCGTGGAACAGGTCGCGCCAGCTCTTGACCGCGTCGAGGGTCGACTTCACCACCGGGCGGTTCGCGACCGCGCAGGCGTCCGCCTCGCCGGTGGGGTCGGCCGCGGAGCGGACCGGGATCGCCTGGGCCCGCCGCTTGCCGCGCGAGGTCCAGCGCACCACCGCCTCGCCGGCCCCGCCGAGGGTGAGGTCGACCGTGAGCGGGGTGTCGGCGGCGAGCCCGGCCGGCAGGGTGAGCGCGGCGGGGGAGGCGCGGCAGTTCTTGCAGGAGAGCGGCACGCTCAGGGTCTCGGGCGGCGGGCGATCGACGGTGAACGTCAGCGTGACCTTGGTCCCCGGCCGGAAGGGGCCGCGCAGCAGGTGGGTCTGGCACACCACCTCCACGTCGCTCGGGAGCGGCAGCTCCACGGGGTCGCCGGTGGCCACGCAGCCGCTGACCGCGTCCAGGCGCACGGTCGCCCGCACCCGGGTCGGCTGGTCCACGATCCGCGCCCGCAGCGTGACCTCGCTCGCGCCCGCCGGGAGCCGCACCCGCGCGGGCGCCTCGAGCTGAGCGCCCTCGGCCGCGACCAGCTCGCACTCGCTGCAGCCGACCTCGACCACCGCCTCGGCCCGGGGCTTCGGGTCGACCGTCAGGCGCAGCTCCACCTCGCTCCCCGGCTGGGGCTCGGCCGCGCCGAGCGCGGCCAGGCGGACCTCTGGCAGGCACGGCTCGAGCTCGAGCGTGGCGCGCTCGCCGCGCGTGGCGTCGGCGCCGACCACGACCCGCACGGTCGGCTTCTGCTGGGCGGTCAGCGTGGCGGGCAGGCGGAGGGTGACGTCCCGCAGGTCCACCCGGCCCGCCTCGAACCGGAGCTCCGCCGGCTCGACCGTGGCGTCCTTGGCCTCGAGCCGGACGGTGAGCGCCTCCACCGGCGCCGGCGTGGCCTGCACCTTCAGCTCGAGCTTCGCGCCCGGCAGGGCCGAGCCGTCCTTGGGCCGACGCTCGAACTCGACCACCGGCAGCGGGTGCACGTACAGCGAGGGCGCCGGGCAGGAGTCGTCGAGCAGGATCGAGGAAGGCTGCCAGCGATCGTCCTCGTGCTTGAGCACGGCCACGTCCACCCGGTGCTGCCCGGGCTGCCCGAGCCGCGCCTGGACCTCGCTCGCGTTGTCGTCGCTGGTCAGGTCGACGAACACCGTGCGCTCGAAGGCGGCGCAGGCGAGCTCGACCCGGCGGGTCCCGGTCCGGGTCCGGTTGAGGAACTGGACCGCGAACGTGACGGTCTGACCGACCCGGAAGGGCCCGGCGTCGCTCAGGGTGACCGTGACGGTGGGGGAGGTGAAGAACGCCACGATCGCACCTACTCCGGCTCGGGTCGGCCAAAGCCGCGGGCTTCGAGCAGCGCCGGCGGCGTGCGGAACACGGCCTCGGCCAGCGCGCACCGGACCCAGCTGCTGGCGTTCACGAACGAGGCCCGCCGGGCGAAGTGCGCCCCGCCGACCACCAGGCCGCCGCGGAAGCTGGCCCCGTCGCACGTGACGAACCCCTCGAGCTGCGCGCCACGGAGCGTGACCTCCTCGGCCGCGCTGAGCTCGGTGAGGTTCAGCTCGCCGCCGCAGCGGGCGCCCGTCAGGTCGAGCGCGTCGCCGCAGCGGAGCTGCCTCAGGGTGACGTCCCCGCCGAAGCTCGCCTCGCCCGCGGCGATCGGGCCCGCCACCCGCAGCCCGGCGCCGCGCAGGGGCCCCGCGAGCTGCAGCTCGCGCAGGTCGAGCTCGTCCCCCAGGGTCGCGCCCTCGAGCTCGAGCCCGCCCGCCAGCCGCGCGCCGCGCAGCGAGACCGGCCCGCGCACCCGCGCCCCGTCCAGCCGGGTCGTGCCCGCCACCGAGACCCCGCTCAGGTCGAGCCCGCCGCGCAGCGAGGCCCCCGAGAGGACCAGGTCGCCCTCGACCGTCGTCCCGCGCAGGGAGAGCCCGTGCGCCGACTCGACCCCCTCCAGCTCGAGGTCGCCCGCCGCGGTGCAGCTCGCGAGCACCACCCGCCGCTCGAGCACCACCCGCCGCGCCCCCTCCTCGTCGCTGGCGCCGGCGCGGACCCCGCCCACCAGCCGGCAGCGCTCGCAGGAGAGCGCGGCCGTGAGGAACCCCAGGGCCGTCGGCGGCGCGCCCTCCACCGCGGCCGGCGTCTGCGTGGCGGGCAGCGTCGTGAGGTCGAGGCGGCCCTCGATCACCGCGTGGGCGAGGTAGACGTCGCGGCCGTACGACAGCCAGCCGAGCAGCTCGTCGACCGCGACCGTCTCGGGGGCGCTCACTCGGCGCTCTCTTGGCCGAGGGCCTCGCGGGTGGCGTCGTCGACCTGCCCGGTCACCTCCAGCCCACGCGCCTGCTGGAAGGCCCGCAGCGCCTCCTCGGTCTCGGGGTTCAGCTCGCCGCTCGGCTCGCCGCACGAGAAGCCCAGGTTGTTGAGGCGCGCCTGCACGCCGCTGACGCTGGCCAGCGGGTCGAGGTGGCCGATCTGGACGCGGAGCTGCAGCGGCGGCCCCTCCTCGTCGGTCCACACGCTCAAGTCCCCCGCCCGCGCGTGGGCCGGCACGGCCTCGTCCAGCCACCCCTGGGCGTCGGTCTTCCCCTCGTAGCGCACCTCGTCCACCACGAGCAGGTAGCGGCACTCCGCGTGCGGCCCGTAGGCGTCCTCGAGCAGCAGCCGCACCCGCACGGTGGGCCGGCGCAGCACGAAGGTGTGGCGCCGCTCGGTCTGGCAGGGCTCCTCGCGCGGCTCCTTGTCGGGGATCACCACCTCGTCGCCCGGCTCGAGCACCCCGGGGTCGGGGCGCTTGTGGCGGAGCTCCTCGCTCTGGGCGCGATACAGGCGGTCGGCGTCGGCGAAGCCGAACCGCGCGGCGAGGCTGTGGAAGCACTCGCCCTGCTCGACGACGTGGGTCTGTGGCATGGCGGGGAGTGTATTCGGTGGCCCGACCGGCCGCTCCCCCCCGTCGCCCGCGCTCGAGGCCGCACGTATAGTCACGCCCGGAGGCCACCCGTGAGCGGTCCACCCGACCTCGCCGAGCTGGAGCGGCTGCGCTTGAAGCTCGAGGATCTGCAGCTGGCGCAGGAGGCCGCCGAGCAGGGGCGGGCCGACCTGTTGGCGGCGGCCGCGGCGGTGGAGGAGGAGCTCGAGGACCTCGCGCTCGAGCTCGAGGCCCTGCGGTCGAGCGCCGCCGCCGACGGCGACCTCCTGGCCCGGCTGGGCGCGGCGCGCTCATGAGCGAACAGCTCCACGCGCTGCGGGCGGAGATCGGCCGGCTCGCGCGGGCCGAGGCCGTGGCCGACCGCGAGGCCGAGGCGGCCGCCACGGCCCTGGCCGCGGCCGAGGCGCGGCGCGACGCGCGCCGGAGCGAGCTGGAGGCCGAGCAGGCCAGGCGCGCGGCCCTCGACGAGGTCCTCCGCGCCGCGGCGCAGGACCGCGGCCTCGCCGGCGCTGCGGAGCTCTCCCCCGTGGAGCTGCGCGCGGCGCTCAAGCGAGAGGTGGCTCGGCCGCGCCCCGCGAGCGGCGCCACGATCACGGGCGAGGCCGCCCTGGCGGCGCTGCGCGCGGGCGAGCCCCTGGTCGGGGTGACGATCAGCGGCGACCTCGACCTGTCCCAGCTCGGCGAGCCCACGCTGGAGCCGGGCGAAGACGAGGCGTCCTTGGTGCGCCACTACGTCCGCGCGCGGGTCCTGCTCGTCGATTGCGCGGTCGAGGGCGCGCTGCGGTCGAGCTGGCGGGACGCCGCCGGGCGCGAGCGCCACACCTGCGTGTTCCTGCGGGGCCTGGCGGCGCGCGGCTGCTGGT
>CAZMSZ010000198.1:0-1970 GCA_964569055.1 uncultured Planctomycetota bacterium | reverse complement strand
CGCGAGCGCCACACCTGCGTGTTCCTGCGGGGCCTGGCGGCGCGCGGCTGCTGGTTCGGCGGCGGCGCGGAGCTCGCGGGCAGCTGGTGCCGCTCGCTCGAGCTGGTGGGCTGCGGTCTGGGGGACGCCCTGCGCGCGGACGGGCTGGAGGTCGACGACGCGGCCTCGCTGCGCGGGCTCCGCGCGGCCGAGCGCGCGCGGCTCGAGGGCGCGCGGATCGCCGGGGAGCTCGACCTCGCCGAGACCTGGTGGGGCGGGCGCCTCGAGCTCGCAGGGGCGCGCGTGGCGGGGGACCTGTGCCTGAGCGGCGCGACCGGCCACGAGTGGGCCTCGCTCCAGGGCGCGCGTGTGTCGGGCGGAGTGGACCTGGCCGAGAGCCGCTGGCTGGGCGGGCTCGGCCTCGCCGACCTCGTCGCGCGCGGCGACGTCTCGGCCACGGCCTGCGAGGTGTTCGACCTGCTCGACGCGCCTCGCCTCCGCTGCGGCGGCGGGCTCGCGCTGGGGAGCCTCCGCGTGGTGGGCAGGCTGCAGCTCGAAGGCGCGCGGTCCGGCGAGGCGCCCGACGCGGGCGGTCTGTGGCTGCGCGACGGCGACCCCGCGCAGGCGCTGGCGGCGGTCGCGACGCGCCCCGGGGAGCCGGTCGCCTCGTGAGCGAAGAGGACGTCGTCTGGGACTGGAGCTGCCCCTGCGGCGAGGCCGTGACCGACGAGACGTGCGGCGCGTGCGGCCGCTGGCAGTGCGTGCGCTGCCAGGCGATCGTCGCGCCCAAGACCGGCTGCCCCGCGTGCCACGTCGGCAAGCTCAAGACGGCCGTGCGGCGCAAGACGCTCTCGCTGACGGTGTTCAAGGCGGGCGTCGACGCGGTGTGGCTCGCGCTGCCGGACGGCGCGCGCTCGACGAGCTGGAACGAGGTCGACGGCGCGCCCGCGGGCGGGGCGGAGCCGTTCGCCTTCGACCCCAGCGTCGCGGGCGAGGCGCGCCTGGAGTGGACGGTCCACGGCGGCGACCTCGAGCAGGGGATCCTCGAGCTGTCCTGCGAGTGCCACGCAGAGGCCGGACCCCTCTGGCGCCGGGAGCTCGACGCCGACGCGCTCGCCGCGGGCGGGCTCGCGTGGAGAGGGGAGGTCGAGCCGCCCGACGAGCTCTCGGCCGACTTCCCGGGCGGCCGGATCGCCGGCAGCCACGGGCCCTACGAGCTGCAGCTCTCGGTGCGGCGGCGCCGCGGCCGCCGCACCCACCCGGCCCGCGCCTTCACGCGCCTGGCGGTGAGCGGCTGGATCGAGCTGGTCCTCGAGGACGAGGCCGCCCGTCCGGTGCCGAGCGAGCCCTACGAGCTGGTCCTGCCGACGGGCGAGGTGCGCTCCGGCCAGCTCGACGAGCGCGGCCGCGCGCTGGTGCAGGGCGTCCCCAGCGGCGAGTGCCGCGTCCGCTTCCCGGCGCGCGACGGCGAGGCCTGGTCCCGCCGCGCCGCCTGGCTCGAGATCGCCCTCGTCGACGAGCGCGGCCGTCCCGCGCCCGGCGAGCCCTACCGCGTCGTGCTCGTCGACGGCAGCGCGCGCGAGGGCGAGCTCGACGAGCGCGGGATCGCCCGCCTCGAGGGGCTCGACCCCGGCGAGTGTCGGGTCAGCTTCCCGCGCCTCGATGGGCTGGCCTGGGGGCCGAAGGCAACCGTCCTCGACTCGGACGCAGAGACCGCCGAGAACGCAGAGCTGCGCTGAAGTCGGCCAGCGCATGGCGACGCGTTTCGATCGGCCAATGACCGCCAAGGACGCCAAGGGAAGAGCTGTCGCTCGTACGGCCACTCCTCGGCGGAAGCATCGACCGCCAAGGGAAGAGCTGTCGCTCGTACGGCCACTCCTCGGCCGAAGAATCGACCGCCAAGGACGCCAAGGACGCCAAGGGAAGAGCTGTCGCTCGTACGGCCACTCCTCGGCGAAAGCATCGACCGCCAAGGGAAGAGCTGTCGCTCG
>CAZMSZ010000197.1:0-13420 GCA_964569055.1 uncultured Planctomycetota bacterium | reverse complement strand
GCCCACTACGACGCGCCCAAGAGCCTGGAGGCCTACTATCAGGAGTCGGGCCGGGCGGGGCGCGACGGCGAGCCGGCGGAGTGCTGGCTGGCCTACGGCTGGGGCGACGCGGCGCAGGTCCGCCAGTTGATCGGCGAGCCGAGCGAGGCCAGCCGCCACCGCTTCACGGAGCTGCGCAAGCTCGAGCAGCTGCTGGGCTACTGCGAGGCGACCACCTGCCGGCGCGCGGTCCTGCTGGGCTACTTCGGCGAGGCGCCGCCGGCCGCCTGCGGCAACTGCGACAACTGCCTCGAGCCGGTCGAGACGTGGGACGGCACGCGCTCCGCTCAGATGCTGCTGTCGGCCGCGGTGCGCACCGAGCAGCGGTTCGGGGTGGGGCACCTCGTGGACGTGGTCAGCGGGCGCGCCACCGAGAAGGTGCTGCGGTTCGGGCACGAGCGGCTGCCGACCTTCGGGGTGGGCGGCGAGCTCGAGCGCCGGCGCTGGCGCTCGGTCGCGCGGCAGCTCGTGGCGCAGGGGCTGCTTTGGGTCGACGTCGAGCGTCACGGCGCGCTGCGCGTGACGCCGGCCGGCTGGCAGGTGCTGCGGGGCGAGCGAACGGTGGCGCTGCGGCAGGATCGGCGCGAGCGCCCGGCCCGGAGCCGCGCCACGCGGCGGACGAGCGGCGGCGCGCCCCGGCGCGAGCGCGAGCGCGAACAGAGCCCCCCCTGCGACCCGGCGCTGTTCGAGGCGCTCCGCGCCATGCGCCTCGAGCTGGCGCGCGCGCAGGACGTGCCCCCGTACGTGGTGTTCCACGACAGCACCCTGCGCGCGATCGCCGCGGCGCGGCCGCGCTCCCTGCAGGAGCTGGCCACCATTCGCGGAGTGGGCGCCACCAAGCTCGAGCGCTACGGCGAGCGGGTGCTCGCCGTCCTGAGCGAGGAGGAGCCTCCCCCAAACGGGTCCACGCCGCGGCACGAGGCGTGCCCCTCGGAGGGCTAGGCTGCGGGTTCGGGCCTCGCACGAGGCCCGGACGCGGGGGACGCATGGCGGACGAGACGACGGGCGGACGCGGGCGGGCGCGACGTGCTGGCGCGAACCGAGCCACGAGCCGGAAGACGAAGGCGAGCCCGAACAAGGCGAGCCCAAAGAAGGCGAGCCCGAAGAAGGCGAGCCCGAACAAGGCGAGCCCGAACAAGGCGAGCCCGAAGCGCAGCCCGGCGAGGACGGAGAAGCGCGCCGACTCGGGCGAGGGGGCCGCCCCGCCGGGGAGGCGGCGCTCCGCGAGCTCCACGCCGGAGCCGGCGAACGGCGGCGCGCGCGCGACCAGGCGTCGGGCCTCGGCGCGTCGCGCGCCCGACGCGCAGCCGCTCAACCTGGCGCGGATCGTGGATCGGCTGTGGCGCACGCCGCGTGGCTGGGCGGTGGACGAGCTGTGCGAGGAGCTCGAGATCTCCGACCGGACCTACCGCAAGTACCGCCGGAACCTGCAGCTGCTGTTCAAGCCCTGGCAGCGCCAGGACGGCGCGACGCGGCTGGTGGAGGAGCGCGAGGGGGACCGGCGCTACCTGCGCCTGCGCGAGGCCGCGCCCGACAGCCGCGAGCTCGAGGCGGCGCTGCTCCGGCTGGTGGCGCTGCAGCTCGCGGGCGAGGCGTTCGCCTTCCTCGGCGACGGCGAGCTCGGCGAGGCGCTGCCCGACGTGGTGCGGCAGGTCCGCACGACGGGGCAGGAGCGCTTCCCCATGGCGTTCCAGCGCCTGCGCAGCGACCTCGACCGGCTGCTGGTCTACGTCCCGTTCGGCGCCCGCCGCTACGACGGCAAGGAGGAGGTGCTCCGCGCGATCCTCAAGAGCATCGTGTTCACCCGCGCGGTCGAGCTGCGCTACGACGCCGCCTCGGGCAAGGTCGGGGACCACCTGATCGAGCCGCTCTCGCTGCTGCTGCACCAGGGCGGGCTCCACCTGCTGGCGCGCTACCCGGGCAAGACCAAGGTCTACGACTTCGTGCTCGACCGGGTTCAGAGCGCGCGGCCGGCGCAGCACTACTTCATGTATCCCGACCGGGAGGAGTACGACCCGCGCGCGCTGTACCAGGGCGTGTTCGGCGTGTTCCGGGAGCCCACGGCGCAGGCCCCGCTCGAGGTGGCGCTGCGGTTCGCGGCGATCAAGTGGCTCAAGCAGTACGTGCGCGAGCGCGAGTGGCAGGCGGGCCAGGTCGTGGCCGACCTGCCCGACGGACGGCTCGAGCTGCGCTTTCGGGTGACGTCGCTGGTGGAGGTGGTCCCCTGGGTCTTGCAGTTCGGCGACGACGTCGAGGTGCTCGGACCCGAGCCGCTGCGGGACGCGGTGGCCAGCGCGCGTCAACCGGGCGCGGGCGGTCGTCGCAGCCCCAAGGGGCGCGCGCCCAAGCGCGAGGCGAGCGGGAGTCGGCGCGGCCGCAAGCCACGCTGAGGGGAGCTCGCGGCGGGGGGGGCGCCCCGACTCCGACACCGTCGGCAATACTGGCGCCGCGAAGGGGAGGGTGCGGCATGGCCCACACGATCCTGGGCGGCACGGGGACGGTCGGGTCCGAGGTGGTCGAGGCGCTCGTCGCGCGCGGCGAGCAGGTGCGCGTCGTGACCCGCGACGAGCAGAAGACGCGCACCCTGCCGGGCGGCGCGGTGGGGGTGGTCGGCGACCTGAGCGACCCCGCCTGCTATCCGACCTTGTTCCATGAGCTCGACACGCTGTTCCTGCTCAACGCCGTGACCCCGACCGAGCTGCAGGAGGGCCTGGCCGCGGTCAACGAGGCCCGACGCGCGGGCGCCCGCCGGGTGGTCTACCTCTCGGTGCACGACGCCGAGAAGGGGCCGGCCGTCCCGCACTTCGCCTCCAAGCTCGCGATCGAGCGCGCGCTGCGGGAGAGCGGCGTCCCGTTCGTCATCCTGCGCCCCAACAACTTCTTCCAGAACGACGACTGTGTGCGCGACGCGGTCGTGCAGCACGGGGTCTACCCCCAGCCGATCGGCGCGGTCGGCCTGTCGCGGGTCGACGTGCGCGACATCGCCGCCGCGGCCGCGAACGCCCTGACCTCGCCCGCCCACGACGGCCGCACCTACGCCGTAGTCGGCCCCGAGCCCCTAACCGGCGAGGCCTGCGCGCGCAGCTACGCGCGAGCCCTCGGCCGGGAGGTGCGCTACGCCGGCGACGACCTCGCCGCCTGGGAGGCCCAGGCCCGCCAGTCCCTCCCGGCCTGGATGGTGTACGACTTCGCCCTGATGTACGAGGTGTTCCAGCGGGAAGGCCTGGCCGCGACCCCCGCCCAGCTCGCCGAGACCCGCGCGATCCTCGGCGCCGAGCCGCGCCCGTTCGCGGCCTACGTCGACGAGGCCGTGGCGCGCTGGCGAACGTAGCGTTCCAGGCCGCACGGACCTCGCGACGGGTTACGCTGCGAACGCGGAGGACCCGGTGGAGCAGGAGCGCGGGAGCGCGCCCAGGGACGGTCTGGCGGAGCGGGTCACGCGGATTCGCGAGACGCCGGGCGGGGTCGGCGGGCTCCGGCTGCCGGAGCGGCTCGGCCCGTACGTGCTCGGGCGGGAGCTGGCCCGCGGCGGCATGGGGGCCGTGTTCGTGGCGCGCCACGCCGAGCTCGGGCGCGACGTCGCGCTCAAGGTGGTGCTCGGCCGGGCCGACCCGGTCCGGCTGCGGCGCTTCGAGATCGAGGCGCAGGCAACCGCGCGCCTGCGCCACCCGAACATCGTGCCGGTCCACGAGCTCGGCGCGGCGGACGGGATCGCGTACCTCGTCATGGAGCTCGTGGCCGGCGAGTCGCTCGCGGCGCGGCTCGCGCGCGAGGGGCCGTTCGAGCCGCGGGTCGCGGCGGAGCTGGTGGCCAAGATCGCGGACGCGCTGGCGGTCACCCACGCGGCGGCGATCCTGCACCGCGACCTCAAGCCCGCCAACGTGCTCCTCGACGCGACCAGCGGGGAGCCGCGCCTGACCGACTTCGGCGTGGCCAAGCTCGTCGACGACGACGCCGAGTCGCTGACCAAGACCGGGGCGCGCATCGGCACCCCCGCCTACATGTCGCCCGAGCAGGCGACGGGCGAGCTCGACCGGCTGGGGCCGCACACCGACGTGTGGGCCCTGGGCGTGATCCTGTACGAGCTGCTCACGGGGCAGTTGCCCTTCCGCGGGGAGGGGCTGATCGCGCTGTTGGTCCAGATCACTCGGGAGCCGCCGCCGTCCCCGTCGCGCCTGGCGAGCGGGATCCCCCCCGAGCTCGAGGCGGTGTGCTTGCGCTGCCTCGAGAAGAAGCCCGAGGCCCGCTACCCCGACGCGGCGGCGCTCGCCGCGGACCTGCGCGCCTTCCTCGCGGGCGCGGCCGTGGCGGCGCGCAGCCCGGGCGCGCCCCGCGCCGCGAAGCTCGCGGTCTCCGGAGCCGCCGCCGCCCTGATCCTCGCTGTCGCGGCCGGCGCCGCGTTCGTCGGCTCGCCAGTCGCGCCGGCCGCGCCGGCGGACCCGAGCCCGGCGGCGGCGCAGGCGCCGGCGGAGCGATCGCTCGACCCCGCGCAGCTCCGACGCGAGCTCGCCGAGTGGCGCGAGCGGATCGCCGGACCGCCCCCCCACGAGCTCGCCGCGACACACCGCTGGCTGGCCCGCGCCGCGGAGGTCCTCGATCCGCTGGAGCTCGAGTCGCTCGAACGCGCCGTGCTCGTGGCGGGCCTGCGCGCGCCCGTGGAGCTCGACGGCGGCGAGCCGCGCGAGGTGTTCCACCGCGCTTCGCTCGCGTGGCTCGACGCCGCGCGGCTCGTCACGTACGAGGTCGACGGCGGCAAGGTGCAGCTGTGGCAGGCGGACCCCGCCGCGCACCCCGCGCGGCGCCTCCTGGCGGCGTTCCGGGACGAGCTCGGCGACCCTGGCCAGCGCGCGCGGCGCATCGTCCTCCTCTCGCGCCTCGCGGTCGACCCGGCGGGCGGCAGGCTATGGGTCGCCACGCCCATGGACGCGCGGATCCGGGGCGCCCGCTGGCCCGGCGGGGAGCCGCTGTCGACCTTCGCCGCGGACGACGGCTTGGGCCGGGCGCCATCGACGGACTCGGTCGAGTCGCTGGCGTTCGAGCCCGCGCGCGGCGCCCTGGCGGCCGGCATGCGCAGCGGCGCGATCCGGGTGTTCCCGCTCGACGCGCCCGGCCCTCCGGCCGAGCTGCCCGGAGCCGCGAAGCTGCACGGGGGCGCCGTGGTGAGCCTGGCCTGGCTCGGCACCGATCGCCTCGTGTCGCTCGGCGGTCGGAACCTCCGTGCGGTCGAGGCGGTGTCAGCGCAGGTGACGCGCGCCGTCCCCGCCCTGCGCGCGCGTGAACGCTTCGGCGACGTCGGCCGGGCGCTGGGTCTGTGGCGACGAGACGCCGCAGGCGGCTGGAGGCTGCTCTCCTCGCAGCTCCTGGCCGGACCCGGGGTGATGCTGCGCGCCCACCCCGCGAGCGGCCGGGTCGTCGCGATTGGCGCGGTGGGCGACATGCTGCTGTTCGACTTCGGAGCGGAGCCGGACAGCGAGGGACGCGGTCTGGTGGGCGCGTTCGAGCATGCGCCGGCGCCCGGCGGCGACGCGGTCGCTGCGTTCACGCGCGCCGTGGCCCGCGGCGCGCCCGCGCACGACCCCAGCCGAGGTCCCGTGACCGACGCCGCGTTCTCGCGCGACGGCCGCTGGCTGTTCAGCGTGGGCGGCCAGCGCCTGTGGCAGGGGAGCCGGCAGATCGGGCTGGTCGGGCGGGCGGTGATCTGGGAGGTCGAGACGCGCCAGCGCGTGACTCCGGACGCCTACCTCGACCTCCCCATGGAGCTCCAGTCCGCCGAGCTGAGCCCCACCGGGCGCTGGCTCGCCTGCTACGCGCGCGTCCAGGCCAGCGGCAAGGTCCTCCTGTTCGAGGTCGGCGGCGATCACCGCGGGGAGTGACGTCGAGCGTGCAGCTCGGTCAGCCGCCCCTCCAGCGGCGACACGACTTGGGACTCCTGGAACCGTTGGACGCGCCCATTTAGCATGCGGTGGCAACTCCAACACGCTCGGCGTCCTCACGCGTGGCAGGTAGCACGCCTGGGACGAGCAACCAGCCAGGCAGGGGACCGTGAGCCAGGAGCCGTTTCGCATCGCGTGCGCGTGCGGGTTCAGCGGGGAGGTCCCGGGCCACTTCGAGGGCAAGGCCGTCCGCTGCAAGCAGTGCGGTGAGATGATCCGGGCCGAGCGGCCCGCGCCGCCCCTGGAGATCAAGTGCGCGTGCGGCTTCAGCGGGGTGGTGCCCGCGCACTTCGAGGGCAAGGTCGTGCGGTGCAAGGGCTGCAACGCCACCCTCACGGTCACGCGACCGCCGGCGCCGGTGACGATCCGCTGCTCCTGCGGGTTCAGCGGGGAGGTGCCCCCCCAGTTCGCGGGGAAGGTCGTCCGCTGCAAGGGCTGCAAGGCGACCCTCCAGGTCCCGGCCGCAGGGCGCCCGCTGCTCGTCCCGGGCCGCTTTCCGCTCCCGAGGGGCTATCGCGTCGTCTGCGCGGGGGGGCACCTCGAGGTCTACGCGGCCTTGATTCGGGTGCGCGACCTGTTCAGCTCCTGGAAGACGATCAAGCTCCAGCACCTCCGCCGCGAGCACGTCGCTCTGGAGGACTACCACCTAGTGCTGCACGCCGACCGGGTCCCGCGCTCCGAGGTGTCCGGAGCGTTGCGTATCAACTGCTGGAGCGACGACGCGTTCGTCCCGGTGTACCGCGCCGTCTCCACGGCGCTGTTCCGGGCCGGGGAGCCCCTCCTCCAGACCGACGTCGAGGCGTTCTTGAGGGACTTGCTCGGGGAGGCTGACGCGGGGAACTGCGACGGCCTCTCCGCAGGCAAGGTGATCGCCAGCGTCCTCTCGGACCCGGCGCGCGGTCTGGCCGTCTCCCTCCAGTCGGCCGCCAACCAGCAGCAGTTCCTCGCCGTGCTCAAGTGCCTCATGAGAGACGTCGGCGCCGAGCTCGAGGTCTGAGCGTCACGTGATCGGCGTGGCGGGCGGGCGGCCCTTGGGGGCGGCCCACCCCTCGTACCAGTCGTGGATCGGCGGGTGCTTGGGCTCGGTGCCGTAGAGCTTGATCTGATCGAGGGCGACCTCCGTCTCGCGCAGCTTGCGCTTGAGGCGCCAGTCGACGGACCCGGCGCGGGCGCGCCAGGCGAACACGGCCGGATCCTTGCCGGGCACCTCCTCGCACACCTCGAGGTCGGTGATCCGCCACTTCCCGCCGGCGCGCTCGAGCCGGACGCCGGTCGCGGTGCCCACGACGTACTGGCGCAGGGACGCGAACAGCTCGTCGTCCTTGGGGTAGGCGCGCTCCTCGGTGATCTTCCGCGCGGTCGGGATCGGGGCGAACGCGCCCTCGGCTTTGTCGGAGCCCGTCGTCGAGCCCTCGGGGGTGACCTCGTCCGCGCGCGGGGGCGGCGGGAAGCCGTACAGGCCCGGGAACAGCCGCACGAACTCGCGCAGCTCGGCGGCGGTGCCCGCCGCCTGGAAGGTGGCGCTGGTGGTGTGCTCCCAGGCTCCCTCGAAGTCGCCGTGATCGATCAGGGCGAAGTGCTGGCGCAGCACGTCCATGGCGTCGGCGACGTCTATGACCGCCGCGCCGTCGCCTCCGATCGTGAGGGTGTAGCCGCGTCCCTCCTGGTCCGCCGCCCACTGCGTCTGATAGTGGTGCGCCTGGCGGAAGCTCGGCGCGAGCTGGACCGGCGCGAACCCGTTGTGCTGAGGCCACGGGTTGTAGAGCACGGTCGCTCCCAGCCAGGGCGCGTCGAGGTCGATCCCCTCGTCGAAGCTCGAGCCGAGGCCGATCCCCGACACCGGCCCGGCCGTCGCGCCGGGCGGCACCGGGAACAGCCCGACCCAGTGGGAGCCCTCGTCGGTGTCGGGCAGCGTCCAGACCATGTTGAGGCGCAGCGAGGGCAGGGCTCCCCCCCACCGGCTGCAGCGGCCGGCGATGGCGCGCAGATCCGCGCTGCTCGTGCCGTCCATGGCGCCCTTGCCGAGCGTCTGGCGCCAGGTCTCCCCCTCCGCCTCGCCCTTGATCCGCTTGCCGCTCGGGACCGTCGACCACCACGAGTCGAACAGCTGCACCAGCTGCGCGAGGAGCGAGAGCTGGAAGGCGTTGATCGTGCCGCCCGCGACCGCGCCGAGGTCGACGCGGACCTGCTTGGGCCCCCCGAGCGCCTTGCTCATGGAGGGCGAGACGTCCTCGAGCACCCACTCGAGCGAGGGGTTCTTCTCCTCGAGCAGGTGGGCGGCGGTCCCGCGCAGCACCTTGGGCGCGCCGAGGAAGATCCCCGCCAGGAGCGTGGTCGGGCCGCACGCGTTGCGGTCGAGCTGCGTGCCCTCGAGCCCGTCGACCTGCGTGAGGTACTTCAGGTACGCGAGCCGGTCGGCGGCCGAGGCCGCGAGGGAGATCGGCGGCCCGCCGCGCGCCGCCACCGCGAGCTCGTCCGGCGTGCCGCCGCCGCCGCCGCCGTCCATGGGCAGGCGGAAGCGCACCTCGCGCCGGTCGACGGTGGCGAAGCGCGTGAACAGCTCGAGGCGCGCGACCCGCTCCCCGCCGCCGAGGACCTTGAGGCCGCTCTCCAGCGCGTGCGCGCCCTCCTTCAGCTTGTTCTTGGCCGGGAAGGGCGTCTCCCCGTCGCGGACCCAGCTCCGGATCTCCTCGCTGTGCACGTCGCCCAGCCCCGAGGCGAACGTGATCCGCAGCCCGCACCGGTCCGCCTTGGAGACCGACCAGCGGAACGTGGGGCGGTCGGTCGGCTGGAGGAGCTGTCCGTCGGCCACGGGCTCGCCCTCGACCTCCATGCCGAACCCGGTGATCCCGGGCATCTCGTAGTTCTCGCGCAGCCGGATCAGGGCGCTCGCCAAGGTCGCCCCGGCCCCGTCGACGAGCTGGAGGTCCGCCTCGAACCAGGTGCGGTAGACGCGGTCGTTGGCGTAGTCGTGGCTGCCGACCTGCAGCCCGCCCTCGAGGGCCGTGGCCGCGGTCACGTCCACGGCGGGCTGGGGGCTCATGCCGTTCGGCTTGCGGTTGACCGTCAGCACCAGCCGGGCGTCGTCCTCGGGCCACACCACCTTCCAGCTCAGCGTCGCGTCCGACTTGGGCGTGATCTGGCCCCAGAACCAGTACTGGTTGTCGTCGCTCATGAACTTGGTGATCGCCTGGAACGACCCCTCCAGGGCTCCGACCGACTCGGCCGCGCGGTAGTGGGGCGTCCCGTAGCGCGGGTGCCCGCCCTCCATGACCCGCTGCAGCAGGCGCGGCGCGGGCGAGCCGGCGCGGGCCTTGCCGTGCACCCGGAAGTCCACGATCCCGCGCACGCGCAGCTCGCGGGCGGCCTCCTCGCCGCCCGAGCGCGCGACCAGCCGGTAGACCCCACCCGGGCCGGGCGGGACCTCGCCGGGGTCGAGCTCGAGGACCGGCTCGCCGCGGCGGGTGGTCTCGGTCAGGTCGAGCCCGGCCGGCTCGAGGGTCACGACCTCGTAGTCGGTCACCAGCCACTCGAGGCGGAGCCTGCGCCCGGGCGCGAGCAGGACCTCCTCGGCGACGGTCGCGGGGTCGGAGCCGGCGAGGCGCCCGCCGAAGCTGACGATCTGCAGGGCGGCCCGGAGGACCGTGGGCGGCTCGGGCGCGGCCACCGGGAACGAGGGCGCCGCGCCGCTCGCGAGCAGGCCGCGCAGGCGAGCCACGTCGGGCCCCGCCTCGCGCGGCGCGAGCGCGCCGGGCGCGAGCGGCGCCGGGTGCGCGCCGGGGAGGCGCTCGAGCTTCTTCTTCTTCAGCTCGGCCGGGCCGAGGTCGGCCACGGTCTGCGGCTGGAGCTGCGAGGTGCGCGAGCAGTTGATCACGCTGACGTGACCGCGCGGCGGCGGCCGACCGGTGTCGGCCACGCCCACGAAGTCGACCGCCACCGCGCGGTGGCCCGCGTTCCCCGACACGACCCACATGGAGCCGGTCTTGGTGCCGTCGGTCTCGGCCCACACCACCGTGACCACGTGCCCGTTCTCGGGGCTGAGCGGGGTGTGCACCGAGAGCACGTCGCCGGGGAGCGGGCGGTGCGCCTCGCCCGCCTTGCGGCCCAAGAAGAAGTCGACCGGGCAGCCGTGGCCCAGGGGCGGCGCGCCCGGGGCGTAGCCGGGCACGAGCAGCTCGTATCCGTAGTCCGAGAGGCCGTGCCGGAAGGCGGCCGAGGAGGCCGAGGCGCAGTAGGCGAAGGGCTCCTGGCCGAAGGTCCAGCCGCCGATCTCGTCCATGGTGGCCGCGCCGTTGTTGGGCGGGGTGGCCTTGCCGAGGTGCTGCAAGAAGTACTCGACGTTGGCGGGCATGGCGACGCCCGCGGGGGCGTAGAGCTTCTCGACGAACCAGGCGTGGTAGAAGGCGCCCAGCAGGCGGCTCCAGCTCTGCTCGTGCGTGCCCCAGGTGTGCGAGGTCGCCGCCATGGTCTGGAACACGCCGAGCCAGCGCGGCAGCCCCTGACGCACGGTCTGCTCGCCGTCCCCGGCCCCGGCCACCGCGTCGCTCGCGTCCTCGAGCTCGAGCGGGTCGACCCCCGCGGCCGAGGCCGCGGAGACCAAGAACCGCTGCAGGTGCGGGTTCTTGAACCCGCGCATGTCCTCGCGGTACGAGCCGCGCCGCTGGTAGAAGCCCGCGTGCAGCTCCTCGAGCGTGCCTGCGCCGCCCTCCCACGGCTCGGGCCCGCCGCTCGCCGCGGCCGCCGCGGGCTCACCCGCGGGGGCCCCCTCGGGCTGCTCGATCCGGACCTCGTAGGTCCCGGCCGGGACGGTGGTCGCGAAGCTGCCCGCCCCGTCGAGCACGCCGGCCCGGATCGGCGCGCCCTCCCGCAGCACCTCCCAGCGGGGGCCCGCGCCCACGGGTCGTCCCGCCCCGTCCTCGACCACCACGTGCAGCGCGTGCGCGGCGCCGAGGTCGACGTGCTCGGCGTGGTAGCGCTGCCCGCGATAGACCTCGGCGAGCGGCGGCGCGAGCTCGCCGGGCGCGTCGGCGGACACGAACGCGAGCAGCTCGAGGCGCGCGGCGTGGACGCTCTGGTAGTGGTGGACCTCCGCCTGCGCCGGCGGCGCCGCCTCGCCGCACACCACGAACCCCTCGCCGAGGGGCGCGAGCGCCGCGAGCAGCGGGGCGGGGTCGCGCCCGAGCAGCGTGGCGAGGTGTTCGCAGAACAGCTGGTGGAACGTGGTGTAGTCGCGCTGGGTCGGCCACTGCCCGCTGGCGTCGACCCACGTGCCGGTCTCCTCGCGCCGCGCCACGCGGAACCGGCGCAGGGCGCCCTGGGTGCCGCCGTAGTTGAGGCCGTCGATCGCGCCCGGGTCGCAGTCCCAGCCCTTGTGCGCGGCGGCCCACTTCAGGAGGCGTTGCCAGTCGTGGACCGTGGCGTTGGCCTTGGCGTGGGCGGCCCAGGCGGCCTCGCCGGCGAAGAACGCGAGCGCGCTGTGGGCGCGCGGCTCGGCCAGCGGATCGTTCGCGGCGCCGTGGACCGCGACCAGGAGCTGGGTCGCGCCCGCCTCGTCGCAGCGCGCCAGGAGCCGCGCGATCCCCTCCAGGCAGGCCGCGTCGCCCGGCGCGCCGGGCTGGAGCAGCACGCCCTCGCCCTCGCGCTGGAAGGCGAGCGCCTCCTTGAGCTCGAGCACGTAGACGGTGCGCTCCGGCGCGGGCGGGTCGACGAACGGCGCGGGCCGGCAGGCGAGCGGCTTGGCCTCGTACTTCCCCTTGCGGTAGACGTCGCAGCGCTTCCAGTCGCAGCGCTCGCCGCCCGCGTGGCAGGCGAGCTTGGGGAGGTGCTCCTCCTCGAAGAACAAGAGGTCGACCCGCTCGGCGGCGCCGGTCACGTGCTCGCGGATCCGCACCCGATCGGGCGGCCAGGCGTCGGCGCAGCCCAGGGCCCCGGCCGCGACGTCGAGCAGCGCGCCGCGCCGCTCGGCGAGCGCCGCGGGCGTGACGTCGAGCGCGCGGGCGAGCGCCGCGTCGAGCACGTCGAACGCCGCGCCCCAGTCGTCCGCGCCGAGCGGCGCTGCGGCGGAGGCGGTGAGGCCGGCGGCCGCCCGGAACCGGTCGAGCGCCTCGCTCGCCGCCGCGTCGCTCGCGTCGCGCGGGGCGCAGTCCCAGCCGCGGGTCTCGGCCACCCAGTCGAGGAGCTGCGCCCACTCCTCGGCGGAGCCGTGCGCCGCCGCGAGCTGCGTGGACGCGGCGCGGTCGCCCCGCAGGAGCGCGCGCACGGCGGCGGCGCGGCGGCCGGTCAGGTCGGGCTCGCCGGGGGCGTGCGCCGCGATCAGCAGGCGCTCGGCCGGGGCCTCGCGGGCGTAGTCGAGGGCGGCCGCGAGCACGGTCAGGAGGTCGAGGCCGCCGGCGCGCGGCGGGCTGGGGAGGGCGAGGGCCCCGCCCGGGAGGAAGGCGCCGTCGGCGGGGAGCTCGAGGATCGCGACCGGGCGCGCGCCGTGGACGCGCACGTTGGCGGTGCAGCCGAGCGTGACCCCGATCTGCCGCCGCAGCGACTCGTGGCGATAGACCTCGAACGGGCGCGTTTGGCTGCCGGTTGCGGCCTGGGTCATGGGAGCGCTCCTCGTGCGGGGCCGTGGGCGACGTCGCGGACGAGACGCGAGGCGGCCTCGCCCTGCGCCGCGCGATCGCCGAGCGCGGCGCGCGCGTCGAGCAGCTCGAGGCGCACGGCGCGCAGCTCGTCCGCCAGCCGCGCCTGCTCCTCCTCCGCGGCCGCGAGCTGCGCGCGGAGCGCCGCGACCTCGGCCTCCGCGGCGGCGGCCCGCGCGCGGGCCACGTCCTCGGCGACCTCCTCGATCGGCGGGCGCGCCGCCTCGAGGAGGGGCGGGGGAGGGGAGGGGACCGGGTTGGGGACCGCGGGGATCGAGGCGTCGGGGTCGGGGGCCTCGGGGCCGGGCTCGGTCTCCGCGAGCACCCGGAGCGTGACCTCCCCGAAGCCCATGAGGTCGCCCGCCCCGACGGCCTGGGGCTCGCCGCGCCGGAGCCGGCGTCCGTTGAGGAACGTCCCGCCGGGCGAGCGCTGGTCGGCGAGCAGCAGCGCCGCGCCCTCGCGCGTCAGCGTCGCGTGCTGGAAGGCGACGCCCGCCCCCCGCAGCCGCAGCGCACACCGCCGCGAGGCGCCGATCGCCCAGGGGGGCGCGCCCCCCAGCTCGATCACCCGCCCGGCCTCCTCGCCCGTGACGACCTCGACCCGCGGCACGCACCACCCCGGCGGCTCCCGCCCCAGGAAAGCATGCTTCAGCGGCAGGCCCGACGCAAACGGGTGCGGGCTCCGCACGGCCTTGGCAGGCCGAGAGCACACTCCTCGTGCCGCCTGCCTACACCTTCGCCGCCGGGCCGCGGAGGGCGCCGACGGGGCCGAGGGGGCCGGTGTCGGCGCGGACGTTGCGCTCGCTCCAGGGGAACCAG
>CAZMSZ010000196.1:11841-13440 GCA_964569055.1 uncultured Planctomycetota bacterium | reverse complement strand
TTCGGGCCCGGCTAGCCCGGCTTCCGCACGACTTCGTCGTGCAAAATCCGGGCTACCGTCGCGCGACCCGCTCGCGCCGCTCGCGCGGCGCGTTCACCGGGCGCGCGAGGTCCTCGCGCTCCACCGGCTGGATCACCACGTCCACCAGCCGCCAGTCGACGGCCCGCACGCGCTGCGCCGCCTGGTGGAGGCGTTCGGTCACGGCCGCCGCCTCGGGCTCGAGCACGACGAACGCCTCGGTGAACAGCACGTGGCCGCCCTCGCGGATCCGCACCTCCGCCTCGCGCACCCAGGGCAGCTCCTCGAGCGCGGCGACCACCCGCTCCTCGATCCGCTCGGGGCCGCTGTGGTCGACTCGCTCGGGCGCGCGGTCCATGAGGTCCTGCACCCCTGCGACCGTGGCCCGCGCGCCGTCCTTGGTCACGTCGAGCGCGATCACGATCGCGGCGACCGAGTCGGCCCACCACCAGCCGAGCCCGACGCCGAGCACCCCGATCACCGCCGCCAGCGCCGTGAGCCAGTCGGCCTTGTTCATGGCGGCGTCGGTGTGGAGCGTCTTGTCGTGGAGCGCCCGCGCCGGCGCGAGCTTGAGGTAGCCGAGGATCACCGCGCCGACGGCCGAGTAGACCAGCACCGGGATCATGACCCAGCCGAGCCACACCACCTCGCCCAGGAGGGTGACGGTGCCGATCGAGGGCCGCTCGCCCAGGGCCAGCGCGCGGACCGAGTCGGCCAGGATCGTGAGCCCGAGCGCGAACAACGCCAGGGCGGCGGTGAGGAACGCGATCGACACCGTGCGGTGGTGGCCGAAGGGGAAGCGCGCGCTGGCGCGCCGGTGCCGCAGCGGCACGGTGATCAGGAAGGCCAGCGGCGGGATCAGGGTGAGGAGGTCCTCGATCCAGGCCGCCTTCATGGCCTGCGACGAGCCCATGACCATGCCCATCAGCACGATCACCGTCGTCATGTAGACGAGGGTCGCGACCTCGAGCCGGATCGCGCGTCGCAGCACCGGCTGGAGCTCGGGCGGGAGCTCGTGACGCGGCGCGAGCCTCACGGCGCGGCCTCCTGGTGCAGCCGCTCCTCCACGCGCGCGCGCTCGCCGGCCAAGAACCGATCGAGCCACAGGGTCCAGGCGTTCTCCCCCGGCGGCGCCGCGAGCACGTGCCGGCGCGGCGCGCCGAGCGCGCGCCGCGGCGCGAGCGGGTCGGGGAGCGCCCACTCGGGGAGGGCGCGCAGCGCGGCCCCTCCGGGCGGGACCGGGCGGCCGCCCTCGCGCGCCACGCGCGCGGCCAGGAGCGGGGTCGCGCAGGCGACCGCCAGCTCGTCGATCCCCTCGCGGACCCAGGCTCCCGGCGGGCCGCTCACCACGATCCGCGTCTCGACGTGGGGCTGGGTGAGCGCCAGCCGCTCCTTCCAGGGCGTCTCGTCGGTGAGCCCGCCGATCACGAGGTCGAGCTCGTGCTCCTCGAGCGCGCGCAGCAGCGCCTCGGGCCCGTCGACCACCAGCTCGGGCGAGGCGTCGAGCCGGCGCGCGGCTCGCGCGACCAGCTCCACCTCGACCCCCGCCGGCTCGCCGCCCTCGAGGCGCGCCCAGGGCGG
>CAZMSZ010000196.1:0-11741 GCA_964569055.1 uncultured Planctomycetota bacterium | reverse complement strand
CCCCCTGAGCGACGGTTGGCCTCGCGCCAGCGCGTATGCTGAGCGCCCGTGCGGCCCCTGTTCAGCAAGCGGACGATCGGCCCCGGGCTGCGGCGCGTGCTCAGCCTCACCGGCCCGCTCCTCGGGCGCTGGGTGCGGCCCGAATACTTCTCGGGTCGACTCGACCCCGCGCCCGCCCGCGTCCTGCTCCTCGGCTGCGGCGGCGTGGTCGAGTCGCTGTGGGCGGGGCAGGTGATCGCCCCGCTGCGCGCGCGCTGCGGCCCCGACTCGGTATGGGCCGCCTGCCGGCAGGCCACCGCCGCGCTGTGGAACGGCTGGCTGGGCGAGGAGCGCGTGCTCGTGCTGCCGCACCTCGGCTCCGACCCGAGCGAGGCGCCCTCGTTCGCGGCCCTGTGGGACGACTCGACCGCGCTGCGCGAGCAGGCGTTCGACGTGGCGTTCGACCTGACGGGGCAGCGCTACTCGGCCGCGTTGACCGTGCTCGCGCGGGCGCGCAGCGGGCTGGGGTTCGGCGGCGCGGAGTGGGGCGCGCTGTACTCCGTCCCGCCCGACACCACGCCCACGCCCGGGCACCTCGCGCGTCGACCGTGGGCCGCCGTGGCGCCGCTCCTCGGCCCGCCGCCGCCCGGGGAGCCGCGCCCGCCGCGGGTCACGTTCGAGCCCTCGCCGCCGCGGTCCGCGGTGCTGCGCGCGGTCGGCGTGGCGCGGGGGACGCCCTACGCGGTGCTCATCCCCGGCACCGCTCCGCCCGGCGGCGCCTGGCCGGCGCCGCGCTACGCGCAGCTGGCCGAGCGGCTCGAGGCCGAGACGGGCCTGGTCCCGATCGCGCTCGGGCTGCGCCGCGAGCGGCGCCTGCTCGAGGCGGCCGTGGCCCGCTCGCCGCACGGCAAGGTGGCCGCCGGGTTCTCGCTGCCGGAGGCGGGGCGCCTCCTCGAGGGCGCGCGCCTGGTGGTGGGCGGCGACAGCTCGGCGGTGCACCTCGCGGCCGCGCTCGACGTCCCCGTCGTGGCGCTCTACAACGCCACCGACCCCCAGCTGCGCCGCCCGCTCGGCCGCCGCGTCCGCGTGCTCGCCACCTCCTGCCCCCACCGCCCGAGCGACGCCGGTCAGGACGGGATCCCCCGCCGCGCCTGCCCCGACGAGACCTGCTGGGCGGCGCTCACCCCCGACCGCGCGCTGGCGGCGGCGCGGCTGCAGCTCCTCTCGTGAGAACGAGCCCGGCTGTACCAGGAGGGACCGCCCTCGACTCGTCCACACGAGCGATTCTCAGCGCAGAGATCGTCGAGGACGCACAGGTCCGCTGAAGCCCTCCCGGTTGCACACCCACTTCGACCTGCCGACTGCAATCAGCCTGCCTCGGCCTCGTCTCCGATCTCCGCGATCTTCGCGCTCTCTGCGCTCGATCCTGAGCCTCCGACGCCGGAGGACGGTCGGCCCGAGTGCGCTCCGGCTACCGGCGCCGTGACAGGTCGGCCTCGGGCGGGGGCGCGGGCGGGCGCACCGGCTCGTGCGGGGCGCCCGGGGGTGGGCCGTGGGCGTAGACCTCGCCCTCGTCCGCCGGCTCGGCGTGGTGCTCCGCCGAGCTGCCCTGCGCCGGGCTGGCCTCCGGGCGGAGCTTCATGACCACGTAGAACAGCGCGATCAGCGCGAGCACGGTGACCGCCACCGCCGCGCCGAACGCGATCCCGGTCTCGGTGCCGGCGCCCGGTTCGACCTCGCCGGCGGTCTGTGCGAGGACCGCCCAGTTCAGCGTGAGCTCCATGCCGCACCTCCTGGCCCCGGAGGTGAGCAACGGGCGCGCCTCGGCCCGGGCCGAGCGCGTGCGGACGCCGCCCGGGCGCGCGCCGAGCAAAGACCCTTGCGGGGAGGCCCGGGCGCAGGCGAAATGGTGCGCCATGGACGCTTCGCTCGACCGCATGCGCTGGCGCGGCCAGCCTGGGCACTACGAGGTCTGGTACCTGACGCTCCACGACCGGAGGACCGGCTGGGCGTTCTGGTTCCGCTACACGCTCGAGGCGCCCACCCGCCCCGGCGAGCGCCCGAGCGCCTTCCTGTGGGCCTTCACGTTTCCGCCCGAGGGCGAGCCGCCCACGCTGGCGCTCGCGCTCCTCGACCGGCACCCGATCGAGCGGCTGCACGACCGCTCACGCGGCGGGCGGTTCGCGCTCGAGCTCGCGCCAGGCTGGCTCGACGCCGAGGGCGCGCGCGGCCGGGTGGGGGCGGGCGCGCGGCGGGTCGCCTGGGACCTCGCGTTCGGCCCCTCGGCCGGCGCGTTCCGCCACGTCTCCCCCCAGCTCTACCGCCTGCGCGTGGCGAGCTCGGCCGTCTCGACGCCGGCGCTCGCGCTCCCGGTGACGGGCACGGTCGAGGTGGCCGGCCGCCGGGTCGTGCTCGAGGACGCGATCGCCGAGCAGGGGCACGTCTACGGGCGCCGCCACGCGGACCGCTGGACCTGGGCCCATTGCCACGACTTCGTGGGCGCCCCCGGCCTGGTGTTCGAGGGCGTGAGCGCGCAGGTCCGCAAGCTGGGGCTGCTCCTGCCGGCGGCCTCACCGCTGCTCGTGCAGGATTCGGCGGACGGCGTGGCGCTCGCCTGGAACGGTCCGCGCGCCATGTGGTCCCCGACCAGCCAGTTCGGCCTGGGCTACTGGACGTTCGAGGCGCCGCGCGGCGAGCAGGTGCTGCGCGGGAGCGTGACCGCGCCGCTCGCCTCGTTCCTGCGCGTGGAGTACCGCGACCCCGACGGCAGCTCGGTGTGGTGCAACCACAGCGAGGCCGCCGAGGTCCGCCTCGAGCTGCTCGAGCGCGACGGCGCCGGCTGGCGCCCGCTGTGGCGCAAGACCGGCGGCCCGGCCGCGTTCGAGTACGGCGACCGCGTGCCCGACCCCCGCCCGCCGCGCCGGCTCGACCAGGTCGAGACCCGCCCGGCGTAGAGGCGCGCCTACTCGGCTCGATACACGCCTTCGGCCTCGAGCCGCTCGATCAGCTCGTGGCGGAGCAGCCCGTCGCAGCGGAGCAGCGGGCCGAGCCAGCGCGTCCAGGGCCGGCCGCGGACGTGGAGCATGACCCCGTGGGCCGTCTCGGAGAAGCCGCGCAGGTCGGCGAAGGGCAGCCGCTTGCCGCGCCAGCGCGGGGTCACCCCGAGCAGCACGCCGCGGGCGTCGACGTGCACGCTGCGGTGCTGCAGGTAACGGTGGAACAGCACCGTCAGCGCGACCAGGGTGGGGAGCACCCCCGCGCCCGTGCCCATGGTGTAGGCGAGCGCACGCGAGAGGCCGAGCGCCCGGGTGAGCAGCTCGCCCAGGCCGATCGCGAGCCCCACCCCGCCGCCGCTGGCGGCGGAGGCGAGGGCCAGCGCCAGCAGGACGTCGGCGCGTGGCGAGCTGGGTGCGGCGTGGAACTCGAGCACTCCAGCCTGGGCGCGCACCGGGCACCGGCTCGGCGCGGGGCAGTGGGCGTGAACGGATCGGCCGCAGTCGCGGCAAGGGACCAGCGCGTGCGTGCCAGCGCCGCGGGCTGGCGCACCGCAGTGCGCGCAGGCGGAGGTCGTCGTCGTCGGCGGCTCGCCCGCCGCCGCGGGCGGCTCGCTGGTCGGAGCCGACGCCTGCTCGCCGCTTGCTTCGTCGGGCGCGTCCGTGTCCACGCGAAGGTCCTAGACCTTCCCGTAGCCCTCGTAGTCCTCGTACCCCGCGTCAGCTTCGGCGGCGGGCGCGAGCGCCTCGTACGCCCGCGCGACCCCGACCATCACGATCGGGAAGGAGACGAACAGCATCGGAAGCCCGCACAGGAAGGCCCCGCCCAGCATGACCAAGAACGAGGCGATGGCGAACAGCACGAGCCCGAGGAGGTTGCCCTTGGTGGCGTCGAAGGAGGCGCGCAGCGCGCTGATCGCGTCGAGGTGGCGGTCGACGATGAAGTAGTCCTTGAACATGGTCAACAAGAACACGAGCGCCAGCGGGAGGAGCGCGACCGGGATCGCGAGGAGCATGAGCTCCTGCGACTTGACCACCGCGGCCGCCACGATCAGGACGGCCAGGGCCGGGAGGACCGACACGAACGCGGCGATCAGGAACAGGAGCTGCGCGATCACGCCCTGGATCACGAGCTCGCCCGCCGAGAACAAGTCGCCGAGCTGCGGCTCGTCGTCCTCTCGCGTGGCCTTGAGCGTCAACGCCGCCCAGCCGAGGTTGAAGAACGCCTGGACCACCAGGTTCACGATCCACAGCGCGAGCGAGACGAAGAGCATGAGGAACGACGGCGCCCCGATCGAGGCGAGGCCCATGGCGACCGCGATCGAGCCGAACTGCTCGACGCCCTGGATCACGGCGAACAGCACCCAGAACACGAGGGCCGCGAGCACCAGCGGCACCCAGTGCCGGGAGAAGTCCTGGAACGCCTTCCCGTACACGTCGCCTACGCTGAACACGGGCACCTCTCGCGGCTCGGGTGGCTCGACGATAGGCCCCGGGCCGCACGAGCACAACGGGCGTCTGCGCGGGCGACCCCTCAGCCGAGCGCGGCGCGGACCGCCGCGATCAGCGCCGCGTCCTCGGCGGGGCCGAGGAGCGTGCGCGGGTCGAGCTTGAGCCGCCCCTCGTGCAGGCGCGTGAACACCGGCGGCGTCCCCTCGCGCAGCCGGCGCGCCAGCGCCTCGACCGAGCAGGCGCGGGGCGCCACGCTCACCACGCGGGTCGGCAGCTCCTCGACCGCGTAGCTGCCGCCGCCCACCTTGGAGGTCGCGGCCTCGACCTCGACCTCGACCGAGCCGACCTCGCGCAGCGCGCTCGCGATCGCCTGCGCGCGCGCCTCGAGCGCCGCGAGCGGGGCCGAGATCATGCGGAGCGCCGGGATCGCGGCCGTGGCCGCGGCGGGGTCGCGGTACAGCGCCAGGGTGGCCTCGAGCGCCGCGAGGGTCAGCTTGTCGGGGCGCAGCGCCCGGTAGAGCGGGTGACGGCGGATCCGGGCGACGAGCTCCTCGCGCCCCACGATCAGCCCGGCCTGCGGCCCGCCGAGCAGCTTGTCGCCCGAGAAGGTCACCACCCCCGCGCCGGTCGCCAGGCTGGCGCCGACCACCGGCTCGCTCGGGAGCCCGAACGGGGCCAGGTCGATCAGGCAGCCCGAGCCGAGGTCGTCCATGACCGCCACCCCGCGCGCGCGCCCGAGCGCGACCAATTCGGGGAGGGGGACCTCGGCGGTGAAGCCGACCACCCGGTAGTTGGAGGTGTGCACGCGCAGCAGGAGCGCGGCGTCGGGGTGGGCGTCGAGGGCGGCCTCGTAGTCGCGCAGGTGGGTGCGGTTGGTCGCGCCCACCTCGATCAGGCGCGCGCCCGACTGCGCCATGACCTCGGGGATCCGAAAGCTCCCCCCGATCTCCACGAGCTGCCCGCGCGAGCAGATCACCGGGCGGCCGGCCGCGAGCGCGGCCAGCGCGATCAGGGTGGCGCCCGCGTTGTTGTTGACCACGCAGGCCGCCTCGGCCCCGGTCAGCTCGCGCAGGAGCGCGGTGATCCCGCGGTCGCGCTGGCCGCGCCGCCCGCTCTCGCGCTCGACCTCCAGCACCGCGAAGCTGCCCGCCACCTCGCTCACCGCGGCGCGAGCCGCCTCGGCCAGCGGGGCGCGCCCGAGCCCGGTGTGCAGGACCACGCCGGTGGCGTTGAGGGCCGGCGGGTAACGCCGGCGGGTGCGCGCCTCGAGCGCGGCCTCCACCCGCGCGGCGCAGGCGTCGGGCGCGGCCTCGGCCTCGGCCGCGTCCTGCGCCAGCCGGCCCGCCGCGATCGCCTCGCGCAGCGCCTGCAGGTCGCGCCGCACGGCGTCGAGCACCAGCGGGCGGCCGTGCCGCTCGAGCAGCGGCCGCAGCGCGGGGTCGGCGAGCAGCGCGTCGACGGCGGGGAGGCGCCGATACAGCTCGGGGCTCACGGGCGGCCCCCGGCCGCGCTCACTGGACGCGGCCGCTCTTCTCGAGGTCGACGAGGTACTGGGCGATCTCGGAGTACATCTCCTCGTACCCCTGGTAGGCCTCGGCGAGCATGCCGGTGTTGGGGTCGCGGTAGGGCTCGAGCGTCTCGTTGAGCTTGTCGAGCGCCTTGGTCAGCTTCTCGTGCGCTTCCTTGTGCTTCTGCAGCTCGAGCGCGCCGTTGCCCTCGGCGATGGCCTTGTTCCACTCGCGGAAGGCCTTGATGCCGTCCTCGTGGAACTTCTTGGCCTGGTCGAACAGCTTCTCCTCGTTGCGGCCCTCCTCCGGCGCGCCCCTCCTGCTGATGTACACGATCCCGCCGCAGATCAGCAGGGTCGCCGTGATGATCGAGATCACGATGACCGGGTCGACGCCCTTCTTCTTGGCCGGCGGACGGCGCCGCCGCCCCGAGGCGCGCGCGTCGCCCTCGCCCGAGGCGCGGCCGCTCGCGCTCGAGCCCTTCTTCTTGCGCACGCTCGAGCTGGCGTTCTCGTCCACCTCCGCCTCGCGGCTGGCGCGCTTGCCGCTGCTCTTGGCCGACGCCGCCTTGGCGCTGCTGGTGGTCTTGGCGCTCTTGCCGGTGCTCTTGCCGTCGCTCTTGCGCTTCGCCTTGGCGCGGGTCGAGTCCTCGACCGCGGCGACCTCGGCGCTCGGGCGCTTCTTCTTCTTGGTCTTCTTCTTCTCGGCGACCCCGTCGGCGTTGTCCGGAGACTGCCACGCGAACTCGTCGAGGTCGGCGTCGGCTCCCGTCGAACGGCTGCTTCGCTTCGCCATGGGCAGTCCGAACCTCGTGGCTTTCGGGTTGTGCGGTCGCCGATCATAGCGTCCGCGCCCGGAGCGGGCAAACGTAAGCCGAAGAGGTCGGGGCGGTTACCTGGCGCCGTCGCCTACGTGCGGGGGGCCTGGACCTGACGCGGTGCGGCGAGACCTGCTCTAACCCAGGTCGTGGCCTGGAGCGAGACCTCGGCGAGCGTGGCCGGGAGCACCGCCGCCTCGCCCCGCTCGACGAGGAGCAGGGGGTGACCCGCCGCCGCGACCGCGACCCGCCCCTCGAGGACCACGAGCACCTGCGGCGCGCCGCCCGTGAGGGTGAGGCGCGCGCCGGCGCCGAGGTCGAGGGCGTCGAAGCGGAACGGGCTGACTTGCGCGAGCGCGCGGCGTCCGGGCGCCCAGCCGCCGTCCGCGCGCGGGAGCCGCGGCGGGTCGAGGGCGGCGAGCACGCGGCGGGTCTGCTCGAGGTGCAGCTCGCGCCCGTTGCGGCCCCAGTCGTGGACGCGATACGTGACGTCGCTCGGCTCTTGCACCTCGAGGAGCAGCACCTCGCGCGCGCTGTGGAGCGTGCCGGGCGGGATCTCGACCGGCTCGCCCGGCTCGGGGGCGAAGCTCGCCAGGCGCTCGACCAGGCCGCCCTCACGCGCGAGGCGCACCACCTCGTCGGCCGGCGTCGGCGCGGCGAGCCCGAGGTCGATCCGCGCCGCCCCGCCCGGCTCGAGCACCAGCCAGGTCTCCGCCTTCCCGTGCGGTCCGTCGCCGAGCGCGCGCGCCAGCGCGCCGTCGGGGTGGAGCTGCAGCGAGAGCGGGGCTCCCACGTCGAGCACCTTGACCAGGAGCGGGAAGCGGGCCTCGGACGCCGTGAAGGACGGGCCGAGCAGCTCGGCCGGGTGGTCGCGCACGAGGTCGCGCAGGGTGCGCCCCGCCCAGGGTCCGCTCGCGATCGGGCTCGCGTCGTGCTCGAGGTCGCTGACCAGCCACACCTCGCCGGTGCCCGGCGGGACGCCGTCGACGAGGCCCGCCAGGCGCTCGCCCGCCCAGGGCTTGGCCTTGAAGATCGGCCGCGTGCGGAACGGTCCCAGCATGGTCGTCCCTCCGGCGCGGGCGTGCCGCGGCTCGTGGACGTGGGGAGCGGACGCAGGAGGCTCGGTGTCGGTCACGGCTCGCGAGGTGGACGGCGCGGCGCCCAGCGACGCTCGCTGCCCACCAGCCTAGCCCAGCTCCGCCACGATCGCTTCGAGGAAAGCGCCGAACTTCGCCTTGTTGCGCGCATCCGCCGCGACGAGCTCCTTGTGCGCCCTCAGCATGAGCTTGAGCCGCTCGCGGTCGGAGGTCGGGACCAGCTCGAGCGTCGTCAACGTGAGCTTGTCGGGCAGGCGGGTCGCGCCCTCCTTGAGCGTGACGAACGCGTCGACCCCGACCGACGAGAGCTGCTTGCGCGCGTGCTCGTCGACGTTGATCAGCACCACCCCGCCGCCGGTCGCGTGGCGCTCGCGCAGCTCGTTGCTGAGCGTGAGGAGCAGCCCCATGAACGTGCTGTCGACGCCGCTGCACTCGGCGAAGTCGAACACGAGGTGCCGGGCGCCCTGCTCGAGCTGCTGGCTGGTGAACGCCTCGAGGGTCGGCGCGTTGGTCATGCTGCCGAGGCCGCGGATGCGCACGTAGACGGCTTCGTCGGAGCGGGCGGCGGCGAAGGGCGCGCTGTTCCTCTTCATGGGCTCGACGATCATACTCGCGCGCCCGCCCAGACGCACGCTGGCGGGGGAGCCTCGGGGGGACTCGCGCGCGGGCGGCGGCCGCCCTCGCCTCGGGTGGGGCCCCGGTGATCCTTGACCATCCGTTCGGGTCCCCCCCGCCGGGTGCGCGGGGCAGGGGCGCTGGCGCGCCGCCCCCCGTCCAGGCAGGACCGGAGGTTCGGGAACCGTTCGAGGAGGGGGTGGCGGAATGTCGTAGGGCTTTGTTAGGTTCGGGGCGTGTTCGGCAGTGATCCAAGGAGCGAGCCCATGCCCCCGTTCGACCGTTCCCGCCCCTTCTCCCGCACCTCCCAAGAGCCTCGCCCCCTCGAGCCCGGGAGCTCCCCGCGCTGGGGCCAGGCCGGGTTCGGGCAGCCCGCGGCGGAGGTCGGCCGGACCGACCCGGTCCGCTGGGACCTCGTGCGGCGGGTCCGCCGCGAGATCGCCCGGGGCGAGCTCGACACGCCCGAGAAGTGGGACGTGGTCCTGAACCGTCTGCTGAGCGACCTGCGCCGCTGAGGCGCTCCCCGTCCACCCCGGCCCTCTCCCTGGGGCCATTGTTCGTTGTGATCCGCTGGTCTCGACCGTCCGGGCAGCCCTAACCAAGGCTGCCCGCCTTCGGGCGCGCCGAAGAGGGGCACCCGTCGGAGCCGGGCTGGGGCGAGCGGCGCGTTCGTGGCGTTCTCTTCACCGCCGACGACGTGTCGCTCGCCCCAGTTCGGTGCGGTCCTGGCTGGCACCTGCCACGCCGTCTCGTTCGAGGACTCTCGCCATGCCGTCCGTGCCGTCCGTGCCGTCGCCCGCGGCTCCCGCCGCCCTGCTCACGCGGCTCACCCTCACGAACTTCGTGTTGTTCGAAGCGGCCGAGCTCGAGCTCGGCCCCGGGCTGAACGTGATCTCGGGCGGCTCGGGCGAGGGCAAGAGCCTCCTGCTGCAGGCCGTGCGCTTCGCCTGCGGGGAGGGCCCCGGCGGCCGGGCCGCGGCCGCGCGCTGGGTCCGGCCCGGGGCGGAGACGTGCGCGGCCGAGCTGACGTTCGCGGTCGGGCCCGCGACCCGCGTCGCGCTCGGGTTGCCGGCCGGGGAGGGCTCGGGCGAGCTGCGGCTGGCGCGCGCGATGGGGCGCGACGGGAAGGGCCGCTGCGCGATCGACGGGCGTCCGGTGAGCGCGCAGGAGCTGCGCCGCGTGGGGCAGGCCTTGGTCGAGGCGTTCGGCCAAGGGGCGGCGGCGGGTCTGGTGGAGCCCGGACGCCAACGGGAGGTGCTCGACGGCTGCGCCGGGCAGGGGGCGGCGCTCGCGAGCTACCGGCTCCGGCGGGCGGCGGCGTTGGCCCTGAGCGAGGAGGTGGCGCGCCTCGGCGCGCTCGAGGAGCGCGCCCGCGCCGGCTGGGCCGAGGGGCGCTCCGAGCGCGAGGCCCTGCGCGAGCTCGCGCCCGAGCCGGGGGAGTACGCGGCCCGCTGCGCCGAGCTCGAGCGGCTCGAGGAGCGCGAGCGCGAGCGGGCCACGGTGGCCGCGCTGTGCGCGCGCCTCGACGGCGACGACGTCCGCGGCGGGCGGGAGGCGCTGCTCGACGGCTTGTATGCGGCCGCGCGCGAGCTCGAGCGGGTCACGCCGCGCTGGCCCGAGCTGGCGGAGGCCAGCGCCGCGCTGGCCGACGCGGCGGCCCTCGTCGACGAGGCCGCGCGTCACGTGCGCGGCGCCCACGAGGACGCGGCCGGCGCGGACGGCGCGCTCGAGGAGGCGCGCGCGCGGGTGCAGGCCTATCGCGCCCTGGCCCGGCGCCTGCGCACCACCCCCGAGACCCTGGCGGCGCGGCTCGAGGAGCTCGAGGCCGAGGGCGACCCCGCAGCCCTGGCCGAGCGCCGCGCGGTCGCCGAGCGGCGCCTGCGAGCGGAGCGCAAGGCCCTGCTGGCCGCGGCGCAGGCCCTCTTGGCCGGACGCCGCCGGGCGGCGGAGGAGCTCGCGGCGGCCGTGGCTGCGGCGCTCCCGCCGCTCGGGCTGGCGGGCGCGAGCTTCGTGGTCGCCGTCACCGAGGCGCTGCCCGCGGCCGACGCGCTCCCCGGGCCCGACGGGTGCGACGAGGTCGCGTTCCGCTTCGCGGCGGGCGGGGCCGCCCCGGCCCCGCTCGAGCAGGCCTCCGGTGGTGAGCTCTCGCGCCTGGCCCTGGCGCTCGGTGCGCGCGTCTCCGCCGGCCGCGCCGTGCTGTTGTTCGACGAGGTCGACCAGAACGTGGGCGCGCGGCTGGGGGCCGCCGTGGGGACCTGCCTGGCGGACCTGGCCGAGGGGCGGCAGGTGCTGGCGGTGACCCACCTCGCCCCGGTCGCGGCCCGCGCCGCGCACCACCTCAGGATCGTGCGCGAGGGCGAGCGGACCCGCGCCGAGCCCCT
The DNA here is from genome assembly GCA_964569055.1 of uncultured Planctomycetota bacterium. Classification (GTDB taxonomy): domain Bacteria; phylum Planctomycetota; class J058; order J058; family J058; genus JAWLGW01. The sequence continues at coordinate 899 of CAZMSZ010000196.1, read as the reverse complement.
GGTCGGCGAGGCTCGCCTGCAGGAGCTCGCGCTCATGATCCGCGGCGAGCCGATCACGGCCGCCGCGCTGGAGCAGGCTCGCGAGCTGCTGTCGGAGTCGCCTGGCCGCCCGCGGACCCGCGCGAAGCGCGCGGCGGCGCGCGGCGATCGACCCGCGCGGGGCAAGAAGCGGGCGCGGGTCGCCTGAGCGCCATGGCGCCCAAGGCCGCGACTCCCGTCGGAACCAAGCGAGCGAAGGCGCTCGGCGGCGGCAGCCCTCCTCTAGGACGCGCCGGACCCGCCTGCGCCTTCGCGACGCTCGCTCGTCACCCGCTCGTGCTGGCGGGCGGGGTGGAGGTCGGTCGACTACCGCGGCGACAGCGCCTGGAGCAGGCGGTCGACGGTGGCCTGGAGCTTCTCCTCGGTCACGTAGTCACCGTTGGCGATCATGCGGCGGATCTGCATCACCTTCTCGAGGCGGACGGCCGGGAGCTCGCGCGCGATCTTGAGGAAGCGGCGGTGGGCCTCGGCCTCCTCCTCCTCGCGGCTGCACGCGTCCGCGCAGGCCCGCAGGAGCGCCCGATCCTCGGGATCGAGCAGGAAGACGCCGCTCTCGGAAGACGACCGGTAGCCATTCTCGAAGCTGTTCATGTGGACTTCCTCTCTGCGCTGCTCCTGCCCCCGCGGCAGGAGTGCCGGCCGCCCTCTCGGTCCCACCCACCCCGCCTCGTGCGGGGCTCGAGCGGTGACGCCTGGCGACTGGCGCTCACCCTTCTGGCCCCCTATCGGCGGCGCGGCCTGGGCCCCTTGAGCCCCGGCGTAACCTGGTGCGGTTCAAGGTCCCGGGAGGGCGGCGCCGGACGTCGCACGTGCGACGGGGCCTCGGGTGCGGCCGGCGACTGCTTGTCGCACGTGCGACG
>CAZMSZ010000195.1:0-13459 GCA_964569055.1 uncultured Planctomycetota bacterium | reverse complement strand
TCCTCGCGCCTCGCCAGCGGCGACGATTGCTTCGCGATGGCGCGATCCGAGTTTCAAGACAGAGCCCAGCCGGCCGACCTCGCGACCTGACCGCGCGCTCGGCCGCGGGGTCAGGGAGCCTGGCCTCCCCTGCGGCCGGGGCTACACTCGTCGGAGCGCCCGCGAAGCCCGGGCGGCGCCGGCCCCGGAGGCTCGGGGCGCGGCCGGGAGGCGAGGAATGAGCGAGATCAGGTCCTTCCAGCTCACCCCGGGCAAGCGCGTCCTGTTCCTCACCAAGGACCCCGAGCTGATCCGCCGCCAGATCGCCGGCGAGCTCGACCTGCGCATGGAGGACCTCTCGGTCGAGGACCTCCTCGACGACATCAACACCGACGTCATGACGCCCGCCTGGGTGTGCTTCGACCACGACCCGCGCGAGATCGCCAAGAACGCCTACGCCGGGCTGATCGTGGACGGGCAGCGGCTGCTCCCCGAGGGCGCGCTCGCCGACGGGCGGTTCGAGGTGATCGTCTCGGGCTACCAGAAGGGCGTCGGCTCCTCGCGCGAGACCGCCACGCAGGCCGAGAAGTTCTCCGGGATCGAGCTGGCGGTCGCCGCCTCGTTCGCGCCGATCCACGCCCGCAACAACATCAACCAGGGCGTGCTGATGGGCAGCCACGCCCAGCTGATCCGCCTGCAGCGCGGCGAGGCGATCCCGATCGAGGAGTTCCTCGAGGGGCACGACCCGGTCACGCAGGCGATCGTGCGCATGGGCGGGCTGTTCCCGTTCACCAAGGCGCTCCAGGCCGGGAAGGTGGAGGTCCCGCTCCCCGACACGCCCGCGCGCCCCATGACCATGTGCGAGAAGGTCATCGCGGCCCACCTCGTGCGCGCCGGCGACGGGCCGCGCCACGTGCAGCCGGGCGACTCGGTGCTGGTGCGCGTGGACGGCGGCTACTCGCACGAGTTCACCAGCGCGCAGGTCCACCAGTTCTTGATCGACGAGTACGGCCCGGGCTACACGGTCACCAACCCCGACAAGTTCGCGGTGTTCGAGGACCACCTGATCTACGCCGACCAGGTCGACCGCTACCGCAAGTTCCTGCCGAAGATCGAGACGCTGCGCCGCATGCAGCGCGAGCTGCAGGAGCACACGGGCGTGCTCTCGTTCAACGCCGAGGCGGGCGTCTCGCCGGGGATCTGCCACCAGGTGGCGCGCGAGCGGATCATCGAGCCGGGCGAGATCATCCAGGCCACCGACAGCCACACCTGCATGGGCGGCGGGAGCAACGCCTTCGCCTACGGGGTCGGCACCACCGAGTACGCGGCGCTGCTGCAGTCGGGCGTCACCACCCTGGTGGTGCCCGAGTCGATCCGCTTCGAGCTGGTGGGCGCGCTCGCGCCGGGCGTGACCGCCAAGGACGTCATGCTCTACATCCTCATGCACCACGCCAAGCGCGAGGAGACGCTCTCGCGCTGCATGGAGTTCGGCGGCCCCGGGCTGGCCGCGCTCTCCATGGACGAGCGGGCGACCCTCGCCAACATGGCGACCGAGTGCACCGCGCGCACCGGGATCGTCGAGGCGGACGAGGAGACCTTCCGCTGGATCGCCGCCCGGCGCCCCGGGGTCGACCTCGCCGCCCTGCGGGCCAAGGCGGTGCGGCCGGACCCCGGCGCGCGCTACGACGGCGGCGTCCACGTGATCGACCTCGCCACGATCCGCCCCATGGTCGCCCACCCGGGCGACCCCGACCGCGGAATCCCCTCCGACCCCAAGAACGGCCAGCTCGTGGAGGAGCTCGGCGACGTCCGGATTGACATCGCCTACGGCGGGAGCTGCACCGCGGGCAAGGAGGACGACCTCGACTTCTACGCCCGCGTCATGGCGGAGGCGCGGCGCGAGGGCCAGCGCGTGGCCGAGGGGGTCCGGTTCTACATCCAGTTCGGCAGCGCCGAGGTCGAGGCCTACGCGCGCGAGCGCGGCTACGTGGAGCTGTTCGAGCAGACCGGCGTGACCGTGATCCCCCCGGGCTGCGGGGCGTGCATCGGCTGCGGCCCCGGCGTGTCGGACACGCCCGAGCAGGTCACCGTCTCGGCGATCAACCGCAACTACAAGGGGCGCTCCGGCCCCGGGCGGCTGTACCTCGCCTCGCCCCTGACCGTGGCCGCCTCGGCCGTGCGCGGGCGGATCTGCGCCTACGAAGAGGGCATGTTCGCGACCCCGTAGCCCGGCGCGAGCCGCCCTTCGCGGGCGAGGGCCTCGTCGCCCGTCACCGCCGGCGGCTCGCCCCGGTCCTCAGCGGTTGAGCTCCTCGACGTCGACGGCGCCACGCAGCCGGAGCTCCGACACCACGACCCGGATGTTCCGGGCCACGAGCCCGAACCGCACCTGCGACAGCTCACCTTTCTTGAAGCGCCGCTCGTCCACCTTGCGCCCGTTGCACATCACGGTGACCACGTCGTCCTTGCAGGTGATCTTGGTGCGGACCGTGCGCTCCTCGCGGAACTCGGTGGGGTCCGCCTTGGCGCCCCTGTTGAACAGCCTCAGGCTGGTGGGCTTGCACAGCCCCTGGCCCCAGGACACGCCGACCTTCTTGCTCAGGAGCACGCACAGGATCGCGCTCGGCGTGTTGTGCGCGGCCCACATCTCGACTTCGATCTCGAAGTCACCCTTGAAGGTCACCTTGTGCATCAAGGTCCCGGCCTTGCGAGAGCCGGCGCCGAGCTCGAGCCCGGTGTCGCTGCGCCCGCCGGCCCCCGAGACCTCGTGGATCTCGACCTTGTCGAAGCCCTTGCTGAGGAAGTCGTCCACCTCGACGCCATCGGTGAGCGAGTAGGTGGCGTCGAGCACGTTGCCGGGCAGGAGGCGGTGGCCGACGACCAGCAGCTCGTCGAGCGCATCCTTGACCTGCGGGTCGGCCGGAGCGGGCGCCGGGTCCTCCTCTTCGGCGCCCTCCTGTTCGGCGTCCTCGTCCTCGTCCTCCTCTTCCTCGTCCTCCTCTTCGTCGTCGGGCTCGGCCATCGCGCGCCACGGGGGCGCGGTGGTGGCGGGCCCCAAGGCCCAGGCGGCTGCGGTCAAGCAGAGACAAAGGCTGAAACGGCGCATGCGACCTCCCCGCGCGGAGGATACGCACGCCCGCGCGCGCCGCGCAACGAGTCCCCGCGGGCGGGGGGGGACCGCAGCCATAACCATCGCCCTGCCAACGAGGTCGGCCCTGCGGGCGGGTGTAGTATCCTTGGACGCATGTACAGCCCGGCGCAGGACGGCGTGCTCAACCGTGCCTTCCGGTTCAAGGTCACCCTCGACGAGCTCGAGGTGGCGGACTTCTGCTACGCGTCGGGCTTGATCGTGCAGATCGAGGTGCTCGAGCATCCCGAGGGCGGGATCAACGACCACATGCACAAGCTGGTCGGTCCCGCGCGCTGGACGCCGATCGTGCTCGCCCGCGGCTCGTCGGCGAGCAAGGACCTGTTCGACTGGCTCAGGGCGAACCGCGACGGGAACGTCCAGCGCAAGAGCGGCTCGATCATCGCGCTCGACCAGCAGGGGAACGCGATCGTGCGCTGGGACTTCCGCGAGGCGTGGCCCTCGCGCTACGAGGGCCCCGAGTTCGAGTACGGCGGCTCGGAGATCTCGATCGAGCGGATCGAGCTCTCGCACCGCGGCTTCGACATGAAGATCGAGGGTGAGTAGCCTTCACTCAAGCGACCGCGCCCAACGTGAGCGCGAGAGCGACCGCGAGCAGGTAGGCCAGGAACGTCCAGCGGTCGGCGCTGCCCGAGGGGGGCGCGTCGCGCGACTCGGGGCGATCTGGGTCGGGCATGGCAGGAGGGACGCGTCGAGCCGCCCCTCGCTTCACCGCGCTCACGCGTCGGGGCCCTCGGCCAGCAGGCGCTGCTTGGCGCGCGCGAACTCGTCGGCCGACAGCGCCCCCGCCCGGAGGAGCGCGGCCAGGCGCTCGAGCCGTTCGACCAGCCCGTCCTCCGGCCCCTCAGCCGCGGGGGCCTCGAGGGCGGCGACCGCCTGGGCCCGGTCTCGCTCGCGGGCGGAGGGGGTCTCTTCGCCCAGGGTCTTGGGCGGGTTCTTGAACCCGATCGCCACCTCGCGCGGCGCCTCGCCCTCGTGCCCGAGGGTCTTGGCCGGCCGCTCGGGCGCGGCGGGCTCGTCCTGCTGTGGGGGCGCGGGCGGGGCGAGCTGCGCCCGCGTGATCCGGATCTTGAGCCGCGGCGCGGGCTCGCTCGCGGCCGGCGCGGCCTCATCGGAGGCCGGCGGGCGCGGGGGCGCGAGGGCCTCCAGCCGCGGCACCAGGCGGGTCTTGGTGACCAGCGCCGGGTCCCGCCGCCGCACGCGCTCGCGGAGGGCCTCGGCGCGCGCCTGGAGCGCGTCCCCGCCGGCGGCCGCCCCGTGCGTCTTGCCGGCGCGGAGCTCCTCGGCGAACAGCTCCTTCATGACGTCGGCCGAGGGGCTCGTCCCCTCGCGCAGGCAGTCGAAGTAGTAGGCGACCACGCTCCCGATCGCCCAGGTCGCGGCGTAGTTCAGCGTGAAGTTGAACACCGCGCGCGCGGGCGGGATCAGCTTGCCGATCACGCCGATCACCGCCTGCGAGGCCAGCGCCAGCCAGGCCGCCGCCAGGACCTCGCGCACGATCTCGACCGCGCGCTCCTGCGAGACCTCGAAACCTTTGATCCGGCCGATCTGCAGGGTCATCTTCACGTGCAGCGGCGCGAGCACGACGATGTCCGCCAGCGGGATCGGCTGCAGGCAGGAGATCACCCCCGCGACGACGCCGGTCTCGGCCACGACGCGCTCGACGTTCTCCTGCTCGTCGAGCGCGGGGTCGACGTCGAACGTGAACACGCCCGTGAAGCTGCGGACGAGCCGATCCGCCGTGTCCCGCACCACGCCCATGGCGTCACCCTACGCCCCGGCGCGTCGTCGCACCAGAAGCGGTGGGTCGGTCCTCGCGTCAGCTCTCGCCATGACGTGCCGACGAGCTCCCCGAGCTCGCGCTCGCGCTCGTGCTCGACAGCCCGCTAGCGCGGCGCGCGGGCGGCCGCCTTGGCCGCGGCCCGCTCCTGCTCGGCGCGCGCCAGCTCGGCCGCCGCCTGCTCGGCGTCGATCCGGGCCAGCTCCAGGGCGCTGGCCGCGGCGGCGCGCTTCCCCGCGGCCTCGTTCACCCGCAGCCGCGCGGCGGCCATCCGGGTCGGCAGCTCGCCCTGGGCGCGCAGGAGCTGCTGGACTGCGGCCAGCGCGTCGTTCCGGGCGCGCTCGGCCGCGGGGACCCGGCTCCCCGACCAGCCGAGCAGGTCCTGGTAGAGCGCGGCCCGGCGCAGCTCCCAGGCGCAGACCTGTCCGCAGCCGCAGGGGGTGCGGCACCACAGCTGATAGCGATCGCGCGCCAGGAGGTGCTGCTCGCGGGCGTAGGCGAGGTCCTGCTCGCGGGCCCGCAGGGTCTCCTGCGCGGCGGCGACCCGCGCGGGGAGCGCGGTCTCGAACGCCTCGAGCTCGCCGAGCCGTCGCTCCACGGTGGCGAGCGCGCGGTCCTCCTCGCTCAGCGCCCGCTCCGCCCGGCGCACCTCGCGCTCGAGGTCCTCGCGGCGCTCGCGCAGCTCGCGCAGGTCGCGCGAGGCCCGGGCCAGCCGCGCCTGCTCGGCGGTGAGCCAGCGGCCGCGGTCGCGCACGTAGCCGTTCTTCGGATACCACACCTCGGGCGGCACCCACTCCCCGTCCTCGAGGTGGAAGTCGAGCCGCTGATAGGCGGCGTGGAGCCGCGGCGCGTCGGGCGCGCGCAGGCGCGCCTCCTCGAGCAGCGGCCGCGCCTCCGCCTCGAGCTCGTGCGCGGCGCAGTGCTCGATCAGCTCGAGCAGCCCCTCGAGGTCGTCCCCCGCGAGCGCCTCGAGCAGCCGCGCGTAGGTCTGACGGGCCGTCTCGCGGATCTCGAGCCGCTTCACCTGGTCGTGCGGGATCACCACCCGCCCGTGCTTGACCGTGACCTCGAGCCCCTCGGGCGTATGCCGGGTCTCGCCCTCGATCGTGCGCCCGTCGGTGAGGTGGACCACGTCCCCCCGGGCGGGCGCGAGGAGGAGCGTGACGGGGAGGACGAGCAGGACGAAGGTGCGCGCGAGGGGCATCGGGGGCCTCCGGACTCTCCGGACCTTCCATACGTCGGGAGCGGGGGCGGGGTTCCCGAGGATTCGGATGGGGTGCAGATGACGTGGGCGTCGCCCCCGGAAACAGGGAATATCAACAGGGAATGAGAAATTGAAAATGCCAGAACGGCTATCGCCGACGCGGGCAGGGAACGAGCGACAGCAATTCCTCGTTCCTCATTCCCAGTTCCCTGTCGATATTCCCTGTTTCCTCTCCCCTCGACTCGGCTACTTCCCCCCGTCCCCCCGCTTGGGCCGCTCCGGGAACCACGCCCGCTTCACGATCTCCACTGGCCCCCTCCCCTCGAGCTCCAGCACGTGCCCCTCCTCGCGGCGGGTCTGGTGGAGGCGGGCTTCGCCCCGCAGCGTGACCGCGGCCAGCTTGCGGTGGGCGAGGGAGAAGTAGAGCTCGCCGCGCAGGCGGGTCTCGAGGCGGGGGGCGTCGGGCTCGGGGCCCTGGCGCCCGGCGACCGCGAGCTCGAGGGCCACCACCGCGTAGCGCTCGGGCTCGGCCTCCTCGTCGAGCGCCTCCTCGCGGACCGCCGCCAGCGTGCACTCGATCGCCCCGGTCGGGTCGCGGCCCAGGCCGGGGCCGAGGGCGCGTCGGAGGCGCTCGCCCTCGATCCGCCAGCGCTCGCCGACGGCCACCGGCTCGGCCGGTAGCACGGCCTCGTAGCGCTCGGTCAGGACCTCGTCCTCGGCCGCCGACTCGGCGAGCGGGGGGGCGTCCTTCGGCACGCGCACCCGCAGCCGGCCGCGGGGGTCGAGGTCCAGGATCAGGCGGCGCTGGTGGAGCGGGTGCAGCTCGCGCGACAGCCGGGGCGCGCCCGGATCGCGCGACCCCACGATCGCCTCGAGGTAGCGCCGCTCCACCTCCAGCGGCGCGCCGTCGCGCGCGGCGCGGACCCGGCTCTGGGAGCGCCGGCGCACCCGCTGCTCCTGCTGGCTGGTGCGCTCGAGGTCGACGCTCGGGACCGACAGCCGCAGGTCGAGCAGCAGCGACAGGCTGGCCTCGGCCTCCCAGCGCTCGCCCTCGGCGTAGCGCGGCCGCAGGTCGTGTCGCTCGGGCGCCGGCGCCTCCTGCGCGGCCGCCGGGAGGGCGAGCAGCAGCAGGAGCGCGGCGCAGCGCGCCGCGGGCGGGCGCGCCCGGCTCACGCGGTCTCGCCGACCGGCTGGCCGATCAGCGCGTAGACCTCCTCGTCGGTGAAGATCCGGCTCGAGCGCTTGGCGGCCTCGAACACCTTGTCGACCAGCGCGTCGCTGGGCTCGATCCCGCGCCGCTCCAGCCAGAACGTCACGTTGCTCCGCCCGCTCATGGGACCGATCGTGATCCGCTGCTCGAGGCCGAACACGTCGGCCGGCACCCCCGAGTAGACCCGGTTCGCCAGCCAGGTGTCCCCCTTGCGCAGGGCCTTGATCACGGCGGCCGCGTGGACGCCGGTCGCGGTCTCGAAGGCGTCCTTGCCGATCACCGGGTAATTGACCGGGATCGGCACCTTGCAGGCCTCGCTCACCTTCTGCACGTAGGCGGGGAGCTTGGTCAGGTCGATCGCCTCGTCGAGGTAGCCCATGAGGCGCATGTTCACGAGCAGCTGGTCGGTGGCGGTGTTGCCGCAGCGCTCGCCGATCCCGAGCGCGCAGCCGTGGACCTGGTCGACCCCGGCCTCGATCGCCGCCAGCGCGTTGATCAGGCCCAGACCGCGGTCGTTGTGGCCGTGCCAGTCGAGCTTCACGCCGGTGCCCGCGGTGAGCCGCTTCATGTGGGCCACGAGCTGGAACACGCCGTGGGGCGTGACGTGGCCGACGGTGTCGCAGATGCACAGCCGCTTGGCGCCGTGCTCGATCGCGGCGCGGTACAGCGTGTCGATCGTCTCGGGGCGGGCGCGGGTGGTGTCCTCGGTGACGTACATCACCTCGAGCCCCTCCTTGACCGCGAAGTCGATCGCCTCGGTGGTGTGGCGGAGCATGCGCTCCTGGTCCCAGCTCTCGGCGAACTTGCGGATCTCGGAGGAGCCCAGGAACAGGCAGGCCAGGATCGGGACCCCGGTCTTCTGCACCACGTCGACCATGGGCTGCACGTCGGCCAGCACGGTGCGGCCGGCGCAGTTCGCGCGGATCTTCAGCTTGGCGTCGCGGATCTCCTCGCACAGCCGGGTCACGTCGGCGACCGCCCGCGGGCCGGCGCCGGGGAGCCCCACGTCCGCGGTGTGGATCGAGAGCTGGTCCATGAGGTGGAGGATCTCGATCTTGTCCTCGATCGAGGGGTCGTGGACCGAGGGGGACTGCAGCCCGTCGCGCAGCGTCTCGTCGTCGATCGTCACGCGGGGGCGCGCGGCGTCGCGCGCGACCTCGTTCCAGTCGTAGATCAGCTCGCTCTCGGGGTGGCCCACGGGTCCTCCTCCGCCGCCGCGGCCGCGCGGCGGCGCACCCGCGAGCCTAACCAATCCGGGCAGGCCAGGGGACCGGCGCCACAGGGAGCGGTTAGCCCGGATGTTCAACGAGGCGCGAGCGTCCTGCGGCAGCGGAGGCTCAGGATCGAGCGCAGAGGCGCGAAGCTCGCAGAGAGCGGAGGACCCACTGGGAGCGGCGGATCGAAGCGCTTCGCCCTGCGCTGGCCGACTTCAGCGCACCTCTGCGTTCTCGGCGACCTCTGCGCTGAGAATCGCTCGGTTGCCCGAGTCGAGGGCGGGTCATCGTGAAAGATCCAGGTTAGGAGTCGCGCGGCTCGCCGAAGTAGTCGAGCCACTCGTCGACCTCGTCGGGGTCGAGGGGCGGCGGCTCGTCGGGTGGGGGCGCCGCGCGCGGCGGCTCGGGGCTCGGCGCGGAGGCGGGCGGCGCCGCGCCGAACGCCTCGAGCCAGCCGCTGACCTCGCCCGCGCTGAGCGGGCCCGGGTCGCGCAGCTCGACCTCGCCGTGGGCCTCGAGCTCGAGCTCGACCTCCTCCACGAAGGCCGTGGGCGCGAGCGCGCGCAGCCCGAGGCGCGCCGCGTGGGCCACGAGCTCGCCGTCGGCCGACACCAGCACGTGCTGCCCCGCGCGCTCGAGCAGCGCCTTGACCTCGTCGTCCGCCTCGTGGTCGGCGAACCGCACCTGCAGCCCCGAGATCCGCGGCCCGTGCGGCAGCGGGGCGGCCCCGTCGAACACCACCACCAGCTCGGGCGGGCGCCGGTGCGCCGCCCGCCAGCGCGCCAGCAGGTCGATCAGCGCCCAGCAGGCCGCCCGGCGTCCCTGCTCCTTCAGCACCCGCCGGAGCGGCGGGGCGGCGTGGAGCACGTTGTAGGCGTCGATCACGAGCACGGGAGCACCAGGGGCGACCGCTCCCAATCTAGCTCGCCTCGTGCCGACCTCAGCGCCCGAAGACGGCCCGCTCGCGCACCTTGCGCAGCTCGGTGCTGGTGGTCGCGACCACCCGGTCCTTGACCGTGTCGACCAGGCGCAGGCTGAACACGTAGTCGTGCTGGCGCACCCCGTCCTGCTCGATCACGTCGTCGGTCACCTCGCCCCGGACCACGAGCGCCACCCGGTCCTCCTGCCCGTCGGCGATCTCGGCCGAGGTCGCGCCCGACTGGCTGTAGGCCCGCTCGTCGTGGACGGCCGCCATGTCCTTGCCGCTCCCGGCCACGTACACCGCGCCCTGCTCGACCAGCGCGTTGGTCAGCTCGCCGCGCAGCAGCTCGAGGTCGTAGTGCTCGCGGGTCCGGTTCTGGACCTTGTCGATCCGGACCACCGGGCGGTGCGGCGGCTCGGGGGTGAGGAGCACGTGCGGCTCCCAGCCGGCGGCGGCCAGGCGCGCCACCTCGGCGGCCAGCGCCTCCACGGCGGGGCGCAGCTCGGCCAGGCCGATGTGGTCGGTCGCGACCACGCCGGTCTCCGCCGCGTCGTCCTCGCGGGTGCTGGCGCTCGCGCAGCCGGCGAGCAGCGCGATCGCGATCAGGAGCGGCGCGCGCCGCCGCTCAGTGGTCGCCATCGGTCCGCGCCGTGGAGCGGCGCAGCTCGAACACGCCGCGCACGGCCCCGGGGGCGGTCGCCCGGGCGGAGACCTGCTCCTCCTCCATGGGGTCGAGGAAGATCGTGCGCCAGTGGTCGCTGACCTCGGTCACCTGCTCGAAGTCGTCCCCGTCGAACCACGACCAGCGGTACTCCAGGGTCAGCTTGCGCTCCTCCTCGTGGCTGCGGAGCTGGACCACACCGGTCAGCAGCTCGTCCTCGTAGAGCGCGCGCCCCGAGACGATCTCGACCTCGTCCTGCAGCCCGGGGTTGAGCACCTCGATCACCGCGGTGCGCTCGGGGTAGACCAGCGCGCGGTTCGCGGCCTTGGTGCTCGCGCAGCCGGCGCCGCCCAGGGCGGTCAGCGCCAGGGTCAGCGCGAGCGAGCGGGCGGCGGCGAGGGTGGCGCGTGCGGTCATGCTCTCCTCCTGCGTGGCTATCGTAGCCGGGTGCGCTCCGGACAGGGGACGCCGCGCGTTCGGTCGGGCTTCAGCGCGCGAGCGGCTCGGCGCCTTCGAGCAGGCGCGGCCGCAGGATCAGCGTCACGGCCCGCTCCTCGCCCGCCTCCTCCAGCCGGCAGCGCCCCGCCTGCACGACCTCGAGGCCGCGGCCGGTCCGGAGCAGGCCGCCGGCGCCGCCGGGCGTGAACTCGAACACACCGGCGGGGGCCGGCGCCCAGCCGTCCTCGCCCTCGACCAGGAGCACGGCCCGCTCGATCCGCTCGCGCCGCACGATCAGCTCGAGGCAGCGGCGCGCGCCGTCCTTGTCGTAGGCGGCCGAGGTCACGGTGAGGAACGGCCCGCGCTCGTCCTCGCCCTGCACCGCGGCGCTGACCGCCGCGTTGGCGCGCCAGCTCGTGCCGTCCTCCTCGAACAGGAGCTCGACGCTCATGACCCCGGCCAAGAAGGCGTCCTGGGCCTCCTGCAGGTCGGCGGGCTCCCCGGGGGTCGGGGGCGTGGCCGGCTCGGGGAGCGCCGAGACGACCTCGACGCCCGCCTCGGGCGCCGCCTCGGGCACCTCGGAACCGGTGTCCGGCGCGACCGCGGGCGCTGCGGCGTCCTCGACCTCCGCGGCCGCGGCGTCGTAGGGCTCGGCCGGCACGTCGCAGTACAGGCTGGTCCCGATCGCCCGCGCGTTGATCATGCGGTGGCGCCCGGGCGCGATCACGAGCGAGCCGAGCTCGTACTTGGAGAGCGGCCGGCCGTCGACGTCGAGGAGCACCACCGCGGCCGGGTAGGTGCCCGGGGGCAGATAGAGCCGCGTCGCGCACAGGCGGTCGGGCAGCGTGCGCCAGCAGCGGAGGTCGGCCTGCTCGCTGAGCACGTTCCAGATCGAGGCGCTGATCGTCCAGCCCCACGCGGCCAGCTCGGAGTACTGGCCCTTCTGGTTGGCGATCACCGAGTGGCCGGCCTCCTGGACCCCGACCTTGGCCGCGATCCGGATGATCTGCTTGGCGATCATGAGGGGCAGCCGGTCGCGGTGGTACTGGAAGGCCATCTCGGTCACGCTCGAGAGCGTGACGGTGTCGGCCTCCTCGTCGCCCACGATCAGCCGCGCGCCGGCCACCCGCGAGGGGCTCCGCTCGTAGATCGGCATGGCGAACGCGGCCGCGCCTCGGTAGGTGGGGAAGATGACCTTCAGCTCCTCCTTGAACGGGGCCGCCCCGCACTCGAAGAACAGCGCGACCGAGCCGGCCTCGGCGGGGAGCGGCTCGAGCCCGGCCTGCTCGAGGAGCTGCTTGGCGCCGCGGGCGTCGCCCGAGGCGGCCGTGAGCCGGGCGAGGTCGCGCTGCACGAACGGGACGTCGCCGAACCGCTCGGCCACCCGCTTGAGGTCGACGAGCGCCGCGTTGTAGTCGGCCCGACGGTCGGCGAGCGCGTCGCGCAGCCAGGCCGAGAGGTAGCGCACGTAGCGCGGGTCGTACACGTCCTCGGGCGTGGCGGGCACCTCGCCGTAGGCGTAGGCCTCGCGCATCTCGGCGTCGATCGCCTGCACGTCGAGCTCGCCGCGCCGGTTGGTGGCCTCCTGCTCGGTCGCCTGCAGCTCGGCCTCGTAGATCTTCCGCGCCTGGTCCTGAATGTCGTAGGTGCGCAGCACCTCGGGCAGGACCTCGTCGCGCCTCCCCTCGAGGTAGTAGTTGCGCGCCTGATACGTCTGGAGCAGGAGCTGCTCGAACACCGCGCCCGTGTAGGGGATCGTCTTCTCGTTGACCAGGATCGAGCCCACGGTCTGGGCCACGTCCGACGCGCTGACCAGCGCGCGCTCCTGGTACTCGGCGACCTGCTGGTAGGCGGTCGCGAGCAGCCTGCGGCTGGTCGGGTAGCCCTTCCCCACGTGCGCCGCCAGGCCCGCCTCGAGGTGGTAGAGCAGCGAGTCGTTGGCGTCGTCGAGGTGCTCGCTGAACTCGGCCACCGCGAGGTCGAAGTCCCCGCTGCGGAAGTGCGCCTGCGCGTCCTCCGTCGCGACGTTGTAGTCGCCGAACACCGTGCAGCCCGAGCCGGCGAGGCAGGCGAGCGCGAGGACGAGGCGCCAGGCGGCGCGCCAGGCGAGGGGCATGGGCTCTCTCCTCCAGGCCGGGGAGTGTAATCCCTTCCCCGGGTCCGTGCGCGTCGGTACGGACCTCGCGGAGCGTCACCGGCCTAACACCGTGATCCTCGTGCGCGCGCCTTCCCGATCGGCCTGGCGCACGAGCCGCCGAACGAACGGGGACCCTCGCTCGCAGTGCAGGCACACCGTGGGCGGGCGCCCCTTCGCTTCGGGCGCGTAGCGCCAACCGACCACCTGGGGCAGCGCGCGCACGGCGAGCAGCTCCGCACGGTGCACGCGGCGCGGCACGATCACCTCCAGCCCGGGCTCGAAGGCGGCGAGGGCCCGGCCGACGGCCTCGTCGGCCGTCAGCGTCTCGTGCGGGCGACCGTAGCAGCCGACGAGCAGCGACTCGTGGCCCGGGAGCCGGAAGTAGACTCCCACCAGCCGCCCAGGTTGCCAGCGCCGCACCTCGCGCAGCCACTGGTGCGAGCGGACGAAATCGGTGGCCACCGGCGAAGCGAACGCCGGCGACGCGAGCCCGCTCCGTCGGATCCGCCGCGCGGCGTCGGGCGAAGTGAGATGCACGAAGACCGCCATGCCTGGGCCCGACCGACCGCTACCGCATGCGCTGTCACTTCCGCCGAATCCGTCCGCCAGAGCCTCTCGGAGTCGGAGTCGGAGTCGGAGTCGGAGCCGGAGCCGGAGTCGGAGCCGGAGTCGGAGTCGGAGTCGGAATCGGAATCGGAGTCGGAATCGGATTCGGAATCGGAATCGGAATCGGAATCGGAATCGGAATCGGAATCGGAGTCGGAGT
>CAZMSZ010000194.1:0-13504 GCA_964569055.1 uncultured Planctomycetota bacterium | reverse complement strand
GAGGACCTCGCCAGCGACAGCTCTTCCTTGGCGCTCTTGGCGCCCTTGGCGGTCACTTCTCAGGCGAGGGAGCTGACCTCGCCAGCGACAGCTCTCCCTTGGCGCTCTTGGCGGTCGTCCGCCGCGCTGCGAGTCGTCCGCCGCCTTACGGGTAGTCCTCGCTCGCCTGCTTGGCCGCCTCGATCTGGCCCTTCATGCGGAGCTTGAGCCGGCGGCTGCGGTCCTCCTGGTCCTCGATCGCCTGCTCGGCGAGGCCCTTCACCCGGCGGGCCTCCCACTCGCGCCACTTCTTGGGATCCATGCCGAAGTCGTAGCTCGTCATGAGCGCGAGCTGACTGGCGGCGGCCTCGCGCACCCGGGGGTCGCGGTCCTCGAGCAGGCGGATCATGGGGTCGACCGCGGTGTAGTCGCCGATCTCGCTCAGGACCGAGAGCGCGAACTCGCGCACCTCGATCTGGCTCCACGAGAGCGCGTCGACCAACAGCCCCACCGCCTTGGCATCCACGAGGTGCTGGCGGATCCGCTCCACGATCTGATCGTCGGCGGGGTCCGACCCCTCGTCGGTCAGGATCCGGCCGGCGGCCTCGATGAGCGCCTCCAGCACGTCCTCGCTGAACGACCCGGTCAGGGTGTCCAGGGCGTCGAACGAGCGCTCCTCGACGAGTTCCGCGACGAGATCCTCGAGGCTCATGGGCTCCCTCGGTTGGCGTCCGCCCCGATTCTACGCCACCGGCTCGGTCCTGGCGCATGAGGGCGTAGGCAGCGGCGGGCGCCGTGTCCGCACGGAGCCCGCGTGACACGGAGCGCCTTCTCGCCGAGCGCGCGTGACGCTACGATGCGACGCGCGCGGGAGTGGCGGAACGGCAGACGCGCGAGATTTAGGTTCTCGTGCCGCAAGGCGTGTGGGTTCGAGTCCCACCTCTCGCAGTCGATCGAGCGAGCGCGCGACTACGCCCGGGCGCGGGCGCGGACCCGAGGAAAGCCCGCCCGGCGCGGGCTGGCGGCCGCCGCGGGCGCGACCAGCGACTCCATGTGCTGGACGATCCGCGAGGCGACGTTGATCCCGGTCGCCCGCTCGATCCCCTGGAGGCCGGGGCAGGCGTTGACCTCGATCACCAGCGGCCCCTTGGCCGAGGGGAGGAGGTCGACGCCGGCCACGTCGAGGCCGAGCGCGCGCGCGGCGCGGGTCGCGATCCGCTCGACCACCCGGGTCAGCGTGACCTGGCGCGCGGTGCCGCCCTGGTGGAGGTTGGAGCGGAAGTCGCCGCTGGTGGCGCGGCGCTCCATGAGCGCCACGACCTTGCCGCCGACGACGAACGCGCGCAGGTCGCGGCCGGCGCTCTCCGCCACGAACCGCTGCGCGAGCAGGCGGCCGTCCACCTGCCCGAAGGCGTCGAGGATCGAGGTCGCCGCCGCGCGGCTCTGGGCCAGCATCACCCCGCGCCCCTGCGTGCCCTCGAGCAGCTTGACCACGACCTGCCCGTCGCCGAGGTCGTGCAGCGCGCCGTCGGCCGAGTGCGGGGTGCGGGAGAACGCGGTGTCGGGGATCGGGACCCCGCGGGTCGAGAGCACCTGCAGGCAGCGCAGCTTGTCGCGCGCCTTGGCGATCGCCTCCGCGCCGTTGACGGGGATGGCGCCCGCCATCTCGAAGTGGCGCAGCACCGACAGGCCCTGGAAGGTCGAGGGGGCAGCGATCCGCGGGATCACCGCGTCGGGGATCGTGACCTCGTAGTCGTCCTCGTACAGGCGCGGGAGGCCGTCCACGATGGACATGGAGAGGCGGTTGACGTCGAACACCTCGACGCTGTGCCCGCGGCGGCGGGCCACCGAGACGAGCCGACGGGTGCTGTAGAGGCCGGGGCCGCGCGAGAGGACGATGACCTTCATGGGGGCGGGACGATAGCACGTCGACCCGACCCCGCGCCGCCGCCACAGGGCCCTCCGATGCGCGCGAAATGTAACTGCTGGCTGCCTCGGCGAGATCGGCGTAACCTCTTACGGTGCAGTCGCTCCGAGCCTGTTGAAGTTGCGTCGACGCGTGTTTTGCTCGACGCCCTTGACGCCCGGCGAAACGTTCGGCAGGCCGAGCGGCGGACGCGAACAGCGCGCGAACACTTCGTCCGCGCTCGGGCGCGAGCCGAAGGACGCCTGCGATGGTCTCAGCGGTTGAGCGACCCCAGCAGGATCTTGGCGCCCATGCGCGCCTTGGCGGCGAGGTCGCCCAGCCCGCGCAGGCGGCGCGCCTGCTTGGCGATGTAGCCGGCGCGCGAGTAGAAGCGCCGGTGCGCCTCGCTCTGCAGCTCGCGCAGCTCGTCCTCGCTGAAGCGGTCGTTCCAGAAGCGGACCCGGAAGTCCTCGCTCGGGTTGCGCGCGAACTGCCGCCAGTAGTCGGAGTCGATGTGCCCCATGCGCAGCATGCTCTCGTAGAGGGCGGTGCGCGGGTAGGGCGTGCAGATCGAGAACTGCGCGTAGTCGGGGTCGAGCGAGGCGGCGAAGTCGACCGTGTTCATCATCTCCTGCCGCGTCTCGGTCGGGATCCCGACCATGCAGTAGGCGAACGTGCCGATCCCCGCCTCGTGGGTCCAGCGGAAGGCCTGCGCCACCTTCTCGGGGGTGGTCTGCTTCTGCAGGTAGCGCAGCAGGCGCGGCGTGGCGGTCTCGACCCCGTAGTGGATCCGGTAGCAGCCGGCGCGGCGCAGCGCCTCGAGCAGGTGCGGCTTCACGGTGTCGACGCGGGCCGAGATCTTGAAGTGGATCTTCAGGCCGGAGCGCTCGATCGCGGCGCAGATCTCGAGCAGGCGGTTCTTGTCGATCGTGATCGTGTCGTCGACGAAGAAGATGTCGTCGACCCCCCGCTCGACGAGGTGGCGCAGCTCGGCGAGCACGTGCTCGGGCGAGCGCTTGCGGAACTTCGTCATGCGGATGTCGCAGAACAGGCACTTGGCCGGGCAGCCGCGCGAGGTCTGCATGGTGGCCATGCGCTCGCCCTCGGCCGCGATGTGGTCGTAGCGCGAGAGGTCGATCAGGTGGCGGGCGGGGTGGGGGAGCTGGTCGAGGTCGGCGAGCTTCTCCTGCTCGCGGTGGATCCGCGGCCCGTCCTCGTCGTGGAACCCGAGCCCCTTGATCTCGCGCAGCGTCCGCCGCAGGGCCGCCGGGTCGCCGCCGGCCCGCAGCGCCTCGACCAGCCGCACGAACGGGCGCTCGCCCTCGCCGTGGACCACGTAGTCGACCCCCTCGAGGCCGAGCGTCTCGTCGGGGTAGAGCGTCACGTGCTGGCCGCCCACGCACACCTGCACGCCGGGGAGGACCCGCTTCGCCAGCCGGATCGTCTTCCAGGCGTCGATCAGGTGGAACGTGAGCGTGGTCACCCCGATCAGGTCCGGCGCCGCCTCCCGCAGCCGCCGCTCGAGCCCCTCGTAGTCGAGGCGCTCGGCCGGGCCGTCGATCACCACCGGCGTGATCCCGGTCTCGCGCTCGAGGTAGGCGGCCACGTACAGCAGGCCCAGCTTGGGGTAGGTGCCCTTGCCCTGCTCGAGCCCCTTGGGGACCGACGACTCGATCGAGTGCGTCTCGGGCGGAATGATCAGCGCGATGCGCACGGGGGGGCCCCTCGGGTAGACTCTGCCTCGCTCGCCACCCAGTAATACCCGGGCGGGGCGGCGGGGGACAGGGGCACCTCCGGCCATGATCCGGTGCGGGTGGCGTTCCGGCGAGCAGCGGGTAAGTTGGCGCCGATGAACGTACTCTACCGGCACGAGGACGGCCGCCTGATCGAGGTCAAGGGCGACGATGCCCGGGCCGAGGTGTGGCTGCTCTACCCGCACCGCGAGCTGCTCGAGACGGTCGCCTCGCTCGAGGCGGCCAAGGCCGCGCTGCCCGAGGGGTTCACCGCCGACGCCGCGGTGTTCTGCCCGCCGTGCCCCAAGTGCGACACGCCCAGCCCCATGAGCCTGGAGTCCGGCATGTACGTCTGCCGGGAGTGCGACACCGCGTTCTGACGCGGCGGCCGACCGGCGCCGGGCCCCCAGCGGGACGAGGACTGGAGCTGCATGGTTAGCGTCGAGGGCCCGGGCGGGTCGGGGTTGTTCGGCCTCGAGACCCCCGTCGAGGAGGCGGGGCTGGTGGTCGTGCCGGTCCCGTTCGAGGCGACCGTCTCCTACGGCCACGGCACGGCGCGCGGCCCGGCGGCGATCCTGGCCGCGAGCCCGCAGATCGACCTGTTCGACCTCGACACCGGCCGCCCCTACGAGGTCGGCCTGGCCATGCTGCCCGAGGACCCCGAGGTCCTGCGCTGGAACGACGAGGCCTGCGCCCTGGCGCGCGAGGTGATCGCGGCCGGCGGCGCGGAGCAGGACCCGACCTTGGCGCCCAAGGCGGCGCAGGTCGACGCCTACGCCGAGCGGGTCAACGCCTGGCTCGGCGAGCGGGTCGAGGCGCTGCTCGCCGAGGGGCGGCGCGTGGCGGTGGTGGGCGGCGACCACTCGGTCCCGTTCGCGGCGATCGCGGCGCAGGCCCGCCGCCGCCCCGGCCTGGGGATCCTGCACGTCGACGCCCACGCCGACCAGCGCAAGGCCTACGAGGGCTTCCGCTGGTCGCACGCCTCGATCATGCACAACGTGCGCGAGCAGTGCCCGGGCGTGGCCAAGCTGGTCGGCGTCGGCTACCGCGACCTGAGCGAGTCGGAGCACGCGGTGCTCGAGTCGGACCCGCGCTGCGTCGCCTACTACGACCCGATCGTGCGCCAGCGCCTGCACGCGGGCGCGAGCTGGGGCGAGCTCGCGGCCGAGATCGTCGGCCACCTCCCGAAGGAGGTCTACGTCAGCTTCGACATCGACGGCCTCGACCCCGCGCTGTGCCCGAGCACCGGCACGCCGGTCCCCGGCGGCCTCTCGTTCCCCGAGGCCATGACGCTGCTGCGCGCGGTCGTGGAGAGCGGCCGGCGGATCGTGGGCTTCGACCTGTGCGAGGTCGCGCCCGACCCGCGCGGCGAGAGCGAGTGGGACGGCAACGTGGGGGCTCGCGTGCTCTACAAGCTGATCGGCTGGATGCTCCGCTCGGAGCAGCCGCGCTAGGGGACGGGCATGGCGAGCGAGCAAACGGTCTCGGTCGAGCGCTCGCCCTCTCGCTGCCCCTACTGCCGCGACGAGCTCGACAAGACCAAGGAGCTGGTGGCGTGCGCCGCCTGTGGGGTGCGCCACCACGCGGCCTGCCACACCGCCCACGGCGCCTGCGTGAGCTGCGGCGCGACCGAGCTGCTGGTCCCCGCGCGGCGCCGCCAGCGCGCCGACCAGCCGCCGGCCGGCTCGCGGATCGAGGTCCGCACGGGCGAGGACGGCACGACCGTCTACGAGTGGGACCCCCGCACCCGCACCGACCAGGTCCTGATCGTGCTCATGCTCGTGCTGGTGATCACGATCCCGTTCGCGTTCCTGATCTGGAACGCGCGGCGCCGCTACCGGCGGGCCTCGATCCGCGTGGCGCCCGAGGCGATCGAGTTCACCGCGCGCCGCTTGCGGTTGCGGCAGGTGCGGGTGAAGCGCGAGGACGTGGGCGCGATCCGGGTGAGCTCCATGGGCGAGTCCGGGGTCGCGCTCACGATCGACGAGGGGATCACGCGCCACCACGTCATGACCGGGATCACCGGCCCCGGGATCTCCGCGCCCGAGCTGGAGTGGCTGGCGGCGCAGCTCACCGCCTGGCGTGACGAGGCGTAGCCCGCACGTTGCGCCGGCTTCGCCGGCGCAGCTTGCGGGCAAGCGCACCCACGCGAGGGGCGCCGCGCGCGGCTGGTAGACTCGAAGCACGACAGGCCGCGCGCGCGGCCCGAGTCCGGCGACCCACCCGACCATGCCGATCTACCTCGACAACAACGCCACCACGCGGGTGGCGAGCGAGGCGCTCGACGCCCTGACCGCGCACCTGCGCGCGCCGGGGAACGCCTCCAGCCTCCACCGCCTGGGCGCCGCGGCCGCGCGGGCGCTCGACGAGGCGCGCGGGCAGGTGGCGAGCGCGCTCAAGGCGGCGCCGCGCGAGGTGATCTTCACGAGCGGCGGGACCGAGGCCAATAACCTCGCCGTGGTGGGCGCGGTCCGCGCGCTGCGGCGGCGCGGCGACCACGTCGTCACGACCGCGGTCGAGCACCCCTCGGTGCGCGAGCCGATCGCGGCGCTCGAGGCCGAGGGGCTGCGCGTCACCTGGGTCCCGGTCGGCCCCGACGGACGGCTCGAGGCCGACGCGGTGATCGACGCGATCGAGGACGGGACGCTGCTCGTGAGCGTGATGCACGCCCAGAACGAGACCGGCGCGGTGTTCCCGATCGACGAGATCGCGCGCCGCGCGCGGGCGCGCTCGAGCAAGCTGCTCGTCCACGCCGACGGCGTGCAGGCGCTCGGCAAGCTGCCGCCGCCCGGGCCCGAGGTCGACCTGTACTCGGTCAGCGGGCACAAGGTGCACGGACCCCAGGGGATCGGCGCGCTGCGCGTCGGCGCGCGGGCCCGCCTGATCCCGCGGGTGCGCGGCGGCGGGCAGGAGCGCGGGCTGCGCAGCGGGACCGAGCCGGTCGCGCTCGCGGCCGCGTTCGGGGTGGCCGCCGCCCTCGCGCACCGCGAGCGGGCCGCGTTCGCCGCGCGGGCGGCCGCGCTCGGCGGGCGCCTGCGCGCGGGGATCGAGGAGCTCGGCGGCGTGATCAACTCGCCCCGCGACGCGCTCCCCTCCACGATCAACGCCTCGTTCCCGGGGGTGGCGGCCGAGCCGCTCCTGCACGCGCTCGAGGCGCGCGAGGTGTACGTCTCGACCGGCTCGGCCTGCCACGGGCCCAAGAAGCAGGAGAGCCCGGTGCTGCGCGCCATGGGCCTGGGGCCCGAGCGGGTCGCCTCGGCGCTGCGCTTCAGCCTCTCGCGCGAGACCACGGCCGACGAGGTGGAGGCCGCGCTTACGGCGCTCGCGGCCGCCCTGGCCGAGCTGGGCCGCGCCGCGGTGCGGTGAGCCGGTGCTGCTCCACGTCCGCTACGACGAGATCGGGCTCAAGGGGCGCAAGCGTCCCTGGTTCGAGAAGCTGCTGCGCGAGAACGTGGCGCGCCAGCTCGGGATCCCCGCCGGGCGCGTGACCCGCACCGGCGGCCGCCTCACGGTGGACCTCCCGCCCGAGCACGACCCCGACGAGGCGCTCGCCGCGCTGACCCGCACGTTCGGCGTCAGCAGCGCCAGCGTGGTGCGGATCGTCCCCCAGGACCTCGCCGCGGCGAGCGCGGTGGCGATCGAGCTGGCGCGCGCCGGCGCCGCCGCGGGGAAGCGGACCTTCAAGCTCGAGACCCGCCGGCCCGACAAGCGCTTCCCCATGGGTTCGCACCAGGTCTCGGCCGAGCTGGGCCACGCGGTGCTCGAGGCGGTCCCCGGGCTGCGGGTCGACGTGCACGCGCCCGAGCTCACGATCCACTGCGAGGTCCGCGACGAGGGGATCGCGCTCCACGCCGACCGCGTCCCCGGGCCGGGCGGGGTCCCGGTCGGGGTGGCCGGGCGCGGGCTGGCGCTCCTGTCGGGCGGGATCGACAGCCCGGTGGGCGCCTGGTACGCGCTCAAGCGGGGGCTCCACACCGACTGCGTCTACTTCCATGCGTTCCCCTACACGGGCGACCGCGTGCTCGAGAAGGTGCTCGCGATCGCGCGCACGCTCAGCCACTGGACCCCGCGCCCGCTCGACGTGCTGGTGGCCTCCACCACCAAGATCCAGGACGCGATCGCGGCGGCCGCCCGCGAGGAGCTGCGGATCGTGCTGCTCCGCCGCGCCATGTACCGGATCGCGGCGGCGCTGGCGGCGCGCAGCGACTACAAGGCGCTGGTCACCGGCGAGGCGCTGGGGCAGGTCGCGAGCCAGACGCCCGAGAACCTGTTGTGCGTGGAGGCGGTCGTGCCCGGCACGCTGGTGCTGCGGCCGCTCCTCGGCTTCGACAAGGTGGAGGTGATCGCGCGGGCCCAGGCGATCGGGAGCTACGAGACCTCGATCCTGCCCTACCAGGACTGCTGCTCCTTGTTCGCGCCGCGCCACCCCACCACGCGCGCCACCGTGGTCGAGTGCGAGGACGCCGAGGCGCGGATCGGGGAGCTGTCTGCGCTCGAGCGCGAGTCGCTGGCCGGCGTGGAGACCTGGCGCTGCGTCCGCGGCGAGGCCCCCGCGCGGCTGGAGCCGCCGGCGGGCGAGGACGCGCGCGCGACCGACCGCGCCGCGGTCGACGAGCCGTCGGATCGCTGACGCAGCGCGTCCGGCGCCGAACGGCGCGCGCGACGCGCGGCGCAAGTTGCCGTCTGGCTCTGCGCTTGCTCGGCGCGGCGCCCATGACGACTCGACCCCTCCCCTGTCTGCTCCTGCTCCTGCTCCTGCTGGCCCCCGGCTGCCGCGCGGCGCGCAGCGGCGCGCCGCCCTCGGGGCTCCGCGAGGTGGAGAGCGCGACGGCGCGAATCGCCGCGGTGCCCGCCGTGGTGGGCGCGGCCCTGGAGCTCCCCGTCATGCTGGCGGTGACGCCGTGGACCTTCGCCTGGGACGTGCTCGCGATCGCGGGTGCGTTCGGCGGCGGGGCGGACGTCCTCGACGAAGGGGTGACCGGGGCCATGTGGAGGGCCAACCGCGAGCTGTGGGACGATGGGGCGCGCTCCCGCCTGTGGCCTCTCGCGCTGCTCGCGCCGCTGCGTCCGATCGTCGACGCCGCGGTGGCTCCGCTGGTGAGCCCCCTCATGTTCTTCGCGAAGATGGCGGGCGCCGGCCGGTGACCCGGCCCGAACGAGGTCGTGGCCACGCCGAGCGGGGCGCCGGGTGGCGCGCATGAAGCCGTCACCGCTCCCGCTCCTCGCCGCGCTGCTGCTCGTGCACGCGCCCGGGTGTCGCAGCGCGCCCTCGTCCTTCGGCGCGCCGAGCCGATCCCAACGCCTCGAGCGGGTCGACGCGCGTGACGTGGGGCGCGCGGCGGCCGCGCTCCACGCCGGGCTCGGCGCGGCCCTCGAGCTGCCGCTCCTGCTGTTGGCGTCGCCCTGGACCCTCGCCTGCGACGGTCTGTTGCTGGTCGCGCTCGGGGGCAGCCTCAGCGAGCTCGACCAGGCCCTGACCGGCGCGCTGTGGGAGGCGAACCAAGAGCTGTGGCGCGACGCGAGCCGCGGCAAGTGGCGGCCGTGGGCGCTGCTCGCGCCGCTGCGACCGATCCTGGGCGCCGCGCTGGCGCCCGTCCTCAGCCCGGTGTCGCTGTTGGCCAAGGTCCCGGTGGGCTGAGCCGGCCGCGGCGCTGGGCGGCGCGGCGCGCCACGCGATAATGCGCCGCCTGATGGCCGGCGCGCTCCACACCAGCGACTTCGACTTCGAGCTCCCCCCCGAGCGGATCGCGCAGGAGCCCCTCCCCGAGCGGACCGCCTCGCGGCTGCTGGTGCTGGCGCGCGACGGCGACGCTCCGCCCACGCACCACGGCTTCGCCGAGATCGCCGCGCTGCTGCCGCCCCGCGCGCTGCTGGTGCTCAACGAGACCCGCGTGATCCCGGCTCGGTTCCTGGGGCGCCGCGCCGCGACCGGCGGGAAGGTCGAGCTGCTGTTGATCGAGCCCGCCGCGGGCGGCGAGCTCGGCGCCGAGTGGGAGGCCTTGGTCAAGGCCGGCGGGAGCCTCGGGCCGGGCGAGGCGCTCGAGCTCGAAGGCGGGGCCGCGCGCGTGAGCCTGGTGGCCCGCACCGGGCCGGGGCGCTGGCGCGTGCGCTTCGCCGGCGAGGACGCGCTCGCGGCCGCCGAGCGCTGCGGGCGCATGCCGCTGCCGCCCTACGTGCGGCGCGAGGCGGACGCGCGCGACCGGGTGACCTACCAGACGGTGTTCGCGCGGGTCCCGGGCGCGATCGCGGCCCCCACCGCGGGGCTCCACTTCACGCCCGAGCTGCTGGCCGAGTGCGAGGCCCGCGGGGTCGAGCTGGCGCGGGTGGTCCTGCACGTCGGCCTGGGGACGTTCCTCCCCGTCAAGGTGGAGCGGATCGACGAGCACGTGATGCACGCCGAGCGCTACGAGGTGCCGCCGGCCGCGCGCGAGCGGCTCGCGCGCGCGCGCGCCGAGGGGCGCCCGATCGTGTGCTGCGGCACCACGGCGCTGCGCGCGCTCGAGGCGTATGGGCTGAGCGGGGAGCCCGCCGGCGAGACCACGATCTTCATTACCCCCGGCCACGCGTTCCGCTGGGTCGACGGGCTGATCACCAACTTCCACCTGCCCAGGAGCACCCTCCTGATGCTGGTCTCCGCCCTGGCCGGGCGCGAGCGGGTGCTCGCCGCCTACGCGGAGGCGATCGCCGCGGGCTACCGCTTCTACAGCTACGGCGACGCCATGCTGATCCGCCCCGGTGAGCTGACGTCGAAGCGGTGACGCCCTCACCGCCGCGACCTCGACCCGCGGGCGCTTCGGCCGCGGCCCGCGCGTCGGCGGCCCGGGCGGGAACATGTTCACCTACTTCGTTTCGAACGTGCTGGGCGTGCCCGCCGCCGGATGAGCTGGCGCGGGACGACCTCGTCGCCGGGGCGGACCTCGAGCGCGAGGCCGCCCATGCGCAGCCGCCTGCGGTGCGCCTTCATACCCTGCAGGAACACGAACATGCTGGCCTGCCAGCCGAGGTCGCGTACCCACTCGGGGCGATCGCCGCCGACCCGCGGCCGCGGCTCGCCCTCCAGCGCCGCGGCCGCCGCGCAGGCCGCCGTGTCCTGGGGGCCTCGGCCGAGCTCGAGCAGCTCGGGGCCGAGCGGCGCGCCCTCCAGGGCGACCAGGGCGCCCAGCCGCTCGCACCCGGGCGTCCCGTACAGGCGCAGCGCGCGGGCGGCCTCGGCGCGCAGGACGCCGGCCTCGCGCCGGACCGCGGCCTCGAGGGCGGGGACGGCGCGGTCGGGGTCGGCCGGGGCGAGGTCGGCCAGCGCGCCGATCGCGGCCGCGCGCACCGCCTCGGGCTCGCGCGCCTCGAGGAGCTCGACGCAGCGGGCCGCGTCGAGCACGCCGCGCGCGGCGCCGCTCGCGAGGGCCGCGGCGCGCACCCGCGCGGGGTGCTCGCGCGCGAGGGCCGCGAGCAACGCCTGGTGCGGGTCGCCGAGGTAGGCCAGCGCGACCGCGGCCGTGACGCGCAGCTCGAGGTCGTCCTCGCGGAGCAGCAGGGCGCCGAGGGAGGCGGCGGCCTCCGGCGCGCCCAGGCCGTACAGCACGGTGAGGGCTTGGTGCCGCACGCGGGCCTCGAGCGCCCGGTCGTCGAGGACCTCGGTCAGGAGCGGGACGGCCGCGGCCCCGAGCGGCTGCAACGCGAACAGGATCGCCGCCGCGCCGATCCGCTGCTCGGGCTCGCGCAGCCGCGCCACCACCTCGCGCGCTCGCGCCAGGAGCACCGCCTCGCCCGTCGCGGCCGCCCTCGCCTCGCGCGCGCCGCGCTCCTCCTGGGCGTCCGCGCGGCCGCCGGTCCCCAGGGCGACGGTCAGCGTGGCGAAGGCGGCGGCGGCGGCGCGACGGCTCATTCCCTCCTGCATACCACGTCCCCGGTGATCGCGCCCGGCCGCGCCTCCGGCGCACTCCGCGCGACCGCGTCGCCTCGCCGCTCGCGCCCGGGCCGGCGGTGTCTCCCGGCGCGGAGCCCGCTCGACGACGCGGGGCCGGGTGGCCGCTCGGGTTGGGCGTGGCCCCTCCTCCGGGCGCGGCTCGTGCTCCCTCCTCCTCTCGAGCGGGCGCGTCGGGCTCGCTCGAGGGGCGCGTGGATTCGGGGTTCCACTTCGACGAGGAGGCGGCCGCGCACGAGGCGATCGAGGCCTGGCTGGAGGACCGCCGCGTCGCCAGGAGCGCGGGAGACGCCCGCGCCCTGCTGCACCTCGCGGTCACCCGCGCGCTGCTGGCCCGGCCGCGCTCCGAGCAGGCCACGCTCGCGATCGTGTGCCTCGAGCGCGCGCGTCACCACGCCGTCCGCCTCGCCGAGCGCACCGGGGCGGAGCGCGACCGCGAGCGGCGCTGGCGGCTGGAGCGCCTGGGCGCGGCGCTCCTCCGGCGCGCGCTCCCGTTCGACGACGGCGCGCTCGGGTTCTTGATCGAGCGCTGCGCCCGCCCCAGCCCCGACGAGGTCCCGACCGCGGCGCAGGTGCTGCGGCAGGTCGTGCACGCGCGGAGCGAGCGGGCGCTCCCGCCCGAGGTGGTGCGCTCGCTCCGGCGGCTGCGCACGCGGCTGGTCCCGACCACGACCACCGGGCGGGCGCGGCGGCGCTTGCGGGAGCTGGAGGGCCTGCTCGGGCTCGGACGCCAGGAGCCGGCGGGGCTCCCCGACCCCGGCGAGGAGTGGGCGGACCTCGCGCGCGCCGAGCTCGCGGCGCTGCACACGACCCGCCCGGCCGCGGCGGCGGCCTGGGAGGCGCTCTTCGCGCACGCCGCGAGCGCGCGCGGCCCGGAGCCGACGGGGCGCTGGCTGGCCGACGCTCGGCGCGCGCTGGCCGGCGTGGGGCCCGAGGCGTTCACCGCGGCGCTGACCCGCTGGGTCCCCGCGGTGGCGCGCGCGAGCGAGCCGCTCGCCGACCGCGGGGCCGAGCAGCTGCGTGGGCTCGTGTGGTGCTGCCGCCTGCTCGACGACCCGGCGCTCGACGCGCTCCTGGGGGAGCTGGGCGCCGCCGCCTACACCAAGCTGCCGCGGTTCGGCCCGCGCTCGGCGAAGCTCGGCAACGCCTGCGTGCAGGTCCTGGCGACCCGGCCGGGCGACACGCCGGTGGCCGAGCTGGCGCGGCTGCGTGCGCGCCTCTCCTACGCGCGCGCGCGCCGGCTGGCGGGTCAGGCGCTCGCCGAGGCGGCCGCGCTGCGGGCGCTCAGCGCGGCCGACGTGGAGGAGCTCGCCACCCCGACCTTCGGGCTCGGCCCCGACGGCGCGCGGCGCGCCCGCCTGGGCGCGGTCGAGGCGGAGCTGGTCGTGGTCGGACCGCGCCGCGCCGAGCTGCGCTTCGCCGCGCCGGGCGGCGAGCTGCAGCCCGAGGCGCCCGAGCGCGCCCTGCGCGAGCACGCCCTCGAGGTCGCCGCGCTGCGCGAGGCGGCGCGCTCGCTCCCGCCGGCGCTGGTGGCGCAGGCGCGGCGGCTGGAGGGCTCCTACCTCGCGCCGCGCAGCTGGGCGTTCGCCACCTGGCGCGAGCGGCTGCTCGACCACCCGCTCCTGCAGCACCTGGCGCGACGCCTGATCTGGACCCTCGGCCGGGGAGCGCGCGCCCGCGCCGTGGCCTGGCACGAGGGGCTGCTGGTCGAGCTCGACGGCGCGCCTGCCAGGGCGGCCTCCGACGAGGAGGTCCGGCTGTGGCACCCCCTCGGGGCCGCGCCCGCGGCGGTGCGCGAGTGGCGGCGCTGGCTGCTGGAGCGCGGCGTGACCCAGCCGTTCGCGCAGGCCTGGCGCGAGCTCTACCGGCCGAGCGACGCGGCCGCGCCCGCCGGCGGGGCCCGGCGCGCGCGCCGCGCCGCGCGCGCCCGCGGCCGCGCGCGCGGCCCGCGGGGCGGGCTGCCGG
>CAZMSZ010000193.1:5789-13561 GCA_964569055.1 uncultured Planctomycetota bacterium | reverse complement strand
GGCTCATGGCCACGTTCACCCGCGGCGGCGCGATCGACGGGTCGGGCTCGCTCACCCCGGCAGGGTACACGATCGGATTCTTCGGCTGGTGCGGTGCAGAGCGCGGGGTGCCGGGAGCAGGCTGCCCGCAGACCGGGCACTCGGCGAGGGCAACCAAGCGCACGGCTCGGTGGCAAGTCTAGGGGGTCGCCGAAGCGCCCAAGACCGTGAACGGTAGGTCGAACGCGTTCGCCCAGCGCTGAACTTCATGCGGGATAGGGGTCACCGTAGGCGTCTTCGTGCAGACCCCGGCGAGCACGACCTGCAAGCGATCCCGGACCGCGGTGTTCACGATGGCGACCGCATCGTCCAGCAGGAGCTTGACCTGAAAGACCTCGTCCTTCGTGGGCCTCAGGCGGCGCATCCCGTCGACCGGCTGGTTCGCGAGCACCCGTAGCTTCACGGCGTCTGACGGGCTGATCACGCCCGCGTTATGGACGAGCACGTGACGCAGTTGCCAGACAAGCTGTAGCGGGGCGTGGAAGCGTCTCCGCGCCTGCGGTTGTTGCTTCGGGCTCGGGAAGAGGAACTCTCCCCAGACCGCGTTGTCCTCGTCCGCGAGGATTCGGCGGAACCGGTCGTTGAGGAGCGCGCTGCTGGACCAGTTGAGCGACTCGCACAGCGCGCTCCCGAACGACTGCGCGGCGAAGTGCTGCGGTACCGCGCTCGGCTTCGCCTCCAGCACGTCCAAGCGGTCGTCCATGACCCGCTGGCCGAGGGCGTCGACGCAGACTGCCGCGACCTCCTTGAAGTAGCGCTCGAAGGCCTCGATCAGCCCGAGAAGGCACATGCCGGCGAGCTGGTCGAGGTGTCGTGTACGGGCGGCCTCGTAGGTTCGCGCGACCACGGCCGGGTCGCTCAGGTGCCGTCGCACGTAGACGAGGAGGTTCCAGGCGCCGTTCGCTAGGTGTTTGTAGTGGCGGATCGGCGAGCTGGAGGATGCGTCGAGCGCCTCGGCGCCGGCAGGGATCCCGAGGACGAGGCCGGGTGAGAACGTAGGGACGGGCACGGGCTGGACGCTACTGCGCGCCTTCAGCGAGTTCAGCGGCGTCCTGGTCCTCGATCAGGAGCCAGCTCGAGTCCGACCCGGACCAGGCCAGAGTCATGGACCGGTTGCCAGCGGTGTCCTCGCCGGCGGCAGCGACGCGCGTCAGCAAGTCTTGATCTGGGCCGGCCATGTCTACCCCGCCGAACACGTGCAAGACGAGAGGCTTGGCGCTGGCTTCAATCGCGCCGGCGAGATCCTCCGCCGGGCAGGGCAGATTCAACCGCTCCATGAGGAGTGGGTCGCCGTCCACGCTCCACCAGGTCGCCGGCTGGCTGCGGAGCCACGCCGCGAGGGCTGCCGGGGGCAACTCGTGCTGGACTGCCGTATTGCTCATCAGCCACCTCCCTGGCCCGTGGCTACGAGTTCAGCATCACCCCGGTGTCGGCATCCCGCAAGGGAGCACACCGAGGGCGGCGCGAGGCAGAGCTCGCAACGACGGTGAGGCTCCCTTCCCCAACACTGCAGCCCCCGTCTGGCGCCCGGAAGGTGCTCAGGAGGGCGGGTGGTGCACTCGCATTGCCTCCCGGTCGAAGCTGGCCTCTGCCGGGGACGGAGCGGTCGCGAGCACGAGCGCCTCTACCCGAAGGGCCGCTGGAGGGTCACCGGAAAGTAGCCACGCCCGTTCCGATTTCGAGACCGACTCCGACTCCGACTCCGAGTCGGACTCCGCCTCTACTCCCCGCGCGCGCGGGCGCGGAGGGCGTGCCAGCGGGGGTCGTCTCCGAGGAGCGCCTCGAGCTCGGGGGAGAGCTGGTCGTTCAGCTTCGCGCCGGCGGCGAGGGCGGTCTCGAGGGTGTCGAGCAGGGCCTCCTTGTCGTGGAAGCGGGCGTAGAGCTGGGCGAGCTGGTGCAGGGCGGTGAGCTTGGTGGCGTTGTCGGTGGCGCGGGCGAGGGCCTCGCGCAGCTCGGTCTCGGCGAGGCCGAGGGTTCCGGCGCTGGCGAACAGGCGCGCGAGCTGCAAGCGCGGGAGCGCCTCGGCGGGGCGCGCGAGCTGGGCGCGGCGGAGGGCGCGGTAGCGCTGCCACACGTCGCCGCCGACGGCGAGGAGGCTGGTGTAGGCGGCCTCGTCGAGCGGCTCCTCGGACCAGGGGAGGACTTGGGGGAAGTGGGCCCGCGGCAGGCGCCCTGTGGGGTGGGCGAGGCGGAACGCGTCGAGCGGGCTCCAGCGGTCGCGCGCGCGCACGCGTCGCATGGCCAGGTAGGTGGCGGCGAGCTCGCGGCGGGGGTCGCCCGCGGCCGGCGGCGGGTCGAGCGACGCCTCGACGTCGCCGAGGAGCTGACGGCCGAGGACCGCGAGCAGCGGGTCGGCGTCGGCGGCGAGCGCGTGGAGGGCCGCGCCGAGGAGCGCGAGGTCCTCGGGGTGCTCGCCCGACGCGGCGAGGTCGGCGTGGTCCTCGACGTGGAGCAGGGCGGCGTACGGGTCGAGGCGCGCCGCCTCGATCAGGTCGAGGTGCGCCTCGGGGTCGCCGCTGCGCGCTCGCGCGTGGGCGCGCAGGAGCAGGGCGCGCGCGCGGGTCGGCGCGTCCTGCGCGGCGGCGAGGACCGCGTCGTAGGCGGCGATCGCGGCCGAGAGCTCGCCGCGGGCCAGGCACCCGTGGGCCGCGGGCAGCGGCGGCGGGTCGTCGCCGAGGCGCGGCGCCGTCGCGAGCACGCGCAGCCGCTCCAGCGTGACCGACGTCCTCATGGGCCAGCGGGTCTGCTCGGTGCAGGCCGGGGTCGTGTCGGGCGAGACCGGCGAGACGACGCCCACGAGGCGCGCGGGCGCGCTCGGGAGCGAGGCCCCCTGCGCGAGGTGACGGGCGGCGAAGCGAAGCTCGCCGCCGCGCTCGCGCACCTCGAACGAGGCCTCGACCCCGTGGGCGCGCGGGCGGAGCGCCAGCCGGAGCCGGAGCGTGTGCGCGAAGCCGGAGACCTCGTAGGCGCGGCCCAGCGGGGCGCCCTCCAGCACGGGCTGGATCACCAGGCGCTCCTCGGCGTCCCACAGCGCGAGCTCGAACCCGGTGACCGCGCTGGGCTCGCCCGCTTCGCCGGCGGCGGCGAACAGCCCCACCCGCACCCGGGTCTCCCAGGCGGGGCCCGCGACCTGCAGGTGCGCCTCGAGCTCGAGCGGGCCGCCCGCTCGCGGCCCGAGCTCGAGCGGGAGCAGCGCCGCGTCGAGCACGTCGGGCTCGCACCGCAGCCGCACCCCTCCGGGGAGGAGCTGCGTGCGGAGGGGCCCCTCGACGGCCAGCGCGCGCACCACGTCCTCGCGCGCGAGGTCGAGCTCGAGCGTGGCGAGCTGGGCGAGCTGCGCCAGCCGCGCGTGCTCCTCGCGCAGCCGCTGCGCGAGGTGCGGGGGGAGGCCGCCGCGGGCGAGGGTCCGCTCGAGGGTCGCGGCGGCGCGCGCCGGCTCCTCGGCGCGCTCCCAGGCGTGCGCCGCCCGGGCGCTCGCCTCGGCCCGCTGCTCGGGCCAGCGGTCGGGGTCGCCGGCCAGCGCCTCGGCGCGCTCGGCCGCCTCGACGAGCGCGGCGTGCGCCGCGCTCAGCCGCTCCCGGCCGGCGGCGTCCTCCCCGTGCGCGAACGCGCGCTCGGCCGCGGCTTCGCGCTCCTCGCCGACCGACAGGAGGGCGTCCACCGCCGCGAGGCGCGCGACCTGCGCGGCCCAGCTCTCGGGAAGCTCCGCCTCGAGGGGCGCGATCGCGGCCTCCTCCGCGAGCTGGCGCTGGTCGAGCGCGACCAGGGCGCGCGCCGTGCGCAGCAACCGCGCCGCGCGACCCTGCGCGGGAGGCGGCGCAGGCGAGCGCCGGGCCGGCCGCCCGTCGGCGCCCCAGCCGAGCACCCGCCGCCCGAGCACGAGCTCGGGCTCCCCGTCGCCGTCGAGGTCCCAGGTGCGCGCGCGGGTCGGCCCGGGCGGCGCCACGCCCAGCAGCGACAGGCGCGGGCGGCCGTCGCCCAGCGCCGCGAGCGGGGCCAACTCGAGGCGCCAGTCGCCGCCGGGGGGCCAGCTCGCGGCGCGCGCGAGCCAGCGCTCGCCGCCCACGTCGAGGGTCCAGCCGAGGACGTCGCGCGGCGGGCCCTCGGCCGCCGCCTCGAGCGGCCACGACGCGACCACCTGCGGCGCGCCGCTCGGGTCCGCTCCCACCACGAACAGGCCGGCGGCGGGCGTCTCCGCGCCGCGCGCTCCTTCACCGGCGCGGTCGACCACCGCGAGCACGCGCGCGGGCTCCTGGCCGTCGCCGGGGACCGGGGCGAGCGACGTCACCGGGCCGAGGGCGAGCTCGCCCCGCTTGCCGCCCTCGCCGCCGCCGCCGAGGTCGATCGCGCGCACCTCGAGCGCCCCCCGCGGGTGGTGCTTGCTCGGGCCGAGGATCACCTCGTCCCGCCCGTCCCCGTCGAGGTCGACCAGGCACCCCGTGGCGTAGACGGGCGGCCCCGAGCCGCTCGCCTTCCTGGAGAGCACCACCAGCCGGAGCGGCTCCCCGGGCGGGCCGCCCATGACCACGAACGAGGCGTGCCCTTGCTCCCACAGCAGCATCAGCACGTCGCCGCGGCCGTCGCCGTCCACGTCTCCGCAGGCGAGGTCGACCACCCGAGCCTTGGTGGCCGGCGCGAGGCGCTGCGCGTGACCCTCGGGGTCGGACAGCCCGAGCCACGCCAGCTGCGCGCCTCCGCCCAGGATCGCGTGCGCGAACACCAGCTCGTCCACGCCGTCGCCGTCGCGGTCGGTCGCGACGAGCTGCCGCACGGCGCCCGGCGCGCGCCAGCGGCCGACCTCCTCCAGCGCGCCCGTCGCGCCCGGTCGCGCGGCGATCAGCTCGCGCCCCTCGGCCCGCACCAGCAGCGGACCGTCCGCGGCGCGCGCCCGCGTGAGCGGCCCCGGCGGGACGTCGCGGGCGGGCGCCCAGGTCGGCCCGATCGCGCCGATCAGCGCCAGGCGCTCGCGGTCGGCGTGTCCCGCGGCCAGCGCGCGCCCCGCCAGCTCGGCCGCCACGCCCCAGCGGCCGTCCTCGGCGCGCAGCAGCGCCAGCGCGCCGAGCGCCGCCACGGCGGTCGAGTCGCTCCCGGCGGCGAGGGCCTCGAGCTCCTCGCGCGCCAGGCGGCGCGCGAAGGCGCCCCGCCGGGCCGCGAGCGCGCGCGCCAGCGCCAGCCGAGCCGCGCGGCCGGGCTCGGCCTCGGGGGCCAGCAGGGCAGCCCGCGCCAGGTGCGGCAGCGCGGCCGGGCTCGGCGCCTCGTCGCCGACGTCGGCCAGGCGCAGCGCCGCGTCGGCCAGGAGCGGCGCCGCCTCGCGCTCGTGCGCCGCGCGCTCGCCCAGCCCGCGCCGCACGGCCGCCTCGGCCTCGGCCCCCGCCGGCGCGAGCGCCCGCCGCGCCTCCGCCTCGAGCGTGGGGAACGCGAGCGCGTCGGCCAGCCCCTCCAGCCGCGCGCGCGGCGGGGCGGCGTCCGCGAGGAGCGCGCGCGCCGCCGCGAGCCGCTCGTCGCGGAGGGCCGCCGCCCCGCGCTCGAGGGCCGCGAGCTCGCGCCGCCGCAGGGTGGGGAGGAGGGCCGCGAGGAGCGCCGCCCCGAGCGCGAGGGCCAACAGCGCGCTCGTCCCGAGCAGGACCACGTTGCGCCGCACCCCGCGCGCGAGGACGCTCGTCGCCGCCCGCGGGCGCGCCTCGATCGGCTCGCCCGCGAGCCAGCGGTCGATGTCGGCGATCAGGGCGGGCACTGACGGGTAGCGGTCCTCGCGCCGCTTGGCCAGGCACACCGCGCAGATCGCGTCCACGTCGGCGTCGAGCTCGGGTCGGCGCGCGCGCGGCGGGACGAGCGGCTCGTTGACCACGGCCTGCATGGTCTGGAGCTCGGAGGCCTCGGCGAAGGGCGGCAGCCCGGTCAGGCACTCGTACAGGATCGCGCCCAGGCCGTACACGTCGGTGCGCACGTCGAGCTGGCCGTTGAGGCCCATGGCCTGCTCGGGCGACATGTAGTTGGGCGTGCCGAGCGCGATCCCGGTGGCGGTCATGCGCGCGTTGCCGGCCGCCTTGGCCACCCCGAAGTCGGTCAGGCGCGGGCGCCCGTCGCTCGCCTGCAGGAGGATGTTCGCCGGCTTGAGGTCGCGGTGCAGGATCCCCTGCTCGTGCGCGTGGTGCAGCCCCTCGGCCGCGGCGCGCACCACGCGCAGGGCGTCGCCCGGGTCGAGCATGCCGCCCGCGCGGAGCCGCTCGTGCAGCGTCTGCCCGCGTACCAGCTCCATGGCGAGGAACAGCACCCCGCCCGCCTCGCCCACGTCGTAGACCGAGACCACGTTGGGGTGGCTGAGGCGCGCCACCGCGCGGGCCTCGGCCACGAACCGCTGGACCTCCTCCTTGGTGGCCGCCGCGCCGGCGAGCAGCGTCTTGAGCGCGACCTGCCGCTGCAGCTTGTCGTGGAACGCCTCGTACACGGCGCCCATGCCGCCCTGCGCGAGCAGCGCCTGGATCCGATACGCCCCGACCCGCTGACCGACCAGGCTGGCCGGCCCCGAGCTGGGGCCGCCGCGGCCGAGGTTGTGCGCGGGGCCTGGGTCCACGCGGGCATTGTCGGCAGCGGGGCGCGGGCGGCGCAAGCGGCCGCAAATCTCGCTTGGCGATCGCCCTCGCGTCCGGTGCAATGCGGGGCCTGCGGGGGAGGGACGGCTCTGGGCTTGATCGACCGTGTGCTCCTCGCCGCCGCCGCGCTCGCGGCGTGCGCGGCCACTGGCTGCATGTCCTACGAGATCGAGTCGCGCGAGACGGTCGAGCGCGGCCCCGTGCGCCAGACGGTGAGCGGCTTCGAGGCGACCGGGCGCGCGCTCTCGAGCGGCGAGCTGCGCGTCGCGCTCGCGCGCAGGCTGACCGAGCGCGTCCGCGAGACCACCCGGGTGAAGCGGACCGCGCGCCACCGGTTCGAGTCGGCGCTGGCCGCGGAGGCCCGCTCCGGCGACGCCCTCGACTTCGCGCTGACCCTCCCCTTCAACCTCGCCTACGACGCGCTCGGGCTGCTGTGGAGCGCCCCGGTCGAGGCGCTGCGCGGCGCGATCGCGGCGATCGACCCGGCGCCCGAGGTGCGCGACACCACCCGCGAGCGGCGCGAGCGTCTGCCCGAAGGGGCGGAGGTGGTGCTGGAGCTGCCGGGCGAGCTGCCGCGCCGGCTGCGCGCCGGCCCCCTCGGGGTGGTGGCGATCGACGCCGGCGCGCTGGCGCGCGAGGCCCTGGTGCGCGGGGCGGGCGACCTCGTGGTCCGGCTGCACGAGCCCGCGCGGCCCGAGGTGGAGGCGCGGCTGGTGCTCGCGGTGGAGGACCAGCTCCGCCTGGCCGCGGGCACGCTCCCGGCCGCACCCGAGGCGCGCGAGCTCGCCTGGCGCGAGCTCGCCGCGCGCTGTCCGGCGCGCGCGATCCGCGCGGCCCTCGAGGCCCGCGCCGCCGCCGAGCGCGCTCGACCCGCGCCCGCGTTCGCGGGCGGCTGAGCGCCCGTCGACAGGCTGCGGCGGCCCGGGCATGATCCGGGCGATTCGCGAGGGCTCGCCTCATGCTTCGCACCGCGTCGCCGCTGCTCCCGCTCCCGCTGCTGCTGGCCCTGCTCGGCTGCCCGGGGGCCGGGCCCGCCGGCCAGCCTGCGGCCAACCCGCTGGCCAAGGACGCCGACCCCTGGGTCGGCGAGGCCTCGGGCGACGGGCTCACGCTGTCGCTCGAGCGCGCGGACGCGGGCTA
>CAZMSZ010000193.1:0-5689 GCA_964569055.1 uncultured Planctomycetota bacterium | reverse complement strand
CCGCGCCCGCGGCGCCGACGCCGGTCGCGCCGGCGGCGCAGAGCCAACCGCCCGCGCCGGGTCGGCCCGAGGAGCGCCCCGTGAGCCCCGCCGCCTCCACCGCCGACTGGCCGAGCTGGCGCCACGCGATCGGCGTCGCGTTCCGCTACCCGCCGGGCTGGACCGCCAAGGAGAGCGAGGGCGTGGTGCTGCTCACGCCGCCCGACCAGGCGCTCCAGGACGGGCAGCCGCTCGAGGCGTTCTTCTTGGTGGGCGTGCCGGCCGAGGGCGTGAGCGACCCCTCGGACCCGCGCGCGGTCCAGTTCGTGGCGGCGCAGATCGGCCGAATGTTCCCGCACCTCGCCCAGGCGGGCGAGCCCGAGCGGCTGACCCTGGGCGACCCGGTGGCGGCGCATACCTTCGAGGGCACCAGCCCCGCCGGCGTGAAGGTGCGGGCGCGCGTGTACCTCAAGATCCTGCGAGACACGGGGCTGCTCGCCGTGGCCGTGGGCGAGGTCGGCCGGATCGCGGCGCGCGACCCCGTGGTCCAGCAGCTGGTCTCCACCTTCACCATGGGCGCGCAGCAGCTCCAGCCGCGGCTGGTGGGCGCCTGGCGCGCCGAGCGCCACTACTCGTCGGGCGACTTCGGGAGCACCTCGGTCACGTACCTGACGTTGCGCGCGGACGGGGTGTGCGTCATGAGCAGCCGCCTCCTCGCGAGTAGCACGCACACCGACATGGGCGGCAACCCGACCGGCTCGACCGCGGTCGACAGCGGCGAGGGCGACGCCGACCACGGCCGCTGGAGCGCCGACGAGAAGACGCTCTGGATGCGCTGGGACGACGGCAGCGTGGGCGAGTTCAGCTACGAGTGCACCGGCAGCAACCTCATGCTGACCCCGAGCGGCGGGGGCAAGCCCAGGCTGTACGACCGCGCGCAGTGACTCGGCGGCGAACCTCCGGGGGGCGTCTCGCCGAGTACACTGCGGGCCTATGGACCTCGACGCCGAGCTGGCCAAGCTCCAGGAGGAGGCGCGCCGCGAGCTCGCCGCGCGGGAGCGGGCGCGCGCCGAGGAGCTCGAGGCGGCGCCCCAGGCCGGCGGCGAGGGCGCCGACACGCTCCCGTCGGTGCCCTGGCCCGAGGGGCTGGCGCAGGCGGACGAGGCGGTCCGGCGCGTGCGCGACCTGCGCCGCGGGCTCGAGGCGCTCGATGGCAAGGCCGAGCAGGCCCGCGCGCTCCCGCTGCCGGCCAAGCTCGCCCTCGCGGCGGGCGGGATCGTGGCGATCGTCGCGGCCTGGCGGCTGGTGATCGAGCCGCTGCTCTCGATCGCGCTCTCGGTCGCGGTGCTCGGCCTGATCGCCTACGGGTTGTATCGCCTGTTCGGCCCGGCGCCGGGCGAGGACGGCGAGCGCGAGCCGTGAGGCGCGAGGAGCTGCGCGCCTTGCTGGCGCAGGCCGGGATCCAGCCGCGCCGCTCGAGCGGTCAGAACTTCCTGATCGAGGAGCCGCTGGCGGACGCGATCGCGCGGGCGGGCGAGGTCGGCCCCGAGGACGTGGTGCTCGAGATCGGCACCGGACCCGGGATCCTGACCTCGCGCCTGGTGAAGCTGGCGCACCACGTGATCGGCGTCGAGCTCGACCCGCGCGTGGCCGCGCTCACGCGCGCGCAGGTGCCCGCGCCCGAGAGGCTGACGCTGCTCGAGGCCGACGCGCTCGCGGGCAAGAACCAGCTCAACCCGCTGGTGCTCGAGGCCCTCGCCGAGCGGCTGGCCGGCGGACGCCGGCTGCGGATCGTGGCCAACCTGCCCTACAGCGTGGCGACCTCGCTGGTGGTGCTCCTCCTCGCGGCGCCGCTGCCCCTCGAGCGAATGGTGGTGATGGTCCAGCTCGAGGCGGCCGAGCGGTTCGCGGCCGGGCCCGGCGACGAGGCGTACGGCGCCGTGTCGGTGCTGTGCGCCGCGCTCGCGCGCGAGGTGCGCCTGCTCCGCAAGGTCCCGCCCGAGGTGTTCTTCCCGCGGCCCAAGGTCACGTCGGCCGTGGTGCGCTTCGTCCCGCGTGAGGGCCGCCACGATGGGTTCGCGGCGCTGAGCGAGCTGGTGCGCGCGCTGTTCAACTATCGGCGCAAGACCCTGGCGAAGGCGGCGCGCCTGGCGGCGAAGAGCGCGCCGGGGCTGGCGTGGGTGGAGCGCGCCCTCGCCGCCGGCGCGGCCGATCCGGGGCGACGCCCCGAGGAGCTCGATCTGGATGGCTTTCGCGCGCTCCTGGCCTGGCGCGAGAACACACAGAGCTAGAAGGACTTACGCGGGTAGATTCCGCCCAATCCTTGCGCGGGTGACGCACCGCGCGTATATAACCCCTTTCGCCGCGTTCCCAGCCGAGCGGGTGGGGCTTGGGCCGAGTCTCCGACACGACCAAGGAACGCATCCGGGAGCGGATCGACATGGTCGCGCTGGTGTCGGAGTACGTGACGCTGCAACAGCGCGGCCCCGGCGATTTCTGGGGCCGCTGCCCGTTCCACGAGGAGCGGTCGGCGTCGTTTCACGTGCTCGCGGCCAAGGGCGTGTTCAAGTGCTTCGGCTGCGGCAAGGGCGGCGATGTGTTCAAGTTCGTCGCCGAGCTCGAAGGGCTGCGCTTCGGCGACGCCCTGCGCCGCCTCGCCGAGCGGGCGGGCGTGGAGATCGAGGCCGCTAGCCCGCAGGAGCGCGCGCGCGACGCGCGCCGGGCGGCGCTGCTGCGCGCGACCGCCATCGTGGCCGAGTTCTTCGCCGGCGTGCTCGCCTCCGACACGCCCGCCGGGCGCCGCGGGCGCGAGTACCTCGAGCGGCGCGGGATCCAGCCCGAGACGGCGCGCGCGTTCGGGCTCGGCGTCGCCCCGCCCGAGTGGGACGCCCTGCAGGACGTCGCGCGCGCGCGCGACATCAGTAATGACGTCCTGCTCGAGCTCGGCCTGATGCGCCCTGGGCGCGACGGGCGGCGGCCCTACGCCTTCTTCCGCGACCGGCTCATGTTCCCGATCCGCGACGAGCAGGGGCGGCCGGTCGCGTTCGGCGGGCGGACGCTCGGCGACGACGAGCGCAAGTACATGAACTCGCCGGAGGTGCCGGACCTGTACGAGAAGCGCAAGCTGCTGTACGGGCTGGACGCCGCCCGCAAGGCGCGGCCGAAGCGGCTGGTGGTGGTCGAGGGCTACATGGACGTGGTCGTGCCCCACCAGGCCGGCCACCCCGAGTTCGTGGCGGCGCTCGGCACCGCGTTCACCCTGGAGCAGGCTCGCCTCGCGCGCCGATACGTGGACGAGGTGGTGCTCCTGTTCGACGGCGACGAGGCGGGGGCGGGCGCCACGCTGCGCGCGCTCGCCAACCTGGTCGGCGAGCAGGGGCTGACGGTCAAGGTGGCGCGCCTCCCCGACGGGCTCGACCCCGACGAGGCGGTGCAGCGCGACCCGGCGCTGCTGGCGCGGGTCCTCGACGAGGCGGATGACCTGGTCTCGTTCATCATCGACCGCAGCCTGGACGGCTACACGCTCGCCTCGCCGGCCGGGCAGGAGCGGGCGGTGCGCGCCGCGATCAAGCTGCTGGCGCGGATCCCCGACCGGATCCGGCTGTTCCGCGAGCTGGGCAACGTGGCCCAGCGGTTCGGGCTCCCCGAGCAGGTCCTGCGCGACGAGCTGGCCAAGCAGGCGCGGCAGGACGCGGCCGCCACGCGGCGCGCCGAGGCCCCCGAGCGGGCCGGCGGGGGAGGTCGCGGACGCCCCTCCGATGGGTCGGCGGAGCCCCCCCGCGTCGCCCCTGGCCCACCGGCCGCGGAGAAGGAGGTGCACGTGCTCGAGGCCCTCCTGTTCCAGCCGGAGGCCGCGGCGCAGGCCCGCGCGCAGGGCGCCGGACCGCACTACTTCACGCCGGGGGCCACCCAGCGGGTGGCGGCCGCGATCTTCGCCGCGGCGGAGGAAGGGCCGATCGAGCCGCCCCGCGTGCTCGACCGGCTCGAGGCGCCCGAGGACCGCGCGCTTTGCGAGCGACTCATCGGGCGTTTCGACCCGAGCAAGCGTTACGACCCCTCGGGGGACATCTCCGCCCTGGCCGAGCGTCGGCTCGCCGAGCGGCAGCGCTTGCTGAAGCAGGAGATCGCGGCCGCCAAGGACCGGGACACGAGGAACAAGCTGCTGATCGAGTACGCCGAGGTCAGTAGGGAGCTCAAGCTGCCGAGCGAGGCGCGCGCCTCCGCCGGCGCCGAGCTGGCCCGCTGACCGACGCATGACCGAGCGCAGCGATACCGAGAGCACACAGAGGAGATCGTGATGGAAGCCAAGCGGCGCCGTGCCACGGACGACCTCGCCGAGCCCGAGTTCGACGAGAAGGCACCCGAGCTGCCCGAGGAGGAGGGGTCGGAGCTGGCCGAGGACGAGGAAGACCTCGACGGCCCCGAGACCGCCGAGGACCTCGAGGACGAGTTCGCGGACTTCGGGCCCGAGGACGAGGAGGAGTTCGAGGCCGAGCTCGCCGAGGAGCTCTCGGACGCCAACGAGAAGATCGACGACCCCGTCCGGATGTACCTGACCCAGATGGGCGAGATCCCGCTCCTCTCGCGCGAGAAGGAGCTGACGCTCGCCAAGCGGATCGAGGTCTACCGCAAGCGGTTCCGCTACCTGCTCATCTCGAACCACGAGATGCTCCAGCGCGGGGTCAAGGTGCTCGAGCAGGTGATCGCCAACGAGCTGGCGTTCGACCGCACCCTCAAGATCCCGGGCACCGACGAGACCGGCGCCACCAAGAGCAAGCTGACCAAGCGGCTCGACCCGGTGATCTACACGGTCAAGAACGTGATCCAGGAGACCTACAAGATGTACCTGCGGGCGCGGGAGAAGAAGCTCCCCGCCAAGGAGCGCGAGCGGCTGCTGCAGGCGATCAAGGTCCGGCGCCGCCGCGCCACCTGGCTGCTCGAGGAGTGCGGGATCCAGATCAAGCTGGTCCGGCCCTGGCTCGACGTCATGCGCGACGACTACCGCGACATGAAGTACTACCGGCGCCAGATGAAGGGCAGCGGCCCCGAGGCGAAGCGGGCGGCCGACAAGCTGCGCGAGCTCGAGGACAAGTACGGCGAGGAGTTCGACTACGAGTCGTCGCTCGGCGCGAGCGCGGCGCGGCCGCGCTGCCCCAAGGAGGGCTGCCGCAACAAGCGCTGCAAGGCGCAGGTCGCCTGGCAGGCCAGCCTGCCGCCGACCTTCGACAAGCGGATGTACTTCATGGAGCGCCGCTTCGAGGCGTACGAGCGCGCCAAGCGCAACCTCTCGGGCGGCAACCTGCGCCTGGTGGTCTCGATCGCCAAGAAGTACCGCAACCGCGGCCTGTCGTTCCTGGACCTGATCCAGGAGGGGAACACCGGCCTCATGAAGGCGGTCGAGAAGTACGAGTACCGCCGCGGCTACAAGTTCTCGACCTACGCGACGTGGTGGATCCGGCAGGCGATCACCCGCTCGATCGCCGACCAGGCGCGCACGATCCGCATCCCGGTCCACATGATCGAGACCATGTCGAAGCTGCGGAACATCAACAAGCGCCTGCTGCAGAAGATGGGGCGCGAGCCCACGCTCGAGGAGTTGGCGGCCGAGCTCAAGATCCCGGTGGCCGAGTGCCGCCGGATCATGAAGATCAGCAAGCACCCGATCTCGCTCGACCGGGCGATCGGCGAGAGCGACGACGGGTCACAAGTC
>CAZMSZ010000192.1:6384-13635 GCA_964569055.1 uncultured Planctomycetota bacterium | reverse complement strand
AGGGAGCCGGGCTCGCGAGCGACAGCTCTTCCTTGGCGCTCTCGACCCTCGCTTCGCGGTGCTTCCCCGCACTACTCCCGGGGGCCGGTAGACTCCCGCCCCTATGAGCGTCCCTGCCGGAGCCTTGATTCGAGACCGTCGTCGCCGCGAGCTGGGATACGGGCGCGTGATCGCGCCGAGCGCGGGTGGGTTCGCGCTGATCCGCTGGCCTCCCGCCCCGCCGCGCGAGATGCGGGTCGAGGGGCAGACCGACCTCGTGCGCGCGCGGCTTCACCCGGGGCAGCGGGTCCGCGTGATCGATCCGGCGACGGAGGCGTCGGAGCAGGCCGCGGCCGTGGAGGGGGTGGTCGAGCGCGCGCTCGAGGACGGGGCGGACGCGCTGTGGCGCTACGCGGTGCGCGTGGGCGACGAGGAGCGCGCCCTCGACGAGACCTGGCTCGATCCGACGGGTCCGCGCAGCGGCGATCCGCTCGAGCTGCTCACCGCGCTCTCCTGGCGCGGCTCGGCCGCGTTCGGGGCCCGGCTGGAGCTGCTGCGGAGCTGCTCGCTGTGGTACGAGGACGCGTTCGGGATCCCGGCCTTCCTCGGCGCGCGGATCCAGCCGCTCCCCCACCAGATCCACGCCGCGCGGCGGGTGCTGACCGACCGCGCGCCCCGGTTCGTGCTCGCCGACGAGGTGGGGCTCGGCAAGACGATCGAGGCCGGGCTGGTGCTGCAGGCGCTCGCCGCCGCCGAGCACGACCTGCGCGTGCTGGTGGTGGCCCCCGGCGCCATGAGCCGCCAGTGGCTGTGCGAGCTGTTCTTGCGCTTCGGCGAGCAGGTGTTCGTGCACGTGGACGCGGCGCGGCTCGACGCGGCCGAGGTCGAGGACCTGCTCGCGGCGCCGCGGCTGATCGTGTCGACCGCCGCGCTCGAGGCCGCGCCCTCCTTCCAGGAGGCGCTCCTGGGAGCGCGCTGGGACGTGGTGGTCGTGGACGAGGCGCACCAGGTCCACCCCGATCTCCCGCTCTACGGCTGCCTGCGGCGGCTGGCGACGGAGGCGCGCGGCCTGCTCGCGCTCTCGGCGACCCCGGCCAAGGGGGACGTGCGCGGGCTGCTCGGGCTGCTGGGCCTGGTCGCGCCCGAGGCCTACGACCCGGCGCAGCCCGAGCGCTTCGCCCGCGCGCTCGAGGCGCGCGACCGGGTCGCGACGGCCCTCGACGAGACGCTGCGCGAGCTCGAGCGGCGCCGCGCCGCGGGCGAGGCGGCGCCCCTGGCGTGGCGCGCGCAGCGGGCGGACGCGCTGGTCGAGCTCCTGGCGGACGACCCGCACGCGCGCGACTTCGCGGCGCGGGTGGAGCAGGGCGAGGAGGAGGCGCTCGACGAGCTGCTGGCCTACGTGCAGGAATACCACCGCGTCGACCGGCGGATCGTGCGCACGCGGCGGGCGACGGTCCAGCAGCTCGGCACCGCGCTCTGCAAGCGCGAGCGCGAGGTGCTGACCTACGCCGCGCCCCCGAGCGAGGTGGCGCTCCTCGAGCACATGGACGCCGTCCCGGGCGGGGACGTGCCACCCGACGAGGCGCCGCTCCACGCCGTGCTGCGCGGCCTCTACCGCCGGCGGGCCTGCACCGCGCCGGTGCCCCTGCTCGAGCTGCTCGAGCGGCGCCGCAAGGCGCTGGAGCGCCCGCGCCGCGGCGGCGCGAGCTTCGACCCGCTCGCAGCGCTC
Organism: uncultured Planctomycetota bacterium; assembly: GCA_964569055.1. Lineage (GTDB taxonomy): Bacteria > Planctomycetota > J058 > J058 > J058 > JAWLGW01. Next base: position 11,927 of record CAZMSZ010000192.1, on the reverse strand, counting down.
GGCGCCGACCCCGGCCCGGCGGAGGAGGAGTATCTGCTCGGCCGCGTGGTGGCCGAGGCGCCGCCCCTCCCGGGCGAGCAGGCCTGGCTGGCCGAGGCGATCCGGCTGACGCACACCTGGATGACCGAGGCCCGCCGCGGCTGCGCGCGCACGCAGGCCGCCCTGAGCTGGCTGCGCACGGCGCGGCGCGGCGGGCGCAAGGTGCTGGTGTTCGCGCAGGACCGCGAGCAGGTCGAGGCGTTCGCCGACGCGCTCAAGGACGAGCTCGGCCCCGACGCGGTCGGCGCGATCCACCACGGCCTCGACGAGCAGCAGCTCGGCGAGATCGCGCTCCGCTTCCAGCAGCCGGGCGGGCCCTGCCAGGTGCTCGTGTCCGACGAGCTCGGCGGCGAGGGGCGCAACTTCCAGATCGCGAGCGCGCTGCTGCACCTCGACCAGCCCTGGGCGGTGGGTCGGCTCGAGCAGCGGATCGGCCGCCTCGACCGGATCGGCCGCCGCGCCGACCGCCCCGTGCGCTCGGTCGTGCTGTGCGGGCCCATGCCGAGCGAGCGGGCGCTGCTGCGGCTGCACGACGAGGTGCTCGGGGTGTACGAGCGCTCGCTGGGCGGGCTCGAGTTCCTGCTGCCCGAGGTGCAGCGCGAGGTGACCCGCGCGGCCTGCACCGGCGCCGAGGCGCTGCGCGCGCTCGCCGGCCCGCTCGCCGAGCGGGTGGCCGCCGAGCGGGCGCGGGCCGACCAGGCCTACGAGCGGGCCCTCGACGCCTCCACCCGCCGCCTGGAGGAGGCGGCCGAGCAGGCGGAGGTGCTGGCCTCGGTGGACGGCGCGCGCGACGCGCCGAGCCTGGCGGCCTGGGCGCGCCGGGTGGGGATCACGATCAAGCCCCTCGGCGACGAGCAGTGGAGCGTCGACTGGCGCTGGGACCACCTGACCCGCGTCCCCGATGGGCTCGCGCGCGGCCACGTGCCGAGCGAGGGGCGGGTGCGGCGCCGCGGCACGTTCTCGCGCGACAAGGCGCTGGCCGACGAGTCGCTCGAGCTGTTCGGCCCGGGCCACCCCCTGGTCGACACGCTGGTGCGCGACCTGTTCGCCGAGCGCGAGGGGCGCGCCTCCGCCTGGATCCGCGCGCTCGGCCCCGAGCGGCGCGGCCACGCCTACCTGCACGTGGTCGCGCGCACCGCGCTGGCCGACGAGGGGCTGCCGAGCGGCCTGCGCTACCGGGCGCAGGCCCACCTGTGGACGCAGGTCCGCTCGGCCGTGATCCGCCTGCGCCCGGGCGCGACCCCGCCCGCGACGCTGGTCGCCGACCGCGCGCTGCAGGCCGCCCTCGAGGGGACCGACTCCAGCGACCGCAAGCTCGACCCCGACGACCTGGCCCGCGCCGCGGACCTGCGCGCCATGTGGGCCGCCGTGCGGGCCGGGGTGGAGCTGGCCCTGACGTCGATCCGCGAGGGACGCCGGGCCGAGGTCGAGGACGCCGTGCGCCGCCTCGAGGAGGACCTCGCCGACGACGTCGCCTTCCTGCGCGGCCGCGTGGCCCGCGCCGACCCCGCCGAGCGCGCCGCCGCCGAGGCCGAGCTCGCCGCGCGCGAGCGCCTGGTCGCCGCGGTCGCCGGCGAACGGGTCGAGCTCGAGGCGCTGGCGCTGGTGATCGGGGTCGGCTGAGGATCGAACGCGCGGAGGGCGCTGCGATCCGCCGCCCATGGGCCGCCGGAGGCCACTCGCGACGTGGTCGTCCCAGCGGCAGGCGCGCGGTCCGCGTCCCTGGGCCCGTGCGGGGGTGGAACGGCGCTCGCTCCGCTGAAGGCGGTGGACCGGACGCGCCCCCACGTTTCGCGGCGAACCGGCGCGCGAAATGGTCGCGGTCGGGGCGGTCGGACCGACCTCGGTCCGGCTGTGGGTCCGCGTGCTCGCGCCGGGTCCCCTGCGGGTCCGCTGTTGGTCGGCTCGCGGCGTGGCGCTGGACGGGACGGTCGAGCTCCCGCCAGGCGGCGCGGAGCGCGATGGGACGGGCTCGTTCTTGGTGCCTGACGAGGTGCGCCCCGCACGCCCGCTCGCGCCCAGCGAGCGCTATCGGTTCTTGGTCGAGGGGGCGGGCGGTCGCCTCGTCGGCGCGGGCGCGTTCGTCACCGCGCCCGGCGAGGACGAGGCCCCGCGGCGCCTCGCGATGGGGCTCATGAGCTGCTCGCAGCCCTTTACCGCGCGCGGGCGCGTCTCGCGACGCGCGGCGGCCATGCTGACCGCCGCCTATCGCTGCCTCGAGCGGCACGACGTGCGGCTGGTGCTAATGGTCGGGGACCAAATGTACGCCGACCGCCCCCAGCGGCTCTCGCTGTTCGACCCCGCTCACTTCGCGGCGGTCGCGCCGCCCGGGCGCCGCAGCCTGCGAGAGTGCACGGCCGAGGAGGTGCGGGCGCTCTATCAGGAGCGCTATCGCCGGTTCTGGGGGGTCCCCGGCTGGCAGGCGCTGCTGGCGCGCTTCCCCTGCTGCCCGATCTGGGACGACCACGAGCTGATCGACAACTGGGGGACCGACCCCGCCCACCTCGAGCCCGACTGGCAGCGGGTGTTCGCCGGGGCGCGCGCGGCCTACTTCGACTACCAGGGCTCGCGGGTGCACCCGCTCGGCGCGCCGCGCGCCGACTTCGGCTACGGGCTCGAGCTCGGGCCGGCCGCGGTGTTCGTGCTCGACCTGCGCAGCGAGCGGTGCGCGGGGCCCGAGGCCTGCCTGCTGCGCCCCGCCCAGCTCGCGGCCCTCGAGCGGTTCTTGGCGCGCAACGCGGCGCGCCCGGCCGCCTTGGTGGTGGCGAGCGTGCCCGTCGTCCACCTCCCGCAGTGGGCGGCCCGCGCGCTGCGGCCGTTCGCCCGCGCGGGCGAGGACTTCGCCGATCGCTGGGCCGCCGGGCCGCAGGTGCGCGACCGCGACCGGCTGCTGCGGCTGCTCCACGAGCACCAGCGGCGGCACCCGGAGCAGCTCGTCGCGCTGTTGAGCGGGGATATCCATATCGGCTGCGCCCACGAGCTGCGCTGGGGCGAGCGCGGCCCGCGCGCGTTCCAGCTGGTCTCGAGCGCGCTGACCAACCTGCAGGGCCTGCCCGAGCGCGTGGGCGCGCAGCTCTCGATCGCGTTCACGCGCCGGGTCGCGACCGAGGACGACGCGCTCGCCGCCCGGGTGCGCTTCCTGCACGGCGAGCCGGGCGCGACGCAGAACCCCTACAGCGGGCTCAACGTGGGGGTCGTCGAGCTCGACCTCCCGCCCGGCGAGCCGGCCCGCCTGCGGTTCCTCCTCTACGGCCACCGCGGGCGCGAGCCGCTCTGCGTCTACCGCTCGCCCTGGCAGGCGGCGCTCCCCCGGCACGCTTCGGCTGGCGCCCTCGATCGCGGATCATGGGCGCCTCGGACGCCGACGGACCGGTCGGTTCACCGCGAGCCCTCGGCCGCGGCGCGGCGCACGGGGACTTCATGACAGAGCCCGCCAGCGACGAGCCCACACCCGAGCCGCCGACGCCCGAGGCGTCCGCCGCGGCGGAGCCCGCTGCGACGGCGCCTGCCGCGGCGGCGGCCGCTCCCGAGAGCGAGCCCGCCTTCGCCGAGCTCGGGCTCGCGGCGCCGCTGCTGCGCGCCCTCGAGGAGCTCGGCTACGAGCAGCCGACGCCGATCCAGGCTCGCGCGATCCCCCCGCTCCTCGCCGGGCGCGACCTGTTCGGCCAGGCCCAGACCGGCACGGGCAAGACCGCCGCCTTCGCGCTGCCCTTGCTGCACCACCTCGACCCCGACGCCGACGGGGTGCAGGCGATCGTGCTGGTGCCGACCCGCGAGCTGGCGCTGCAGGTGAGCGAGGCCGTGCGGGCCTACGGCCGCCGCCTCGGCGAGCGCGGCGTGCAGGTGCTCCCGATCTACGGGGGCCAGCCGATCCGGATCCAGCTCGGCGCGCTGCGCCGCGGGGTGGACGTGGTGATCGGCACGCCGGGGCGGGTGAAGGACCACCTCGAGCGCGGGACGCTCGACCTCGGCCGCGTGCGCTTCTTCGGCCTCGACGAGGCCGACGAGATGCTCAAGATGGGGTTCATCGACGACGTGGAGTGGATCCTCGAGCACGCGCCCGCCCAGCGGCAAGTGGCGCTGTTCTCGGCCACCTTGCCCGGCCCGATCCGGCGCGTGGCCGAGCGCTACCTGCGCGACCCCGCCGACGTCCGGGTCGAGCACAAGACGCTCACCGTCCCGAGCGTCACCCAGCTCGCCGCGCGCGTGCCGGCCCGCGAGAAGGGGGAGGCGCTCGAGCGGGTGCTCGAGACCGAGGACTACGAGGCGGTGCTGGTGTTCGTGCGCACCCAGCGCACCTGCGCCGAGCTGACCGAGCGGCTCCAGGCGCACGGGCATCGCGCCGAGTCGGTCCACGGCGGCATGAGCCAGCCCCAGCGGGAGGTCGTCGTGGCGCGCCTGCGCAAGCGGCGCGTGCAGATCGTGGTCGCGACCGACGTGGCCGCGCGCGGGCTCGACGTGGAGCACATCGACCTCGTCGTCAACTACGACATGCCGCTCGACGAGGAGGTCTACGTCCACCGGATCGGGCGCACCGGGCGGGCCGGCCGTGAGGGGCGCGCGATCTCGTTCTGGGAGCCGCGCGAGCGGCGGCTGCTGCAGAGCATCGAGCGCTACGCGGGCAAGCGCATGGAGCCCATGCGGGTGCCGGGCCGCGCCGAGCTGCTCGACCGCCGGCGCGAGCGGCTGCTCGAGCGCGTGCGCGAGCTGGCGGGCGGCGAGCAGGACGAGCTGCTGGAGCTGGTGAGCGGCCTGGTGAGCGAGGGGCTCGACCCGACCCAAGTCGCCGCCGCGGCGCTGCGGATCGCCTGGGGCGAGGGGCCGCTCGCGCTCGAGCCCGAGCCCGAGCCCGAGCCGCGCTTCGACCGCCGCCCGCGCGAGCCCCGCGAGGGCGGACCACCCGAGCGCGGCGGCGAGCGCGCGCCGGCGACGCGCGAGGGCGAGGTGGAGCTGGTGCTCTCGGTGGGGCACGTCGACCGGGTCCGCCCCGGCGACATCGTCGGCGCCGTCGCGGGCGAGAGCGGGCTGCCGGGGAGCGTCGTCGGCTCGATCCGGATCCTGGAGCGGGTGTGCTTCGTGCGGGTGGCGGGCGAGCACGCCGACGCGATCCTGCAGGCCCTCGGCCGCGCCACGATCCGCGGCCGCCCCGCGCGCCCTCGCCTGGCCCACCCCGACGGCGAGTCGGGCGAGGGGCACGCTCCCGCCGAACGCCGCGGCCCCCCGCGCGCTCGGCGCGACGACCGCGACTACGGCGACCGCCGCCGCGGCCCCCCGCGCCCGCGCCGCGACGACCGCGACGGTCGTCGCGGCCCCCCGCGCGGCGACGCTCCCCGCGACGACCGCGACTACGGCGACCGCCGCGGCCCCCCGCGCGTCCGCCACCGCGGCGCGCCCGGCGGCCCCAAGCGCGGCCCCGGCGGGTTCCACAAGCGCGGCCCCGGCGGCCCGCGCCGCGGCCCGGGTGGGTTCCCCAAGCGCGGCCCCGGCGGCGGCGAGCGGAGCGG
>CAZMSZ010000192.1:3171-6284 GCA_964569055.1 uncultured Planctomycetota bacterium | reverse complement strand
CGGGCTGCTCGAGGCCCAGCCAGTGGCCCGCCTCGGGCACGCTCACTCGGCGCGCGGCGGGGAGCTGACGGGCGAGGAGCCAGCCGCCGATCGCGGCGCGCCAGCCGGAGCGCGCGCCGCGCACGAGCAGGACGGGGGCGCGCACCGCCGCCAGCGGCAGCGGGTAGAGCGCCGGCAGCGCAGCGAGCAGCGCGCCCACCACGGTGGGGTCGGCCGCGCGACGGATCGCGAGGTAGCGCGCCAGGGCCTCGGGCGGGAACGCCTCCGGGCGGGCCAGGCGACGGAAGGGGCCGGGCTGGTTGACGAAGCGCTCGCGGTCGCGCTCGAGGACCTGCCGGGTGTACTGGCGCGCGCCGCCAGCGGCCGCGCGGCGGGTGGGCGGGATGGCGGGCTCCAGCAGGGCCAGGCGCGCGGGGCCGGCCGGCTCGTCCCGGCCGGCCGCGGCGAGGAGCGCCAGCAGGCCGCCGAGGGAGTGGCCGATCAGGAGCCCGCCCGGCGCGTGCTCGCGCAGGGCGGCGCGCGCTGCGGCGATCAGCTCGTCCCAGCTCCAGGCGCTCCCGGACGCGGGCGGCAGCCCGAGGAAGGCGGGCAGCGTGAGGGCGGTCGTGGTCCAGCCGCGGGCCGCCAGCGCATCCGCCAGCCCGGCGTACTGCGGGCCGTCCAGCTCGTTCCCCGGGAGCAGGAGCGCGCGCCCGCGCTCGGGGGCGGCGCGGGCCACGAGTGGCTCCGGCCTCAGCGGGCGCCCTCCTCGCCCGAGACCCCGCAGGCCGCGAGCAGCTCGGGGTCGAGCGAGAGCTCCGGCGCGCCGCGCAGCCAGTGCAGCGGCTTGGCGAGGAAGAACACGGGGCCGATCAGCATTTGCAGCGGGTCGCGCACGAAGGCGGGGCGGTTCCCCTCGATCGCGTGCCCGGCGAGCTGGAGCGCCCAGCCAAGGGCGTTGCCCACGATCCACAGCACCCAGGGGAACTCGCCATGCAGGGCGAGCGCCACGAACGGCCAGAACGCGGCGTACAGCAGCAGCGGAATCCCGAGGAAGTGGCTGAGCTGGTTGAGCGGGTGCTGGTGCTCGAGCGCGTAGATCTGCCAGCGGGTGAGCCGGCCGCTCTCGACCAGGCGGCGCACCTCGTCGGGGGCGTAGCGCGGGCGGAAGCTCACGAGCTCGTCTCCTCCGCCGCAGGTTCCTCGCCGGGGAGCCCGAGGCGGGTCGGGTCGCGCAGCAGCGCGCGCAGCGTCGCCATGGGCTCGACCATGTCGAGCCCGTCCAGGAGGTAGTGGTCGGTCACGAACCCGATCGGCAGCACCTTGGCGGCGACCACCTGCCCACCCCGGACCTGCGCCCGCTCGGTCACCCCGCCGGTCACGAACGCGGCGCAGGTGTTGGCGTAGGTGGCGGTCGCCACCGGCCCCACTCCGCGCCCGGTGAGGGTGGAGAGGCCGTAGGTCCCGAAGTAGCGCGAGTAGACGCGGTGGTCGCTGCGGACCTTGTAGCTCAGCCAGGAGAGCACGAACCGGGGCAGGCGCTTGAGGCGCTCGAACGCGGCGAACTGCGGCAGCTCCTCGAGCGGCGCGTAGCGGTGGTGGTCGATCAGCTCCTGGATCTCGACCGCGCTGCGCTCGTTGGCGCGCTCCACGATCAGCGGCAACACGATCCGCTCGCGGCTGGGGGTGCGGCGCACGATCACGAGCTGGCAGCGGATCTCCTCGAACGCGACCTCGTACTTCCCGAACAGCCCGTGGAACAGGTGGTGGTTGAGCTTGGGGTGCCGCTCGACCGTGAGGGCCGTGGCGCGGGCCAGGCAGGCGGTCAGCCCGAGCACGCGGCCGTTGACGCGCACCCGCCGGCGCGCCGCCTCGAGCGCCCCCACGTCGAGCTCCCAGCTCGTGGTCACCGGGCAGTGGAACCGCTTGGCGCGCGTGAGCAGGTCGTAGACCACCTCGCGGTTCTTGGTGAACGGGACGATCCGCGCCACTACAGCCACCCCCCGGTGCGGATCGAGCGGCGCAGCGCGCGGGCGAGGTGCAGCCGCTGCACCTGGCTGGTCCCCTCGTAGATCGTGGTCGCCCGCGCGTCGCGCAGCCGCTTGGCCGCGGGCCACTCGCCGTCGATCCCGCGCCAGCCGTAGAGCTGGGCGAAGGCGTTGGTGGCGCGGACCGCCAGCTCGGAGGCGAGCAGCTTGGCGGCCGCGGTCTCGTTGGAGCAGGGGCGGCCGGCGTCGAGCAGGTCGGCGGCGCGCCACATGAGGTGGCGCACGGCCTGGACCTCGGCGTACAGGTCGCCGAGGAGCATCTGCACGTCGCCCTTGCTCACCAGCGGGTCGTCGGGCGCCACCCGCCGCTCCTCGAGCCAGGGGACGAGGTCGCGCAGCCCGCCCACCACGATCCCCAGGATCACGGCCGAGCCGCCGAAGCGAATGAAGTCGAGCGTCTCGAGCAGCAGCTGCTCGGCCTGCCCGACCTCGCCCAGCAGGTGCTCGTCATCGAGCGCCACCTCCTCGAACACCACCGTCGGGGTGGGCACGCAGCGGAAGCCGAGCTTGTCGGTGTTGGGGCCGACCCGCACCCCCTCGCCGCGCGGCACGGCGAAGAAGGTCGGCCCGCGCCGGCGCCCGCCCGTCTCCGCCTCGGCCAGCACCACGAACAGCTCGGCCTCGGTCCCGTTGCCGACCATGCACTTGGTCCCCGACAGCCGCCACGCTCCGTCCACCCGGCGCGCCAGCGAGCGGGTCGCGAGCAGGTTCGACCCGCTCGCCTCGGGCTCGGTCAGGCACAGCGCGGCGTAGCCCCCGCGCCCCAGGAGGTCGGCCACGAACCGCTGCTGCTGCGCGGGCGTGCCGGCGTGGAGCACGGGGCGCAGCGCCCCGTGGTTGAAGCCGAGCGTGAACGCGGTCGGCGCGCACACCGCCGCCAGCTCCTCGCCGCCCACCGCCAGGAAGCGGAACGGCAGCCCGCGCCCGCCCAGCTCGCGCGGGAAGCAGATGTCGACCAGCCCGCGCGCCCGCGCCGCCTCGTGCACCTCGCGGGGGAAGCGGTTCTCGCGGTCGAACACCGGGGCGAGCGGCGCCATGACCTCGGCCGCGAACGCGCGGCAGGTCTCCTTCCAGGCCAGCTCCTCG
>CAZMSZ010000192.1:0-3071 GCA_964569055.1 uncultured Planctomycetota bacterium | reverse complement strand
ACTACCTTGCCGTAGTTCCTCCGCTCGCGCAGCAGGCGGTGGGCCTCGTCGGCCTCGGCGAGCGGGAGGACGTGGCCCACCTCGGGGCGCAGCACGCCCTGCTCGAGCAGCTCGAGCAGCCGGCGCGCGTGGGCGCGCAGGCGGGCGGGGCTGGCGGCCAGGCGGGCCACGTTGACCGTCACGAAGTCCTGGTCGTTCAGGAACAGGCGGGCGGGGTCGACCTGCGGGGGGTCGATCACGCCGGCGGCGCCGAGCTCCACGAACCGGCCGCCCGGGCGGAGGAGGGCCAGGCCGCGCGGGATCGCGTCGCCCGAGAGGGAGTCGATCACCACGTCGACCCCGTCGCCGCGGGTCAGGCGCCGCACGGCCGCGTCGAACGGCTCGGCGCGGTAGTCGATCGGGTGGGCCACGCCGAGGGCGGCCAGGCGGCGCAGCTTGTCGGGGTGGCTGGCGGTGCCGAGCACCTCGGCCCCGCGATGCAGCGCGAGCTGCACGCAGGCCAGGCCGGTCGCGCCGGCGGCGGCCTGCACCAGCACCCGCTCGCCGGCCGCGACCCGCCCCTTCTCCTCCACGCAGGCGATCGCGGTCAGGCCGGTCACGAGCACGGCGGCCCCGGCGGTGAAGTCGAGCGCGGCCGGGAGCGGGAGGCAGGCGGCGCGCGGCGCGACCACTCGGGGCGCGTAGCCGCCGCCCGCGATCAGGGCGAACACGCGGTCACCTGGCGCGAGGTCGTCCACTCCGGAGCCGACCGCGCGGACCACGCCCGCGACCTCATGGCCGGGGACGAACCGCGCCGCGCCGTGGACGGGGTGCGCGCCCGCGACGGCGAGGAGGTCGATGAAGTTGACCCCCGCCGCGCGCACCTCGAGCTCGACCTCGCCCGGCCCCGGCGGCTCGAGCGCGAGCGGGCCCGGGAGCAAACGGCCGGGCTCGACCCCGACCCACCACGCGCCCTGGGCCTCGGCGCCGGCGCTCGTCGTCGCCGCGGGTGACGCGGCGACGGGCGCGCTCGGCGCGGCGGCGGCCTGGATCGCCGCGCCGTGCTCGGCCGCGAGGTGCTCGGCGAGGTCGTCGATCGTCGGCAGCTCGAACAACAGCGTGGGGTAGAGCCGCAGCGCGAACCGCCGCTCGAGGTCACGCACCAGCCCGACGGCCATCAGCGAGTCGACCCCCAGGCTCTGGAAGGGTGCGCGCGTGTCGATCGCGGCGGGCGCCTGCCGCAGGTGGCCGGCCAGGCGCTCGGTCACGTAGGCCCGGACCCCCGCGGCGGGGCCCCGCGCGGTGACGGTCGCGCTCCGCTCCTGGGCGGCCGCGCGCGCCGCGCCGGCCGGTCGGTTGAACGCCTCCACCAAGGCGGCTTCGCGCCGCGGGGCCACGTCGGCCACCACGAGGTGACGGAGCCCCTCGCGGGCGGCCAGCGCGGCCGCGGCCCAGAACGCCTCCGCGCCGGCGGTCGGCGCGAGCGGCCGCAGCCCCTGGGCCGCGAACCCGCGCTGGTAGGCCTCGCCCTGGACCATGCCCACCTCGCGCCACGGCCCCCACGCCAGGCTGACCACCGCGCAGCCGCGCCGGCGCAGGCGGCGCGCCAGCCCGTCCAGGCCGGCGTTGGCGGCCGCGTAGTCGGTCTGCCCGGGGACGCCCAGCAGGGCAGACAGCGAGGAGAACAGGCAGAACAGCTCGAGCGGCTCGCCCTCGGTGACCGCGGCCAGCGCGCGCGCACCCTCGAGCTTGGGGGCCAGCACCGCGCGGGTGCGCTCGGCCGTGCGCTGGCCCACCAGCGCGTCGGCCAGCACGCCTGCGGCGTGGATCACGCCGTGCACCTCGCCCCAGGCGGACCGGGCCGCCTCGAGCGCGCGCCGCAGCGCGGCCGGGTCGGACGCGTCGGCCGAGACGTAGAGCGCCTCGCCCCCGGCGCGCTCGATCCGCTCCAGCGCCTCGGGATCGGGGCGGGCGCGCCGGCCGGTCAGGAGGAGGCGCGCGCCGAGGCGCGCCGCGAGCAGCTCGCCGATCGTCAGCCCCAGGCCGCCCAGGCCGCCGGTGATCCAGTACACCCCGCGCGCGCGGAACGGCGCGGGCGCGGCCTCCTCGGGGGACGTCAGCGGGAGCGGCGCCAGGCGCGGCGCGCGCGGCTCGCCGTCGTGCAGCTCGGTCACCAGGCGCGGGGCGAGCCCGCTGCCCGCGAGCGCGACGAGCGCGCGCCGCGCCAGCTCTCCGGCGGGGGGCGGCTCACCCGCGGCGAGGTGGAGCGCGCGGCAGCCCCACTCGGGGCGCTCGCGATCCAGCGCCCGCACGAAGCCGAGCGCCGCCTCGTCGGCCGTGACCACCGCCAACCCCGCCGGCGCCCTCGCCCCCGCGGCGACCGCGCCCGCCAGCGCGCCGCACACCGCGCCGAGCGCCTCGAGCTCGGGCTCGAGCAGGGCGACGCGGGTGGACCCGGCCAGCATGCGCGGCGCATCCGCGACCAGGGCCTCGGGCGCGGTGGGGAGCGCGACCCCCCCCGCCGCCTCGACCTCGCGCTCGAGCGCGGCCCGCAGGGGAGAGGGCGCCCCGACCAGGAGCACCGTGGCGCTCGCCTCCAGGCGCGGGCGCGCGGGTGGGTCGCCCGCCAGCGGCTCGAGCTCCACCCGCCAGGCCCGGGCGGGCGGCCCGAACAGGCCGGCCTGGTCGCGGGGCCACAGCCGCTTGAGCCCGACCTCGTCGAACGCGGCGAGCACGCGCCCGCTCGGCGCGAGCAGCTCCACGTCGCAGCGGAAGGACTCGCTCTCCCCGTCGAGGGCGCTGCGCAGGCGGACGTGGGCCCAGCAGCCGCGGTCGACGGGCGCCTGCACCACCAGCCTTCGGATCGAGAAGCCCAGGAACGTGGCCCCCTCGAGGGGGTGCGCCAGGGTCAGCCCGGCGATCGCCTGCATGGCGCCGTCGACCAGCCCCGGGTCGAGGCGCGAAGGCGCGCCGCCGGCCGCGCCCTCGCCCGCCGGCTCGAGCCGCGCGAGCAGCTCGCCCTCCCCCAGCCAGGCCTCGGCCAGGGTGCGGACGCTCGGCCCGTAGACCAGGCCGCTCGCGGCGAGCCGGCG
>CAZMSZ010000191.1:0-13871 GCA_964569055.1 uncultured Planctomycetota bacterium | reverse complement strand
AGGGCCACGTCCTCGCCGCGGATCCGCGCGCCGCTCGGGACGCTCAGGCGGATCGCGTCGGCGTCCACCGAGTAGCTCAGCTGGCCGTCGACGGTCATGGCGAACGCGCCGCGCTCGCTCGCGGGCACCGAGACGGCGTAGCGCCCGTCGAAGCGCGCCGCGCCGCTGCGGAGCTCGGCGTCGAGGTTGCCCGTGCCCTTGGTGTAGCGGGTCGAGCCGACGGTCAGCTCGAGCGTGAGCTGGTTGGTCCCGACGGTCTCGAAGCTGCCGTCGGGCCGCAGCACGCCGCCGCCGCGGAGGTCGAAGCGCGACGCGGCGCGCAGCGCGCCGCCCTCCACCGGGAACGCGTGCTCGCGGGCCCGGCCGGCCAGCCGCCAGGTGAACAGCCCCTCGTGCTGCGTCTCGCCGCCGCTGCTCGGCTTGAACGCGGCGGCCGAGGTCAGCAGCTCGTCGAGCGTGGGCGGCCAGCGGGTCAGGGTCACGGGGCCGAGGTCGGCTGCCTTGATCGTCACGTCGCCGAAGGTCCACCAGGGCAGGTCGAGCACGAGGTCGCCGTTGCGCTGGCGCGTGACCTTGTAGACCGTGACGTCGATCCCCTTGCGGTCGAGGTGGATCTCGCCCTTGCGGTTGATCGTGATCTTGTTGATCTCGTGGTCGCCGAAATGGAGCCGGCCGCCCGCCACGGGCTGGATGGTGGCCCCGACCAGCACGGGCGGCCCGCCGCTCGCCGGGCGCTCCCACTGGGCGACCATGCGGATCCGGCTGGCGTGGAGCTGGCGGCGCGAGTCGCCGCGGGTCTCCCACTCGAACTCGGTCGTGAGCGACTCGACCGCCCGCATGTAGTCGAGGAGCTGGTCGGTCCCGAGCGCGGGCTGGCTGGGGGCGAGCCCGGTGCGCCGGTCGGGCGCCGCGGGCTGGGCGTGCGCCACCGCGGGGAGCAGGAGCACGAGCGCGAGGAGGAGTCCCGGTACGGTGCGCGTCATGGCCGGCGCATTGAGCACCGCTTGTGCCGATCTAACTCTTTTCAAAGAAATGCCTGGAGACCGGGGTCGTTTCGCCCTGGGCGGAATTTGAAACGCATTCCGAGGGCTCGCCGACACGCTGCGCCCGAGATGGTTCTCACCGGAGCGGCGGTGATGGGGAAGCGTTCGCGGGAGGAGCGCCGCAGCGCTACCCTCGTGGTGTGTAGGGGGCACGAGGGACGCGACTGCGTGAACGACGACGACGTGTGCGACGAGGCGCTCGAGCGAGCCTGGCGCGCCGGCTCGCGCGGCGCGTTCAGCGCGCTGTTCCGCCGCCATTACCGCGGGGCCGTGGCCTACGCGCGCGGGCTGACGGGTGACCTCGCCACGGCCGAGGACCTCGTCCAGCAAGCGTTCTTGAACCTCCTGCAGCGTCGGCGCGGGCAGGGGCGGTTCAAGGCGCTGCTGTACACGGTCGTCCGCAACCTGGCCCTCAACGAGCGCCGCCGGCGAGGGCGGCGCTACGTGGCCCAAGGAGGGCTGCGCGAGGAGCAGGCCCCGCGCGAGGAGGCGCCGCCGTTCGCGGGCCTGGTCGCCGACGAGGAGCGGGCGGCGTTCGCCAGCGCGCTCGCCAGCCTCGGCGCCGAAGAGCGCGAGGCGTTCTGCCTCAAGGCGTCGCGCGGCCTCACCTACGGCGAGATCGGCGCGGCGCTCGGGCTTCACCCCGACGCGGTGCGCCGCCGCGTGGGGAAGGCGCTCGCGCGGCTGCGAGCGCTCCTGCAGGTGGAGGTGTGGCCATGAGCTGCGAGCGCCTGAGCGCGGCGCACTGCCTGGAGCTCGACCCGCTCGCCGAGGCGCACCTCGCCGAGTGCTTCGCCTGCCGCGAGCGGGCGGCCCTCGTCGCCGAGCTCGCGGCGCTCGGGGCGAACGACCCCGACGGCTGGGCGGGCCGCCCCGCCCCCGAGGTCGACGTCGAGGCGGCGCTCGGCCACGTGCTCCGCCTGGGGCGCGCCCGCCGGGCCCGCCCCGCGGCCGCCCTGGCCGGCGCCGTCGCCGCCGCGGCCGTCGTCCTGATCACGGGCCTGACCGCCCCGCTGGTGCTGCGCCTCCGCCTCGACGGGAGCGGTCACCACGCTCCGCCCCGGCTCGCCGTCTCGGGCGAGAGCAGCCTGTTGTTCTGGACGACCACCAGCCGCTAAAGGACGCGGCCCCGCGCGACGCCGCTGCAGCGAGGTCCCCGAAGCCACGCAGGCTTGCAGGGTTAAGCGCGGTCCTTACAATCGCCCGCTTCGCGGAGCGTGCCCATGGCTGCATCGAAGCGCAAGAAGCAGGGCGGCGGGAAGCCGGGAGCCGCGCAGGCTCCGGCCGGAGCGCCGACGGGAGACGCGCCGGCGACCCGCGCCGGCGTCGCGCCCGGGTCGGGGGCTGCGGCCGCGACCGACGAGCGCAGCCCGCAGGACATCATCCTCGAGAACCTGCCGGTGATCGTGGTGGTCCTGCTCGTGGCCATGGGCCTGACGGCCCTCGCGGTCCACCGGGGCAACACCCAGCGCGCCGTGAGCGACACCGCCTGGACCGCGCTCGGCGAGGTCAAGGCCAACTCCGACTCCACGCCCGAGGACTTCCAGAAGCTGTTCCGCGAGCACGAGCAGACCTCGGCCGCGCCGTACATTCAGCTGGCCTGGGCCTCCAAGCTCTACGCCACCGGCGAGAAGGAGAAGGTCGAGCAGGCGCGCGACCTGCTGAAGCAGCTCCTGCAGCGCAACGGCGACCTGCCGCTGATCCGCGACACGGTGCCGGGCCAGCTCGAGAAGATCGAGGCCGAGCTGTCCGACGCTTCGATCCCGTGGGCGGCCGCCGCCGCCCAGGCCACGCGCGAGCCCGAGGCCGGCGAGGACGAGCACGATCACGAGGGGCACGACCACGGCGACGAGGCCGCGCCCGACCAGCCCGCCGGCGGGGCCGCGCCCGACCAGCCCGCCGGCGAGGCCGCGCCCGAGGAGCCCACGGGCGAGGCCGCGCCCGATCAGCCCGCCGGCGAGGCCGCGCCCGAGGAGCCCACGGGCGAGGCCGCGCCCGATCAGCCCGCCGAGGGCGGGCAGCAGTAGGCCTCCTGGTCGAGGGCGCCGCGGGCGAGGAGCTGCTGCGGCTCGCGGCCGAGCGCGAAGGCGAGCGGCTCGACGCCTTCTTGGTCCGGCACCTCCGCGAGCGCGGTCACTCCCGTCAGGAGATCCAGGGCTGGATCGCGGCCGAGCGCGTGCGCGTGCTTCGCGTCGGGCGGCCGGCCCCGCGCCGCGAGCCCAAGGCCTACAAGCTGGCCGTCGGCGACGAGGTCGAGGTCCGTTTGCCCGCGCCCCCGCCTCCCGCTGGCCCGCTGGCGCCCGAGGCGCTCCCCGTCCCGATCCTGTTCCAGGACGAGGCGCTGCTCGTGCTCGACAAGCCGGCCGGCCTGACGGTGCACCCCGGCGCCGGCCAGCGCAGCGGGACCTTGGCCAACGCGCTCCTCCACCTCAGCCCCGGCGCCCTGTCCGGGCTGGGCGGGCCCGAGCGCCCCGGGATCGTGCACCGCCTCGACAAGGACACCTCGGGCGTGATCGTGGTCGCGCGCACCGACCTCGCCCACCGCGCGCTCGCCCAGCAGTTCCACGACCGCGAGGTCGGAAAGACCTACCTCGCGCTCACCGCCGGCGTGCCGCGCCGGCGCGAGGGCGCGATCGACCTCCCGCTCGACCGCCACCCGAGCGACCGCAAGCGGCGCGCGGTCGTGCCGGGCGGCCGGGCGGCCCTGACGGAGTACCGCGTGCTCGAGGCGCTGGGGCGGTTCGCGCTGATCGAGTGCAGGCCGCGCACCGGCCGCACCCACCAGCTCCGCGTGCACCTGCAGGCGATCGGCGCCCCGATCCTGGCCGACGCCACCTACGGCCCGCGGCGCGGGCGAGCGCTCGGCGCCGGCGCCTTCACGGCCGGCGACGCCGGCGGCGCGGGCGACGAGGTGCTGCTGCGCCGCCAGGCGCTCCACGCGGCGCGCCTGGTCCTGACGCACCCCGCGAGCGGGGAGCGGCTGACGTTCGAGGCGCCGCTCCCGCCCGACATGGCCCGCGCGCTCGAGGTGCTGCGCGGCCTGGCCGCGGGCTAGCCGCGGCAGCGCTGTGGTAACCTCGCGCCCCCTTCGCGAGAGGACCGACTCATGAGCGACGACCGCCCCGAGCCGCCCGCCGAGCCCGAGCGCAGCTTCGACCCACACGGCGAGCAGCCCGCCGCGGCCGAGCCGGCCGCCCCGCCCCCCTCGCACGACGCCGCGCCCGAGCCGACCCGGATCCGGCAAGAGCCGAGCCGCCGCGGCCGCGCCGAGCGCCCGGCCCGCGCGCGCCCCTCGAGCGCCGCGAGCTGCCTGCTCGGCGCGTTCGCGTTGAGCATCATGGGCGGGCTCGGGCTGTGCCTGATCAGCGGCGCGCTCCCGGGCGCCGTAGGCGGGGCGCTCGTGGAGCAGACCGTCTCGGGCGACCGCGACGCGCCCGCCAAGGTGCTCCTGATCGAGTACGAGGGCGTGATCGCGGCGCAGGTCGGCGGCGGGCTGTTCGAGCCGGGGTTCGACCTCGTGGAGCGGATCGGCCGCCAGCTCGACCAGGCGGCCAAGGACGACGAGGTCCGCGCGGTGGTGCTGGCCCTCGACACCCCGGGCGGGACCGTGACCGCCTCGGACCGGATCTGGCACCGGATCAAGCGGTTCCGCGACGAGGCCAAGAAGCCGGTCGTGCTCCACATGGGCGCGGTGTGCGCCTCGGGCGGCTACTACATCGCCTCGGCCTGCGACGAGATCCGCTGCGAGCCCACCACGATCACCGGGAGCATCGGGGTGCTGCTCTCGGGCCTGAACTTCCACGGCCTGCTCGAGAAGTACGGCGTGCGCGACGTCACGATCGCGAGCGGCGCGAACAAGGCGCTGCTCAACCCGACCTCGCCGGTGTCCGAGTCGCACATCGCGATCCTGCAGGGCATGGTCGACGACGCCTACGACCGGTTCGTCCAGCTCGTGGACGAGGGGCGCCCCGCGCTCGACGAGGCGCAGGTGCGCCAGCTCGCCGACGGCCGGATCTACACGGCCAACCAGGCGCTCGAGCTCGAGCTGGTCGACGGGATCGGCTACCTCGACGACTCGGTCGAGGCCGCCAAGCAGCTGGCCGGCGTCAGCCAGGCGCGGCTGGTCCGCTACCGCAGCCCGCCCACCCTGGCCGAGGCGCTGGCCGGCAACGTGCGCGCGCCCGCCGCGCCGGCGCTGCGGCTCGACCCGGCGGCGATCGACGAGCTGGCCTCGCCGCGCCTCCTGGCGATCTGGCGCGGGCGCTGAGCGACCCCCAATGAAGGGGATCATCCTCGCCGGCGGGTCCGGCACGCGGCTGCATCCGCTCACGGTCGCGGTCAGCAAGCAGCTGCTGCCGATCTACGACAAGCCGATGGTCTACTACCCGCTGTCGGTGCTGATGCTGGCGGGGATCCGCGAGGTCCTGCTGATCTCGACCCCGCACGACCTGCCGCTGTTCCGCCGCCTCCTCGGCGACGGCGCGCAGTTCGGGCTCGAGCTCCGCTACGCCGAGCAGCCGCGCCCCGAGGGGCTGGCGCAGGCGTTCGTGATCGGGGCCGACTTCGTGCGCGGCGGCCCGAGCTGCCTGGTGCTGGGCGACAACGTGTTCTACGGCCACGGCCTGGGCGAGACGCTGGAGGAGGCGCGGCGGCTCGAGTCAGGCGGCCTGGTGTTCGCCTATCAGGTGAGCGACCCCGAGCGCTACGGTGTGGTCGAGTTCGACGGCGAGGGGCGCGTCCTGAGCCTCGAGGAGAAGCCCGCGCAGCCGCGCTCGCGCTTCGCGGTGCCCGGGCTCTACTTCTACGACGAGGAGGTGGTCGAGGTCGCGCGCGCGCTGAAGCCCTCCTCTCGCGGCGAGCTCGAGATCACCGACGTCAACCGCCACTACCTCGCGCGCGGCGCGCTGCGCGTCCTGCAGCTCGGGCGCGGGACGGCCTGGCTCGACACCGGCACGCATGACAGCCTGCTCGAGGCCTCGAGCTTCGTGGCGGCGATCCAGAAGCGGCAGGGGCTGCTCGTGTCCTCCCCCGAGGAGATCGCCTTCCGCAAGGGCTGGATCAGCGCCGAGCAGCTCCGCGTCCAGGCCGAGCCGCTGGCGAAGAACGAGTACGGGCGCTACCTGCTCTCGCTGATCGATCAATCCGCGACCGGCTCCACCAGCGCGACCTGATCGCCGAGCACGCACAGCACCCGGCCCGCGCCGCCGACGGGGGGGAGCGTGACGGGGCCGCCCAGCTCGATCACCTCCTCGCGGGTGCGGCCGCTGAGGGTGACGCGCAGGAGCTTGCCCGCGCCGTCGACCAGGGCGATCTCGTTGCCGATCGCGACCGGGGCGCCGCTCGGGGCGCGGGCGATCGGGCGGGCGCCCGTCAGATCGAGCCCGTCGCTGGCGCGCACCACCGAGAGCAGGCCGTTCTTGCCCAGGCTGTAGAGCCGCTCGTTGACCAGGGCCAGCCCCAGGATCGTGCCGACCTGCGGGGCGACCACCGACACGACCGCGCCATCGTCCTCCGCCAGCGCCGTGACCTTGGCGCCCGACACCGCGAGCACCGAGCGGTCGGTCGCGGAGTAGACCAGCGCCCGGTCGGGGGCCAGCTCCTTGCGCGCCCAGCGCAGCGGCTGGGCCTCGTTGGCCGGGTCGAGCGCGAGCACCCGGTCCTCGAGCGGCAGGAACACCGCCTGCGTCCCGCACGTCGCGCCGGCGACCGCCTTGGCGGGCAGGCGCAGACGCTTGAGGACGGTGCCGGTGCTCCCGTCGAGGAGCGCGATCGTGGTCTCGCCCGCGATCGCGATCACCTCGGTCGCGCTGACGCGGCCGGCGGCGGGGGCGAACAGCCGGTCGCCGCCGAGCTCGCGGTCCCACTCGAGCTGCCCGGTCGCCAGCTCGACCAGGGCCGCCGCCGAGCCCTTGACGGCCACCACGTGCGTCCCGCCGACCAGCGCCAACCCCACCAGCGGGCTCGTCTGGCTCGACAGCACCCGCTGCTCCCAGGCGACGCTGCCGTCGATCAGGCGCAGCGCGCGCAGCCGCCCGTCGGGCAGGCCGACCACGACCCCCTCGCTCCAGAGCACGGCGGCCACCGGCGCGCCGCCCGCCGAGACCCGCCAGGTCGGGCCGGGGGTCATGGTGAGGCGCTCCTCGTGGAACGCGTCGCCCGCGAGCTCGAGCTCGACCACGCGGTAGCCCGGGCGCCGCACCCGGACCGCGACCGCGCCGCCCACCGGCACGGGGACCGTGAGCGGGGTGGCGCCGAGCACGCGCCCCTCCGCCACCACCTGCGCCTCGGCGGGGTCGCTCGCGATCCGGGTGAACACGCGCAGGTCCCGCAGCCCCTGCTGGATCGCGGGCTCCGTCGCGCCGCGGTACTCCGCCGCGGCCGCGGCCGCGCGCTCGCTCGCCTCCTCGTAGCTGCGGGTCGCGACCAGGCCGCGATAGGCGGTGAGCAGCTCCTCGAACCCCGACAGCCGCGCCTGGCGCTCGGCCGCGGCGCGCCGCTGCTGCTCGGCCTCCTGCTCCTCGGCCTGCTCCTGCCGGCGGCGGGTCGCCTCGGCCGAGAGGATCGAGTCCCACTGCGCGTCGACCGCCGCCTTCTCGGCGTGCGCGGCGCTGCTGACGGTGGTCCAGCTGGGCGCGTCCTGCAGCAGCCCGCTGAGCCGCTTGAGCTGCAGCAGCGGGTTCGAGAGCGGCTCCGCCTTGGCCGCGACGACCTGCGCCATGATCGAGCGCGCGCGGAACTCGGCGTAGCCGCGCCACAGCAGCACCACGGCGGCCAGCGTCCCGCCCACGAACGTCCAGCGGCGGCGCTTCTCGCGCCGCAGCTGCGCCTGCGCCTGGCGCAGCTCGAGCGACTCCTGCTCGTCGCGCAGGTCGTCGCGGTCGGGCTGGAGCACGAGCAGCGCCTTGATCACCTCGCGCCGGCGCGGGTGGTCGGCGTCCATCGCCACGAGCGCGCGCTCGAGCTCGGCCACCGCCTCCTCGTTGCGCTCCTGCCGCTGCAGGATCAGGCCGGACAGCTCGATCACCTCGGGGTTGCCGGGCGCGAGCTCCTGGAGGTTCTTGCACACCCGCACCGCGACCTGCAGCTGCGCCTCGCCGGTGAGGAAGTCGCGGAGCATGAGGCCGACCGCCACCGCGCGCTCGCGGCGGTTGGCGCGCAGCAGCGCGTAGAACAGGCGGTCGATCACCTCGGCGTTGCGGTCGAGCGCGATCGCCTCCTCGTAGAGCGTGATCGCGGTGGCGCTGTCGTCCGCCGCGAGCGACTGCGCGGCGAAGCGGCGGGCCTCGTCGAACGCCAGGCGGGGCCGCTGGTACTTGCGCAGGAACTCGAGGTAGCGCCGGATCAGGTTGAGGTCGAGCTGCTGCTTGTTGCCCAGGATCGCGCGGATGTACTTGGCCGCCCCCGGCACGTCCCCGCCGCCGAGGGCCTTCTTCGCCTCGCCGAGGAGCGTGCGGAAGTCCATCTCCTTGACGAGGTCGTTCTCCTTGAGCGCGTGGAGGAACACGAACGTCTCCAGGCGCGAGGCGATCCCGTCGCGCAGCGCCAGGCCGATCACCTCGCGCAGCGAGCGGGTGCCGTCGAGGAGCTCGTAGATCCGGCTGCGCGCGCTGGCCGGCAGGTTGACGTTCTCGAACTGATACTCGGTGACCTCGGCGCTGATCGTGCTGACGCGGTTGCGGTAGATCGTGTCGAAGCTGCCGAGCCCCTGGATCATGCCCTGCCACTCGTCGAGGCGGCGCATGGCCTCCATCATGAGCCCCGAGGTGCTGAGCGTGACGCGCTCCAGCTTCTCCTCGGGCCCGAACAGGGCCTCGGGCGTGAGCCCGAAGATGAACTCGAAGTGGCCGCGGTCGAGCAGGAACAGGTCGAGGAACTCCTCCTCGAACTTGTGCCGGACGGCCGCCTCGATCTCGGCCTGCGTCGTCTTGCCGAGGTGGACCAGCGCCTCGCCCAGCCGCAGCCCGAGCTCCTTCTGCTGCGAGAGCGCCTCCTCGAGGTCGGCCTCGCTGATCTTGCCGGCGCGGATGAGGAGGTCGCCCAGGCGGACCGGCTCGCGCGCCACCTGGCGCACCAGCACGATCTCGCCCTCCGAGATGAAGAAGAACTGCGAGCCCGCATCCTCCGTCTCGATGCGGAGGGTGCCGCGGTAGTGGTTGAGCGAGAGGGTCTGGATGACCGCTCCCAGCCCCATCTCCTCGATCTGTCCCTGCAAGCTCATTTGGGAGGGGCGATTCTACGGAAGCGCGCCCCCCGGGGGGAGGGCGGCGAGGCCCTCCTTTTGACGGAGCCGCTCAGGCCGCGCGGAGCGCCGGGCACGCGGCCGCCTCCAGCCGCTGCGCGGCGGCCAGGGCGGAGGGGCAGCGGCGCGCCGGCTCCTTGCGGGTGAGCTCGAAGATCACCCGCGCCAGGGCGGGCGCCACGTCGCGGCGGACGGCGCGCACGTCGGGGACCTCGTCGAACAGGTGGCGGGAGAGCACCACGATCCCGCTCCCCTCGGGGAACGGGGGGCGCCCGGCCGCGACGTGGAACAGCGTGATCCCGAGCGAGTAGAGGTCGGCCTGCGGCCCCGCCTCGCTCGAGCCGCGCGCCTGCTCGGGCGCCATGTAGCAGGGGGTGCCCAGCGTGTCGCCCGAGGCGGTCGCCTCGCTCTCGCCCTCGAGGTCGCGGGCCAGGCCGAGGTCGCACAGCCGCGGCGCGCCGCTGGGGTCGACCAGGATGTTCGCCGGCTTCACGTCGCGGTGCACGATCCCCTCGCCGTGGAGGTAGGCGAGGGCGCGCGCCACCCCCGCCCCGATCCGCGCCACCTCGTCGCTCGGGAGCGCGCCGCGGTGGGTGACCACGTGCTTGAGGCTCGGGCCCTCCACGTACTCCATGACGAAGTAGGGGCGCCCGCCGTCGGCCCCGAACGCGAGCCCGCGCACCAGCCCCTCGTGGCGCAGCGCGCACAGGAGCTGCGCCTCGCGCAAGAAGCGCTGCGCCCCGTGGTCGCGCCGCGCCCGCTCCCCCGCCATGACCTTGATCGCGACCCGCCGGCCGGTGCGGCGGCAGCGGGCGGCGAACACCGCGCCCATGTTCCCCTGCGCGACCGGCCCCTCGACCACGTAGGTCCCGAGCACGTCCCCCGGCGCCACCCCGTCGCGGTCGGGCTCGCCTCCGGGGCGCCAGCGCCCGCTCGAGCGCCCCGCCCAGCGCCGCCGCTGCGGAGCGGGCGTCCCGCCCGCGACCTCCCGCCGGGCCGCCTCGAGCGCCTCGGGGGTGAGCGCCCCGCGGGCGCGCAGGAGCTCCCACAGCGCAGGGACCGGCCCGCCGGCGGCCCGCGCGCGGCGCTGCTGCTCGGCGCAGGCCACCAGCACGCTCACCGGCACCAGGGCCCGCCGCAGCAGGTGCTGGCACAGCGCCGAGTCCTCGCGGTGCTCCATGGCGGCCTGACCCCTCTGCTCCTTTCGGCAGCGGGCCGGCCGGGCTGAAGGGGCGGCCTGACTTGCCTCGCGCGCGCCGGAGCCTAGGATCTGGGCTCCACCGGCGGGCTCCAGCCCGCCCCCACACCACGAGGGTGACATGCGCGTCGGCGTTCCGGTCGAGGTCAAGCCCCACGAGTACCGCATCGCGATGGTCCCGGCGGGCGTCGACGCCCTGGTGCGTCGCGGGCACGAGGTCATGGTCACGCGCGACGCCGGCGTCGGCTCGGGGATCGCGAACGAGGAGCTGGTCGCGGCGGGCGCGAAGCTGGCCGAGACCAACGAGGAGGTGTTCGCCTGGGCCGACATGATCGTCAAGGTGAAGGAGCCGCTCCCGCAGGAGTACAAGCTGATCCGCGCGGGGCAGACGGTGTTCACCTACTTCCACTTCGCGGCCTCGCGCGAGCTGACCGACGCCATGGTCGAGTCGGGCGCGACCTGCGTGGCCTACGAGACGATCGAGGACGCGCGCGGCCGGCTGCCGCTGCTCACCCCCATGAGCGAGGTCGCCGGCCGAATGGCGATCCAGGAGGGCGCCAAGTACCTCGAGAAGCCCATGGAGGGCCAGGGGATCCTGCTGGGCGGGGTGCCCGGGGTGGAGCCGGCGCACGTGGTGGTGATCGGCGGCGGCGTGGTCGGCAGCAACGCGGCGCGGATCGCGGCCGGCCTGGGCGCCAACGTGTTCGTGCTCGACGTGGACCTCGACCGGCTGCGCTACCTCGACGAGACCCTCCCCGAGAACGTGACCACCCTCTACTCGACGGCCTACTCGATCCGCGAGCAGGCCCTCAAGGCGGACCTCCTGGTCGGCGCGGTGCTCACCGCGGGCGCGCGCGCCCCGACCCTCGTCGCGCGCGACATCATCCGCGACATGAAGAAGGGCGCCGTGATCGTGGACGTGGCGGTCGACCAGGGCGGCTGCGTCGAGACCGCGCGCCCCACCACCCACGAGGACCCGACCTTCGTGGTGGACGAGGTGGTCCACTACTGCGTGGCGAACATGCCCGGCGCGGTCGGGCGCACCTCGACCTTCGCCCTGACCAACGCCACCCTGCCCGTCGCGATCCAGCTGGCCGACAAGGGCCCCGAGGCGGTCGCCCGCGGCTCGGCCGGGCTGGCCAAGGGGATCAACGTGCTCAAGCACAAGATCACCTACCAGGGGGTGGCCGAGGCGTTCGACCTCCCGTATACGCCGTTGTCGTCCGTCTTGGCCTAGGGTTTCGCTAGCGTCTCTGCGGCACGCCCAACCGGCTGCAGCGACGGCACCTACGTTCTGGTCTCGAGCTTGCGATCACGCTTCTCGCGAGAGAGGTGGTCCGTGAGCTCGAACGACGTGGTCCGCGACGACTTCGTGAACGAGTTGGACAAGGACGAGGCGGCCAAGCTGCTGATCGAGTGGCGGTGGCTGACGGCGGGACGCTCGCTCCGGCCGATCTGCATGACCGCCTTCGGCGACTGGTTCCTCGAGGATCGCGCCTCGGGCGCCGTGCTGTTCCTCGACGCCTCGGCGGGCTGGCTGCAGGAGATCGCGCCGAGCCGCGCGGCCTGGCGCGAGCACATGCGCCGGCGGTCCAAGGACCGCGAGCGGCGGCTGCGGCGCGGGCTGCGCCGCGCGCTCCGTGCGGCCGGCCGGCGCCGCGCGCCCGGGACGACGTACTGCTACGTGCGTCGCCCGAGCGAGCGGCGCGGTCCCGACCTCGCCGCGCTCGAGCCCAGGCCGATCCGCGTGCACCAGGTGTTCCTGGCGCGGCTGCACCGCGACGCCTGCCTGCACGGGCGCCAGGCCGAGCTCGGCCGCGCCTGGCCCGAGACGCTGGCCGCGGTCGAGGCGGAGCACGCCAAGACGCGCGTGCGGATCTCGTGGGGCCTGCCCGCGGCGGTGGCGGTGGCGCTGTTCGCCGTCTCCCAGCTCCTGTTCTGATCCGCGCGTCCCGGACGGGGCGTACGATCGGGCCGACGTCCCTCCCGGACGGGGCCGTTGACACGGCGCATCCCGGGGATTACATTCCGGCCCTCGTGCGAGCGTATCCTGCTCGGGCGAGCTCTCTCGAGAGGTTGGCGCCTCGCGACGCTGCGCACCCCTAGCTCAATTGGATAGAGCACCTGGCTACGGACCAGGAGGTTAGAGGTTCGAGTCCTCTGGGGTGTATCCCAATGTCCCGTGACGGCGCGCCGCCTGGCCAGGCGGCGCGTTCGAGTTCAGGGCGAGCTCTTTGTCGGAACCAATGACGGACCGAGCCGCGCGAGACCAGGCGTTCATGCGCCTGGCGCTCGATGAGGCTCGGCTTGCGCTCGACCACGATGACGTGCCGGTCGGGGCGATCCTCGTCGACGGCGAGGGGAACGTCCTCGGCCGAGGCCGAAACCGGCGTGAGGAGCGGGGCGACCCGACCGCTCACGCCGAGCTCGAGGCCCTGCGTCAGGCGGCGGCGACCCGCGGGCTGTGGCGGCTGGACGACACCGTCCTGTTCGTGACGCTCGAGCCCTGCGCGATGTGCGCCGGGGCCCTGGTCAACGCCCGCGTGGGCGAGCTGGTGTTCGGTGCCTGGGACCCCCGGGCCGGCGCGGTCGAGACCCTGTATGGGATCTGCACCGACCCGCGCCTCAACCACCGGCTGACGGTGCGCGGGGGGATCCTGGAGGAGCCCTGCCGCGAGCTGCTGCAGGCGTTCTTCCGCGCCAAACGGGAGCGCAAGAGACAGCGGCGCGAGGCGTCGCGGGGGGAGTGATCCCCGCGCGGGGTCGCGCGACGTCCCAGGGAGCGGTGTCCGAGCGGTCGAAGGGGCACGCCTGGAAAGCGTGTGGGCCGGAAACGGTCCCGAGGGTTCAAATCCCTCCCGCTCCGAACCAGCGAGGCCGCCGGGCCTCGACCCGCTCTCGCCCGCTCTGGGCGCGGGGCGGCCTTTGACAAATGGATCGTGCTGGCTGGGGGGTTAGCGGTCCCCTGTAACCCGAGATCCGCTCAGCGGGGGTAAAGACCGTCGGAGGGCGCCTCAGGGGGCGACGTTCGTTGGTTGGGTCGACGTAGAAGCCTGGATCCCCTGCAAGCGTGGGGTGTGAATCTGGTCAGGTGAGAGATCAAGCAGCCATAAGCATTACCTGCGTTGTGTAGGGGGCAGTCTGGGTGGAGTCGACTCGCTGAAGGGCGAAGTCTTCTAAGCGTTCGAGGGCGGGTGCACGATCCTTATTCTTCGCGAACGGCCGGGTGTAGCGCCCGGCCATTCGCCTTTCCGGAGCACGATCCATCGTTCTCCACCGGCTCCCCCCACTGGACCGAAACCTCGGCCCGTGGGGGGTGGCAACTATGATGGGCGCTCGAGGATGGAGGGCTTCATGGCTCACGTCGCGTTCGCGCGCAAGTATCGCCCGC
>CAZMSZ010000190.1:10402-13887 GCA_964569055.1 uncultured Planctomycetota bacterium | reverse complement strand
AAGCTCGCCGACACCGTCGTGCCCAGGGGCGAGGTGAGCGCCAGCGAGAACCGGACCTGCTGCTGCGCGGCCGCCTGCGCGCTCGCGGCCGCGGCGGCCCGGGCCGCCGCGAGCTGCTGGCGGAGCGCCTCGCGCTCGCCGCGGGCGCGCGCGATCGCGCCTGCCGTGGCGTCGATCTCGCCGGGGAGCTGCGCCAGGCGGGCGTCGGCCGCGGCGAGCTGAGCCTCGAGCGCGGCGACCTCGGCGCGCGCGCGCTCCAGCTCGGCCGTGGCGGTCGCCAGCTCCGCCTCGAGCTGACGCAGCCGGGCCTGGTCCTGCGCGAGGTCCGCCTGCAGGCCCGCCAGCTCGCCCTGCAGCACGCCCGCGCGCTGGCGCGCGTCGGCGGTAGCCGCCTGGTTCGCCGCGAGCTGCCCCTCCCGCGCGAGCCGGTGCGCGCGCTCGCGCTGCGCCTGCTCGAACGCGCCGGTCCAGCCCAGCGCCGGCCCAACGACGTCCGCGCCGCGGACCGTGAGCAGGTCGACCGTGGCCGAGGGACCGAACGGGCCGCGCCCGCCGATCAGCGCGATCCGCTCCGCGGCCAGGTCGGCCACGACCGTGATCCCGACCCGCGCCTCGGCCAGCGGGCGCTCCTGTTGGACCCAGCCCGCCTCGAAGTCGACCTGCAGGACCCGGTCGCTCGGCGCGCCGTCCAGCTCGCCGCCCGCCAGCAGCAGGCGCGCGCCGCCCAGGGGCGCCACGGCGGGTCGCTCGATCGGCGGGAGCTGCGGCCCGAACGGCGTCGCGCCCGCGAGCCCGCCGTTCGTCCCGATGGGGCAGGAGAGCAGCAGCGCACGCTCGACCGGCAGACCGTCTGGGCCCGTTCCGCCCACCAGCAGCGCCGCCTCGCGCCCCGGCTCGCCCCAGGCCACGGCGGTAGCGCCCTGCGGCAGCCCGTCCGGAGCGGGGTGGTGCTCGCCGGTCACGAGGTCCACCCAGGCGGCGGCCGCGCCGCGGCCGTAGACGAACAGCGCGCCGGGCGCGGCCTGCACGACCTGCAGCTCGGTGTAGGCGCCCGGCAGCCGCAGGGTCTGCACGCGGTGGAGCGCGGGGCGCAGCGCCCACAGCTCCACGGTGTCGTCTCCCTCGCTGGCGACGACGATCAGCTCGCCCGCCAGCGCCACGCGGACCTCCCCGCGCGGCCGCTCGAGCTGCGAGCCCACGGGCTGAAAGGAGCCCCCGGCGGCGCCCCGGACCACGAGGTCGCGCCGGGCCTCCCCCGCGGCGTCCCGACCGCCCACGATCACGACCTCCCCCGCCGACCCGCCGAACGCGCCCGCCCCGACGCGCGGGGCGGGGAGCGCGGCGAGGAGCGGCTCGACCCAGCCGCTGTCGAGCGTCAGCTCCTGCACGTCCGCGCTCGGGCCCTGGTCCGTCGCGCCGCCCGCCACGACCACCCGGTCGCCGGCGCGCACGATCGCCGCGCCCTCGCGCGCGCCGATCAAGGCGAGCGGGGTCGCGATCACCTGCGCCGGCGGCGCCGCCGCCGAGGCCGCCGCGGCCGTCCGCCCGCCGCTCGAGGGCCCCCGCCCGCCGCAGCCGTTGGCGCAGGTCGTCAGCACCACCAGCGCCAGCCCCACCACCACGTCCCGTCGCACCGTCACGCTCATGCCGTCCTCCCTCGTGCGCGGCAGCTCGAACAAGCGGCGCACCACCCGATCGCGGCGAAGCGCGCACGAGTTGCGCGGTTCGCCTCGTGGCGCGCGGCACGCAGTGGGCAAGGCTTGCTCACCGGACCGCCGCGACGGCACGCATTCCCGGCGAGCCGGCGCGGGCGCGGTCGTTCGTCTCGTCGTGGGCAACAGTTGCCCACCGCGGTTCGCCTCGGTTTCGCGCGGCACGGACCGAGCCCGCCGGCCGCGACCACGGCGCGAGTTGCGCCCTCGGAGCGGCGCGTGTTTCGGGGAGGCGCGGAGCGAGCCGAGGAGGGTGACGTGGCGAGCAGGACGCGGTCGGTGGTGGCGCTGGGAGTGATGGTCGGTGGGCTGGTGACGGGGTGCGGCCCCAGCCAGGGGCACGAGCCGGTGCCGGTGTTCGCGGCGGCCGAGGGGGCGCCCCGCTCGGTCGCGGCGAGCCTGCACACGCCGCGGCACGAGATGACCGCCACGGCGATCGGGCCCGACGCGGTGCTGGTGGCCGGCGGCGAGACCCTCCACGGAGTGGCGACCGACACGGCCGAGGTGTTCGAGGTCGGCAGCGGTCGCTCGCGCCCGCTCGGAGCGCGCCTCACGCAGCCGCGCGCGGGCCATGGCGCGGTGGCGCTGAGCGGGGGGCGCGTGCTGCTCGTCGGCGGGCGCGACGCGAGCGGGCGTCCCCTCGCGACCCTCGAGGTGTTCGACCCGATCGAGGAGCGCTTCGAGGCGCTGCCGCGCCGCCTCGAGCGCCCGCGCCACCGCGCCGCGGTGGCCGCGCTGGGGAGCCGGGTGGTCGTGGCCTGCGGCGAGGGCGAGGACTCGCTCGAGGTGTGGTCGCTCCAGGCGGGCGGGCCGGTGGCGCGCATGGACGCCCTCCCCGGCGGCCCGCGCGCCGGCGCGCAGCTCGTCCCGGCCGGGGGCGACCTGCTGCTCCTCTACGGCGGGGTCGGCCCGGAGGGGGAGCGGCCGTGCCCGGTGTGGATCGACCTCGCAGCCAAGCGCGCGACCGAGGTCCTGGAGCGAGTGCCTCAGGACGCGACGTGCGTGCGCCTGTCGCCGGACGCCGCCGAGGTCGCCCTGATCGGCGGCGTGGTCGTCGAGCCCTGGGGCGACGAGGACGCGTCGCGCCGGTTCGTGCTCCTGCGGCCGGGCGCCGCGCCGAGCCACTCCGAGCTCGGCCCGTTCGACCCGCGCCTGCGCCGCTGCCGGCCGGTGTGCGTGGTCGGAGAGCGCGGGGTGCACGTGTTCGGCGGCGAGGGCAGGACGGGCCCGCTCGCCACCGCCGAGCGGCACGACCTCGAGCTCGGCAGCGAGCCGCTCCCGCCGCTGCGCGGCGCGCGCACCGCCTTCGCCGGCGTCCTGCTGGCCGACCAGACGATCGCGCTGGTGGGCGGCCTCGGCGCCGACGGGCGCCCCTCCGCCCTGGTCGACCTCGTGATCCCGGCCGGCGCGGCGGGGCCCGACGCGGCGCTGGCCTTCGACGCGGTCCGCGACGCCGAGGCCGCGAGCCGGCAGCTCGACGCCGACCTCGCCCACAGCGACGCGGAGCGCGCCGCGGCCGAGGGCGAGCTCGCCGACCTGACCGCGCGGCGCGCCGCGGCCGAGCAGGCGATCGCGCGGACCCGCGACCGGATCGCGCGGACCGAGGCCGCGCTGGCGCAGGCCCGCAGCGACCTCCAGGCCGCCCAGGCCCAGGGCGCCGCGACCGCGCCGACGCTGGCGCAGCGTCAGGCCCAGGTGGCCCAGCTCGAGGCGCAGCTCCAGCAGCTCCAGCGCGAGCTGGCGAGCCTCCAGGCGGAGATCGCGGCGCTGCGA
>CAZMSZ010000190.1:0-10302 GCA_964569055.1 uncultured Planctomycetota bacterium | reverse complement strand
AGACAGCCGCGAACCCGCGCGCAGGCGGGGCCGAGCGCGGCGTGGCTCGCGAGGGCGCCCAGGCGCGCGTGGAGCCGGTCGGTGCGCCGGGTGGGGCGGGCGGCTTCCAGGCGGAGCGCCTCGAGGTCGAGCGCGAGGTCGGGGTCGCCGGTGGCGGCGACCTCGGCCTCGAGCGCGGCGAGCGCCTCGGCCAGCGGGTCGGCGGCGCGCGGGGGCGCCGCGGGGCGAGCCGGCGGCGGGGCAGCCGCCGCGGCCTCGGCCGCCTCGTCGTCGGCGTCGGTCCAGGCGCGCGGGCCGAACGCGCGGGCGCGGAGCTCGCCCTCGAGGATGTCGGCGATGAACGGGCGGAGGAGCACCCACTCCTCGTCGCCGAGGCGGGCGTGGCCCAGCTCGGCGAACAGGCGGCAGTCGGCGGCGAACGGGTGCACGATCAGCCGCTTGTAGTGCATCAGGGTCTCGTTGAGGTGCGAGCCCGGAAAGTTGTTCGCGACGAAGTACTTCAGGTCCACCTTCTCGCGCCGGACCAGCCGCAGCGCGCTGAAGCGGAAGCCCATGGCGGCGATCGGATCCTCGGGCAAGGGCGGGATCCGCTGCTCGCGGTTGGCCTGCTCGTACCAGCGCTGCGCGGCGTCGCTCGGGTAGCGGATCGCCTCGGCGAGCTGCGCCGCGAGCTCGTCGCGCACGAACCAGTCGCAGAAGTCGTTGAGGACGAGCTTGGCGTTGGCGACGTGGAACGCCTCGAGCGCGTCGATCCGCTGCACGAGCCAGTCGAGGTGCGAGGCGACGTGAGCACGCAGCAAGTGGTCCGTCACGGCCGCTCCTCGCCCTCCTCGGGCGCCGACCCGGCCTCCTCGCTCGGCGCCTCGGCGGAGGCCGCCTCGCTCTCCGCGCCGGCGGGTCGCTCCTCGGCAGCAGCACCCTGCTCCGGCGCGGCCTCGGTTGGCGCAGACTCGGCCGGCGCGGCCTCATCCGGAGCGGGCTCGCCCGGCGCAGACTCGGCCGCCGTCGACTCGGCCGGCGCGGGTTCAGCCGGCGCGGCCTCGCCCGGCGCAGTCTCGGCCGCGGTCGACTCGGCCGGCGCGCCCGCAGCCGGGGCCGGCTCGGGCGGCGCGGTCTCAGCCGCGGTCGACTCGGCCGGCGCGGCCTCAGCCGGCGCGGCCTCGGCCGGGGGCGAGGCTGCCGCCGCTTCGCCGGACGAGTCAGCGCTCGGCGCGCCCTCGCCCGGGTCGAGGTCGCCCCACTCCGCGTCGTCGTCGGGCATCTTGAAGAACACGATCGCGATGATCAGGGTCACCACGACCGAGATGACGACGTCCACGACCACCGGTCCTCCCCCGCGCCGCGGCGGGCTCGCGATGATGCCCGCTCGAGCGGCCGCTGACCAGGCAGGACGGGTCCAGCGCTCAAGAAACCGAAGGCGCCAGGCCGTAGGCCTCGTTGAAGCGCTCGGCGAACTCGTCCCACGTGAAGGTATAGCCCGTCGTCCCCTGGACCTCGACGCAGTAGGACGCCGTGAGCCCGCCCAGGCGGAGGCTGGTCTCCCAGTCGGCGCCCGAGGTGAGCCCGCGCACCAGGCCCCCGCGGAACGCGTCCCCCGCGCCGGTGGGGTCGACCACGGCGCTCACCGGCGCGGCCTCGACCGCGATCGTCTCGCCGCCGCGCACGTGGGCCTGGCTGCCGCGCTCGCCCAGGGTCACCACGACCGCCTCGCAGCGCTCGAGCAGCGCCTCCACGCTGCAGCCCGTCTTGCGCTGGACGGTCTCGAGCTCGTAGTCGTTGGTCACGATCGCCCGCGCGCCGGTCAGCCCGTCGAGCAGCTCCTCGCCCGAGAGGGCGATCACCTGCTGGCCCGGGTCGTAGATGAACGGCAGCCCCAGCTCACGGCACTCGCGCGGATACGCGCGCATGGCGCCCGGGTCGTTGGGCGAGATCGTGACGAGCGCGGGGCGGACCGCCAGCTCGGCCAGGCGCAGCTCGCTGGCGCGCGCCATGGCGCCGGGGTAGAAGCCGGTGATCTGGTTGTTGTCGCGGTCGGTGGTGATGAAGCACGACGCGGTGAGCAGGTCCTCGTGCACGCGCACGTCGACCAGCCCGACCCCGCGCTCCTCGAGCCAGCGGCGATACTCCTCGAAGTCGCTCCCGACGGTCGCCACCAGCCGCGCGTCGAGGCCGTGCAGCACCATGGCGTGCGCGATGTTCGCGGCGCACCCGCCGCGCAGCCGGCGCAGGTCCTGCACCAGGAACGACACGTTCAGGATGTGCAGCTTGTCCGCCAAGATGTGGTCCTTGAAGCGGCCGGGGAAGTTCATGATGTGGTCGTAGGCCACCGACCCGGTCACCGCGATCGCCGAGCTGTCCGCGTTCAAGCGTCCTCCAGCGCGGCCGCTCCGGGCGAGCGCGCGCGCCGACGGTAGCGTACGACTCCGACGCTGGGAACCTGCGACGAGGCCGCGCCGCCGCGCGCGGCCCAGCCCGCCTGGGCTGGCGGGCGGCGGGGCGCTCAGCTCCGGTCGAGCCCGTAGCGTCGAATCTTCCGCCACAGCGTCTTGCGGTCGATCCCCAGGCTGCGCGCGGTCCGCTCCTGGTGCCAGCCGCAGGCCTCGAGCCGCGCGGCGATCCAGCGCCGCTCCAGCGCCTCCAGGGTGGGCTGGTCGGAGTCGGCCCCGCCGAGGTACGGCTCGAGATGAGCGGCCGTGAGCGTCGCCTCGCCCGAATCCGCCCAGGCGCGGCGAGCCACGCGCTCGACCTCGGCCACGTTGCCCGGCCAGGGCGCCGCTCGCAGCAGCGCGCGCGCGTCCTCGGCGAGGAGCGGCTCCGGCAGGCGCGCGCCGCCGGCGGCGCGCGCCAGGCGCTGCGCGAACAGCGGCGCGATCGCGGCAGGGGTCTCGCGCAGCGGGGCGAGCCGGTGGCGGAGCACCGAGAGGCGCGCCGCGAGCGACTCGGTGAGCGCGCCGCGCTCGACCAGCCGGCCCGCCTCCTCGCGGCTCGTCACGATCAACCGCGGCGCGGCGGCGCGCTCGCCGCCCAGCAGGCGCTCGAGGCGGGCGACGCCCGGCGGGTCGAGCGCCTCGAGCCCGGCGAGCACGACGCTGCCCGAGGCGGCCTCCTCCCAGGCGGTCTCGAGCGCTTCGGTCCCCGCGGCGCGCGCGTCGAGCCAGCGCAGCGGCGCGGCGCGCCGGGGGCTCATGCCGTGAAGCGCGCGGGCCACCACCCCCTTGCCGGTGCCTCGCTCCCCCTCGATCCACGCCGGGAGGGCCGTGCCCGCGGCGCGCGCCACCAGCTCGAGCGTGGCGGCGAACGCCTCCTCGCGCCCCACGAACAGCTCGCGCAGCGCGCGGGGCGCGTCCTGCTGCTGCGCGGCGCGCGCCGCCTCGAGCTCCTCGCGCGCGGCGGCGAGCAGCCGCTCGAGCGCGGCCGCGCGCGCCGCGGGGTCGTCGGGCGGCGCGCCCGCGAGGTCGCGCGTCGCGCGCGCCAGGGCGGGGGGGAGGCCCGCCTCAGCGTCCCCGCTCACGCGGCTCCCAGTGGCGGATCGCCTCGAGGCCCCGCTCGAGGTCGAACCCCGGGCTGTTGGTCGGGTCGTGGCAGCGGACGCACACCGCGCGCCAGCTCTCGGGGAAGCCCGGGCGGACGCCGTAGCCGCGCCCGCCGCCGCGCGCGACGTGGGCGCCGCCCACCCCGTGGCAGGCCTCGCAGCCGACCTCGCCGAGGTGCGGGGTGGCCTCGAGGTCGACGAAGCCGCCCTCGAACCCGTAGCCGGTGACGTGACACGCGGTGCACTCGGCGAGGCGGCCGCGGCGCGGGTCCTTGGCGAGGACCTTGCGCTGAGCGTCGTGATGGGCGCTCCCCACGAACTGCTCCCACGGCCCGGGGTGGCAGGCCTGGCAGGCCGCGGCGCCCACGAAGCTCCCGCCGCCCGGGACGGGGTGCCGCTCGGGCGCGGGGAGCCCGGCCGCGTCGCGGTAGTAGCGCTCGACCCGCTCCTGAGCGAGCGGGTCGTCGGGCACGTGCGCGTCGAGCGGGAGGTGCTCGAGGCGCGCCTCGCGCTCGTCGCCGCCCGGCAGCGCGAGCACGCTCAGGGCGCGCGCGTCGCGGAGCAGCTCGACCTGCCAGGCGCCGCCGAGGCGCGCGAGCGGCAGCGCCTCGAAGCGGTCGTGCCCGCAGAGGACCACGTCGATCCGCCCCTCCGCGGCGAGCTCGCCGAGGGCGTCCCGGGCGGCCGCGGCGTCGCCGTGGAACAGCACCACGCGCAGGGCGCCCGCCGGCGCGTCGGCCAGCGCGGCGCGCACGGCCGGGCCCGGCGGGTCGATCGTGAGCTCGCCGGTCGGGTCCCCCAGGGGGGGGTCGAGCGCGGCCGTGACGGCGACGGTCCGCCCGCCGCGGCGGAGCACCACGCGCGCGCCGAACGGGCGCGCCTCGCCCCGGCGCAGGTTGCAGGCGAGCAGCGTGACCCCGGCCCGCGCCGCCAGGCGGCTCAGGCGCTCGGCCCCCAGGCGCAGGTCGCGCTCGCCCACGGCGACGGCGGAGGCCCCGGCCTGCGCGAGCAGGTCGAGCGCCGCGCCCGCCTGCAGCTCGAGCAGCCGCGGGTGGTCGATCGCGCCGGTCAGGTCGCCGCCGTCGAGCAGCAGCAGCGGGGTCTCCTCGCGGCGCAGCTTGGCCAGGAGCGCCAGACGCCGCGGATACCCGCCCCGCATGCCGTCCACGCACTCGCACGGCTCGAGGCTGCCCAGGCTCTGCCCGCAGGCCGCGATCCGCAGCGGCCCCGCCGCCTCCTCCGCCTGCCCGGGCGAGCGCGCCACCAGCGCGAACAGGCCGGCGAGGGTCGCGAGCGCGACCCCGCGCACGGCTCGAGCTTCGAGGCGGCTCGCCATGGGGCTCACGCTAACACCTCCCGAGCCCCCGGTCCGCCGCGACCTGGAGGAACGGGCTTGCAACCAGCGCCGGGCTGGCGTCGACTGGGGGCATGCGCGCGGTCTCCTGGTCGTTGGTCCTGCTGGCCCTCGCGCTGCCCGCGCGCGGCCAGCCCGAGGCGCTCCTCGGCACCTACGAGGACGCGCGGGGCGGCGACCCCCTGGTGGTCGCGCGGCACGGCGCGCCGGGGCTGCTGGCGCTGCGCCAGGACGAGCGCCGCGGGCAGGCGCGGCTGTTGCCCGCGAGCGCGCCGGACGGCGCCGAGCCGCGCCCGGCGCGGCTGGAGGTGCGCTGGGCGGGGCGCGCGCGCGGCATGACGGGCGCGGTCGGCGCCGAGGAGCCCGCGACGACCCTCGGGCCGGCGGCCGAGTGGCCGGTGGTGTGGCGCGACGCGCGCCTCGGCCTCGAGTCGCCCGGCGGGACGCGCTGGCGGACGCCCACCTCGCGCTGGGGGCGGCTCACCGCGGCCGAGCGCGACGCGCTGGTGGGACCGCTCCAGAGCCTGCCGCCGCAGCCCGGCCACACCGAGCCGTTCGACGCCTGGCGCGCGCGGGTCTACGGTGAGCTGCCGGTCCCCGAGCGCGAGGCCCGCGCCGAGCGCGGCTACGACGGGCTGTCCCATGGGCAGCGCGTCGCGCTGGGGTGTCTGGTCGCGAAGATGACCCGCGACGCCGTGTGGCGCTTCGTGCGGGCGATCCGCTACGTGGGTCAGGACGGCGTGCTGTTGTTCGAGCCGAGCCTCGAGCCGGCCGCGCTGCAGCGGGCGCTGGCGGCGCGCGGGTTCGGGCCGTGGTGGGCTGCGGGGCGCGGACGCCCGTGGGGGGTGCGCAGCCGGTTGCGCGGCCTGCAGCTCCACTTCCGCGGCGGCTCGCCCGTGAACGTGCACCTCGACCTCGAGAACCCGGGCGACCCGCAGAGCGGCGAGGTCACGGGCGCGTTCGGCGAGCTGCGGCTGGCCTGGCGTCATGGGTGATCGACGAGCGCGGCTGGGCGAAGAACCACACCCCCGCGCGACTGCTGCGGGCCACGAAGGCGGCGGGCATGCCCGTCGAGGTGCCGGAGTAGCGGTGCGGCCCCGAGCCGCGCACCTGCTCGCGCTGCTGACGCTCGCGCTCGCGCCGAGCGCGCTCGTCCGCGCGCAGGACGAGCCGGCCCCGCCCCGTCCCTTCGCGGCGCTGGTCGCGGAGTACGAAGCGAGCGCCCGCGAGCCGCTGGAGCGGCGCGCCGTGGCGCTCCGCGCGCTGACCGCGCACCGCACGCGCGAGTGCGTGGAGTACCTCGACGGCGTGCGGCGGAGCGAGCGCGAGCCGGCGCTGCGCGCGCTCGCCCTGCGCTTGATCGGGCAGGTCGGCGTGCCGCCGGCGCAGGCGGTCCTGGAGGAGGTCCTCGACCGCGGCCGCGAGGCGGAGCGCCGCTCGGCCCTCCAGGGCCTCACCGCGATCGAACCGCCCGTCCCGCCCGACCGCTTCTTGCGCCTGCTCGCCGACGCCGAGGACGACTCGCTGCGGGTGGCGGCCGCCTGGGCGCTGCGCCGCTACCCGCGCGTCCCCGTGGCCGAGGCCTTGACCCGCGCGCTCGCCGACGAGCCGCCGCCCTCGCTCGTCAACGCGGCCTGCGCGGCGCTGCGCGAGCTGGTGGGGCAGCAGCCGGTCGACGCGTGGTTCGCGCAGCAGGCGCTGCGGCCGCGTCGCCCGCCCCACCCCGAGGCCATTCCCGCGCTGTTGCGCGCGGCCTCCGCCTGCGGCCACGCCGACCTCGACGCGGCCCTGTTCGCGCGGCTCGACCGCGGCCGCTCGGAGCTCCGCGCGGCCGCCGCGCTGGCGCTCGGCGAGCGCCACGCCGGCCGCGGCGAGGCCGCCTCGAGTGTGCTGGCCCGGCTCGCCCCG
This sequence comes from uncultured Planctomycetota bacterium, assembly GCA_964569055.1. Lineage (GTDB taxonomy): Bacteria > Planctomycetota > J058 > J058 > J058 > JAWLGW01. The sequence continues at coordinate 3,508 of CAZMSZ010000190.1, read as the reverse complement.
CTGGTGCGCGCGCGCCAGCGCGACGTGGCCCTCGCAGCCGCGCTGGCCGTCGGCCAGATCGGCGCCCACGGCGCGGCGCTCGAGGCGCTGCTCGAGCTCGCCCGCGACCGCCCGGCCCTGGCGCTCGGCGCGCTGGCCGGCTCGCAAGACCCGCGCGTGGTCGCGGCGGCGGCCGAGGCCCTGGAGGAGAAGGACCGCGCCGCCCGCGCCGCCGCGGTGGAGGCCCTGGCCCGCCACCGCTCGCGCGCCGCCGTCGCGGCGCTGATCCAGGGGCTGAAGGGCGAGCGCAGCGGCCGCCTCCAGGCCGACATCGCGCGCGCCTTGCGCGGCCTGACCGGGGCCGACATGGGCGAGTCCTACGAGGACTGGGCGCCCTGGTGGGAGTCGGTGGGCGAAGGCTTCGAGCTCCCCGACCCGACCGCCCCGCCGTCGCCTGCGTCGCCGGCGCGTCGCACCCGCGCCCGCCCGACGTACCACGGCCAGGAGGTCGTGAGCACGCGCGTGGCGTTCCTGGTCGACATCTCCTACTCCATGGTCAGCCAGCTCCGCGTCCCCGACAGCACCGTGCCGCTGACCCGGCTCGAGGTGTGTCAGCGGGAGCTGCGCGGCGTGATCGAGGCCCTCGACGAGGACACCGCCTTCAACGTGGTCGCGTTCGCCAACCGCTTCGCCGCCTGGGAGAAGCGGGCCACCCGCGCGAGCGACCGCCACAAGGAGGAAGCCCAAGCCTTCGTCGACCGCCTGAGCGCCGCGGGCGGCACGAACATCTACGACCCGCTGGCCGCCACCCTCGAGGACGCCGAGGTCGACACGATCTGGCTCCTGTCCGACGGCGAGCCGACCGACGGCGCCTTCATCCACGACCACGACATCCTGCGCGAGGTCCGCCGCCTCAACGCCGAGCGCCGGGTCGCGATCCACGCCATCTCGATCGGCCAGGAGAGCCCGCTGCTGCGCAAGCTGACCGAGGAGCACGGGGGGACGTACACCGTTCGGTGAGCGGGACTGACCGGCATGAGCGAGCCGACCGTGGGCCCCGCTGTGCCACGACGCGAGGTGCGAAGCCAGGCCGCCGCGACGCGAGTGTCCGGCGCCACCGAGCTCGGACTGCGCGCAGCGCAGGCCGAGCGCGGGTCACGTACGCGCGAGGCGGGTGGGGTCGACACCGCGCTGCTCTGGCCGCTGGTGCGGCGTAGGTGGCCGGCTTAGAACTTGCGCGCTGGCTGAGAATCCTCTGGCGTCAGGAGGCTAGCTGTCGCTCCACAACTCCCGCTCGCTCCCTTCGATTCTCTCGCCCCGCGGGCAGGCGCGGAGGAGGCGGTGAACGGCGAGGAGAATGGTGGCAGCACCGCCTGCGCTCGCCAGCGCTACGGAAGTGGGGCGGCCAAGCAACGCCCTGTAGCCGACCCCGCGAAGTAGGTCTCCCGCGTGGTCCGCATACCTGTAGCTCCGAAGAAGCGGTAAGGCCAAGGCTGGAGAGAACCAGGACGACAGCAACGACACGCAACCCGGCGACCGACACTTCAGATGGGCGCGGCGTCACGGCACCCAGATACACCCCCAACGACCCGAGCCCTGCAGCGACCAAAAGCGACTGAGCGTACGGCAGCGCCCAAGCAACAAGAGCCCAAGAAGACCCATGCGTGACCGGCCGGCAGTCGTCCCCTCCCAATCGCTCGTCCACACCGTTTGCACCGCAAGAGTAGAACTCGCCGGTTCCCCTAACGTGCACGACCTCCGACGAGTTGCAAGGAGACGCGTTGTCGGCTCCATCCGCTCAAGCCAAAGGCGATCCCAGGGGTCCGTTGGCAAGGGCGTCGCGCCGAGCCGGCGCGAACCCGCTCGATAGGGAGTAGTGGCCCTCGCCCAGGCAATGTCGACCGCAAGCTGAGGACAAAAATGCCTAACGAAAACCCTATCACACAACACCAGCATGCAGGCGAACAATAACGCAAGCCCCCCGAGAACGAGCAGACAGCGAGCGCGATCCCAGGTTGGTGTCGAGGAGTCCACAGAGGCCTCGAACTGGCTGCGTGCCAGCACACTTCGACGGGCCGGACAGGCTACGGCAGGCGTGCAAGGCATTGCGATGAGTACTCGTTTCCGAGCTCGGAGCCGAGACCGTACCAAGATCGCGCCTCTTGCAAATCAGTCGGGACGCCGTGCCCAAACTCGTACACCGCGCCGAGGGCCTGAGCTGCGAGCGCTTGTTGAGGACCAGGCTGGGTTGCATCATGCTTCAAGCGAGCTAGACGTGCCTCCTTGTCGAGAAGCTCGGGATAGTCCTCGAGAAGGGAGACCACTGCCGCCTGCCCACCAACGGCTTCTCCGGCAGCAGCGCGCTGATACCAGATCAAAGCTTCGTCGGCGTAGGTCACCGTAAGGCGCGTGTGCAGAAGAAGCCCGACTCCCAGCGCTGCCTGAGGATCTCCGGCAAGCGCCCTATCTCGATCCCTATAGAGGGCCGAGAGCAGCCAGTGGCGGGCCTCGGCTCCGTTGCGCTCGACTCCTCGGCCCTCTTGCAGCCGAGCGCCGATTTCCCATCGGGCCTCGTCATCTCCCGCCCAAGCGCGCATCTTCAGCCACGGCAAGTCCTGTCCGCCTACTTGGTGCCGGCCGGGCCACACGCTTGCACACGTAGCGGCGACGCCACCCACAAGCATGGATGCCACAACAACCGAAAGTAGTCGACGCCAGCGATCGCGCGAAACCTCCCTTCGATCAGTCGCCTCGATCACTTTGGTTCACCTCGATCACTCGGCTCCTCGTCTGCGTCGTCCGGAGCGAACCACCTGAGCGGACTCTCAGGCGTGCCCTTCCAATCCTCCGGAGCCGGCCGAGGTGGACTCGGCGGCTGATTCTGGCATTGGCCTTGATAGCCACGTGTCATCCGGCCTGAGGCACCTGCTACAAGCCCAGCGATCGAACTCCCATTTACATCCACAAAGCCACTATCGCAAGTTTCTAGAAAAATTTGCGCGCCTGGATCCAAGGAGAAGTCGAACGTTCTCACGAAGATATGAACTAGATTTGGATTGCTAATACGCTCGTCGTGCTTATAAAGAGGGAGGCCCGACCTATGCACGCCCATTGTAAGAGGCCGAGGTGCGTCAATGTTGTTGATTCCGCCGTGACCGACGAAGTAGATGCGTTCCCAGTCGTCAACGCCAGTTTGCGCCTTTGCTTCAATGATGGCATGCGCTTGCGTTCGCCAGTTCTTGGCGTCGGGGTGAGATCCGCGCCGCCCAACCGTGAGAACCCAGGCCCGCGCTCCCCTCCGGCGTTCCTCCAGGGCGAGCCCTCGGGCCGAGCCACGCATCGCCTCATAGTCTGTGTCGAGTTCTGCAACTCGATGCGCCAACACCGGCTGTGTGTCTTGCTGAAGCCCGTAGTAGCTATAGACGACAATGAGGACGTCGTCCGTGCCCCCGCCTGCTTCGTCCTCACGGCCGCCTAGCCCGCAAGCTGCGCCGGCGAAGCCGGCGCAGCTTGCGGGCTAGCAAGGAAA
>CAZMSZ010000189.1:0-13898 GCA_964569055.1 uncultured Planctomycetota bacterium | reverse complement strand
ATTCCGATTCCGACTCCGACTCCGATTCCGATTCCGATTCCGATTCCGATTCCGATCGGCTCGTGCTCGTCTCCGATCTCTGCGGTCTTTGCGCTCTCTGCGCTCGATCCTGAGCTTCCGATGGCGCAGGACGCTTACACCTCGTGAAACCTCGGGGGTAGAGGGCGTCAGCGGAGATTGCATCCGTCCCGCCTGACGTGCCGACGCTACCCGTCGTAGCGATGCAGTCGAGCTGACCGCCAGCTTGCTTCGCCACGACGCAGCCTGAGCTGCGAGCACCTCGATGAGCACGAGCGCGAGCACGAGGTGGGTCGCCACCTTCCCGACTGACGGCCCACGCGCAGCGCCTGCCCACGCCCAGCCCGCCTTGCGCCGCTGGGCGCGGGCCCGCAAGCTGGGCGCTGGCCGCGGCGGCGGTCGTCAGGAGCGAGCGTGGCGGAGGAGGGCGCCCCTCGGCGCACGATCGGGCCGTACGAGGTGCTCCGCACGCTCGGCCGGGGCGCCATGGGCGAGGTCTACCTCGCGCGGCATCCCGAGCTCGACACGCGCTACGCGCTCAAGGTGCTCGCGCGCGAGCTGGTGAGCGACTCGCTGGCGCAGGAGCGGTTCGAGCGCGAGATGGCCGCGCTGGCCCGCGTCGACCAGCACCCCGGGATCGTGCGGGTCCACAGCGCCGGGCGGACCGAGGGCGGGCGCCCGTTCTTCGCCATGGAGTACGTCGAGGGGCGCACGCTGCGCGAGGTCCTCGGCGAGGGCGCCGAGGCGCAGGTGCTCGACCTCGTGGGGCAGGTCGCCGAGGCGCTCGGGTTCGCGCACGCGCGCGGCGTGATCCACCGCGACGTCAAGCCCGAGAACGTGCTCGTCACCGGCGACGGTCAGGCGAAGATGAGCGACTTCGGCCTGGTGCGGATCGCGGGCGCGGTGGACAAGCGGCTCACCGCCTCGGGCGACACGGTGGGCACGCCGATGTACATGGCCCCCGAGCAGGTCAACGCCACCTGGGGCGAGGTCGGGCCGTGGAGCGACGTGTTCTCCCTGGGCGCGATCCTGTACGAGGCGCTGTGCGGCAAGCCGCCGTTCTGGGGGGAGACCTCGGTGGCGGTCTACGAGAAGCTCCGCTCCGGCGCGCGCCCCACCCCGGTCCGGCGCCTGCGCCCCGACGTGCACCCCGAGCTCGAGCGCGTGATCGAGGCCGCCCTCGCGCACCGGCCGCGCGACCGCTACCCGCACGCGGCCGCGCTCGCGGCCGATCTCGCGCTCGCGCGGCGGCGCGCCGCCGAGGCGCCGCGCCGGCCGCGCTGGCTCACGGCGCTCGCCACGGCCTGCGCGCTGTCGCTGGTGCTCGGGGCCGCGGCCGCCGCCGTCGGGCTCTCGCGGCGGGCCGAGCGCGCGCGGCAGGCCGCGCTGGAGGAGGTCGAGGCGCACCTGCGCGCCGGTCGCGGGGCCGAGGCGCTGGCGGGCGCGCGCGCCCTGCGCCCGGGCGGGGAGGACGGGCCGCGGGTGTCGCGCCTGATCGCCGAGGCCGTGCGGCTCGAGCTGCGCGCGGCGCTCGCCGCCGGCGAGGTCGAGCGGGCGCGCGCCCTGCTCGACGAGACGCCCGCGGGAGCCGCCCTCCCGGAGCGGCCGTGGGTGCTCGCGCTCAACGGCGACTTCGCGGGCGCGCTCGCGGCGGCCGGGCCCGACGTCGAGCCGCGGCAGCGCGCGCGCCTCGCCGCCTGGGCCGGCGACGACGCCGCGCTCGCGGACGCGCTCGCCGCGCTGCCGAACGGGCCCCGCGAGGCGCTGGCCGCGCAGCTCGGCGAGCCCCGGGCCGAGCGCGCCCCCGGGAGCGGCGAGGATCGCGCCGCGGGGGGCGCCGCTCAGGAGCGCTCGTCGCCGCGCAGCGCGCGCGCCGCTGGGGCCTGGGGCGCGATCGCGCGCGGCGAGCGCGCGCTCGCCGCCGGACGCACCGGCCTGGCGGCGGTCGCGTTCACCGAGGCGCTCGCCGAGGGCGAGGCCCCGGGCGAGGCCCGGCTCGAAGCGGGCCTGGGCGCGCTCCGGGCGGCGCTGGCCGCCGGCGAGCCGGCCCAGGGCAGCGCCGCCTGGTCGGCGGCCTGGCAGGCCGGGGCCGCGCACCCGCTCGATCGCGCGCGCCTGGTCGCCTGGGCGGCGGTGCTCCTCCAGGCCGGCGCGCCGCGCGGGCCGCTCGCGGCCACGCTGGGGGGCGACCCGCTCGAGCGCGCCCGCGCGGCCCCGGGGGTGCTCGCGCAGGTGGCCCCCGCGCTGCTCCAGACCGCGCCCGCCACGACGGGCCGGCGCGCGGCGCCCGCCCTGGCGCTGGTGCACGCGCGCGCTGCGGCGGCGCGCGGCGAGGCCGACGCGCTCGCGACCCTGGCGCGCGCGGCCTGGCCGGGCGACGAGGCGGGCGCGGCCGCGAGGCTCGCAGCCTGGGGCGGCTCGCTCGCGCGGGCCGAGGTGGACCTCGGCCGGCGAGGGCGCCTCGGCCCTGCGGGCCTGCTGCTGGCGCGCGCCTGGGACCAGGCCGCCCTGGCCGAGGCGGGCGCGAGCGCGAGCGGGGCTCGCGACGCGCTCGCGCTCGCGGCGCGCGCGACCGCCCTGAACCCCGGCTCGGCGGCGCTGGGCTGCGTCGAGGCGCGCGCCGCGCTCGCGCTGCACGACCCGGCCCGGGCCGAGGCCGCGGCCACCCGCGCCGCCGCGGCCGCGCCGCGCGACCCCTGGCCGGCGCTGCTCCTGGCGCGCGCCGCCGACGCCGCGCTCGAGCCAGGGCGGGTCGCGCTCTCGCAGGCGCGCGCTCCCGAGGCGGAGGGGAGCGAGGGCGCGGCGGTCGAGGTCGCGGCGCCTTCGCGCGCGCTCGCCGACGCGCTCGGCGAGGTGGTGCAGCGCGCCCAGCGCGCGCGCGAGCTCGCGCCGAGCGCCGACCCCCACGCGGCGAGCGCGCGGCTGCTCGAGGCGGCCGCGCGGCTCGAGGCCGCCCGCGCGCGCGCCGCCGCGGGCGAGGGCTCGCCCGACCCGGCGCCGGTGCGCGCGCTCCTCGCGCCCCTCCTGGCGGGGCTCGACCTCGACGGGCTCCGCGCGGCGCGCGCGGCGCTCGCGGCCGCGCTCGAGGGCGACCACGCCGGGCGGATCGCGGCCGCGGAGGACGAGCTGGGGCGGCAGGCGCGTCCGCTGCGCCGGCCCGAGGCGGTGGCCGCGCTGCGCCTCCTGGCCTCGGCGCGCGGCCCCGACGCGCCGGCCTACGCCGAGGCGCTGCTCGCCGTCGCGGGGGACCTGCCCGCGCGCGCGCTCCTCGCCCGGCGGACGGCGCTCCACCAGCAGGGCGACGCCTCGCTGCTCGTGGACCGCGCGTGGCGGCTCGACCCCGCGCTGCCCTGGGTGAGGTTCGACCGCGCCCGCGTGGCCCTGATGGGGCTCCAGGGTGACGCGCTGCTCGACCTGGCGGCCGCGGCGCGCGGCGCGCCCGAGCTGGGCGCGCTCGCGCTGACGCTGTTGGAGCGCGACCCGCCGCGCACGCCGCCGCCGGCCGGAGGCGACGCGCTCGCCTGCACCGCGCGCGCGCTGGTGCTGCTCGCGTCGGCGCGGCGCACGCGCGTCGAGGCCGAGCGGGCCGCGCGGGCGGAGCGGGCCTACGCGGCGGCGCACGAGGCGCTGCTCGCCGGCGGGCCCTCCGCGACGACCGCCTGGCTGCGCGCCGAGGCGCTGGCGCTCCTGGCCGCGCGCCCGGGGAAGGCGCCGGTGCGCGACGCGGGCGAGTCGCCCTGGAGCGAGGCGGCCCTGGCCGAGCTGCGCCTCGACCTCGCGGCCGCGCGGGCCGGCGCGCCCCACGCCAGCGCCAGCCTGCTCGCGGCGCTGCCCTACGCGCGTGACCCCGCCCCGCTGGCGGAGGTGCTGCTCGCGCAGGGGTTCCTCGCGAACCATCGCGCGCTGCACGAGGCGGGCGAGCGGCCGCCGGGCCCGAACGCGGCGCGCCTGGCGGAGCTGCTGCGACCGCTCCGCCGCGCCGGCCTGGAGCGGATCGAGCTCGACGGCCCGCGCGGTCCGCTCCAGCTGGCGGCGGCCCTGCAAGAGAGCGGGCTGCACCTCGAGCTGGCGGTGCACCTGCGCGTGCTGGCCCTGCTCGACCGCGCGGGCCGGATGGGCGACCCGCTGGAGGCGCGCGGCTACCCGTTGGCCGGGCTGCTCGCGACCGCGCCCGACCCCGTCGTGGGGCAGGCCGCGCGCGTTCAGCTCGCCGCGGCGGGCCTCGAGGAGGCCGCGGCGGGCGAGCCGACGATCGGCGTCGCGGCCGAGACCGCCGCGCGGCGCGCTCGTCCCGGCGGCCCCTGGGGCGCCGTGCCCGAAGCGATCGGCGGCCCCGCGCCGGCCGGGCTCGGGCTGGCGCCCGAGGCCGGCGCGCGCGACCCGCGCCTGAGCGGCGCGCGGGCGCTCCTCGTCCCGGCCCACCCCGAGCTGTGGGACGTGTGGCTGCGGCTGCGCGACCCCGGCGCGCTGGCGGCCGACGCGGCCGCGCTCCTCGCCCCGCAGGCCGAGACCCCGTTCGAGCCGGCCGCGCTGGCCTCCCCCACGAGCCGCTCGAGCGCGCTCCTGGCCGCCCCGCTCGACGCGCGCACCCAGCGCCGGGGCGCGCGCTGGCTGCTCGCGAGCGGCCGCTGGGACGAGGCGCTGCTCGCGCTCGAACGGAGCCTGGCAGGCGCGCGGACCCACGACGCGCTGGCGCGCACCGCCTGGCGCGTGGCGTTCTGGGAGCTGCGCTGGCGAGCCTGCGAGCTCGACCGGCCGCCGGCCGAGCGGCGCCGCGCGGCCGAGCTGGCGCTGGGCCTGGTGCGCCGCACGCAGCGGCTCCTCGGCGGAGACGCGCGCCACACCCTGCGTGCGCTCGAGGTCGACCTCCTCCTCGACCTCGCCGGCCTCGCGCCGCCGGGCTCGAGCGAGCGCGCAGCGCGCGCGCAGGCCGCGGCGGCCCGCTCGTACGACCCCGAGCGCCTGGAGCGCTCCCTGGAGTACGAGCGCGCGCTCGAGTACTGGCGGCGGCTGCGCCTGGCCGCGCTCCGCGGCGACGCCGCCGCCGCCGAACGACCCGTGGCTTCCCTGGCGCGTGGACGCGGTCACGACCGCACCGCGGTCGAGGAGCTGGCCTGGGAGTTCGGCCACTTCCTCCGCGGCGACTCCCTGCTGGAGGTGCTGCGCGCGTTCGAGCCGGCCAAGGCCCTCGTCGAACGAGCGCTCAGGGCCGCGACAGGCGCGCCGGAGAGCGAGAGCGAGAGCGAGGAGGGTGCGGGCGACGGCGAGGAGGAGGACCCCGGCGGGGAGTGAGCGCGCCGAGGGCCCGACGAGCCGCGGAGCGAGTGAGCGCTCCTGAGGCGCTCGCTGCAGAGCCCGAGGGTCAGGCTGCCGAGCCGACCGTGCAGCTCACCGCGCGCTCGAGGTCGGCGCGTGGCGGTGCGTGCAGGTGCGGGAGCGCAGCCAGTCCATGACTCGCAGATGGGCCTCGGGCGTGTGGGTCAACCACACCCAGCCGTCCTCGTCGACCTCGAGCTCGCCCTCCGGCGGGAGCTCGCCGGCGGCCTGAAGGAAGTCGGCGGCCACGCGTTGACGGGCCTCGTCGGTGAGCGCCGCTTCGCCCTCGTCCGGAAAGGTCAGGACGCCGCGGAGAGGCGGGCGGCCGTCCGGGTTGGCGTCCTGAGCGCAGCGCTTGCAGCGCCGTGCCAGCCACTCCTCGGGCGGTCGGGGATGAAGCCACGGGCGGGCGAGCGGTCGCGCCATGGGCTGGATTCCGTAGAGGCGGCCGACCTTGTAGACGACGTGCGGGAGATCGCCCCAGATCCGGAGCGTCCACCAGGGCTCCTGTCGCCAGCTCGGCCGCCCTCCGACGAAGGGGCGCGGCTCTGGCTCGACGAACGCGTCGGCCCCCCTCGTCGGCGCTTCGGGCGCGGGCGCGGGCGCGGGTGCAGGCGTCGGTTCTTCCGCGGCGACGGCGGAGGGCTGGGACGTGCGGCAACCGGCCAGGGAGGCGATCGCGAGGGCGGGGACGAGGAGAGCCTTCATGGGACGTCTCACGTGCTTCGGAGCCCCTGGGTTCCCTGCAAGACCAGGGGCGGCTCCACGCGCGAGCACGAGGGGAGCGCGCCTCGTACGGATGACAACGGCGCGGCTCGGGAGCTTCGGGGCCCTGGCGCTCGGGCGCGGCCGCGCGTTTTCTTAGAATCCCTGCCCACCCGGAGGAGGCGCGTCGTGAGCAGGGGACAAGATCCGGACCTCGTCAAGCACCTCGACCTCGCGGGCGACTTCGTCCGCCTGCGGCTCGGCGATCGGCCGGTGCCCAAGGTCGGGATCATCCTCGGCAGCGGCCTGGGCACGCTCGCGGACCGGATCACGGACCCGGTCCTGATCCCGTACGGCGACGTGCCCTACTTCCCGGTCTCGACGGTGGCGGGTCACGCTGGGCGGCTGGTGATCGGGGAGCTGGCCGGGCCCGAGCCGACGCCGGTGGTGGCGTTCCAGGGGCGGTTCCACCTGTACGAGGGCTACGACGCCAGCCAGGTCGTGTTCCCGGTGCGGGCGCTGGCGCGGCTGGGCGTGCGCGCGTTCGTGATCACCAACGCGGCGGGCGGGATCAACCCGAGCTTCAGCCCGGGCGACCTCATGATGATCACCGACCACCTCAACCTCACGGGCCAGAACCCGCTGATGGGGTCGCACGACGATCGCCTCGGGGCGCGGTTCCCCGACATGAGCGAGGCCTACGACCTGCGCCTGCGCGCGCTGCTGCGCGAGACGGCGGACGAGCAGCAGGTCCCCCTGCGCGAGGGCGTGTACACCGTGCTCTCCGGGCCCTCGTACGAGACCCCGGCCGAGGTGCGCATGCTCAAGGCGATCGGCTGCGACGCCTGCGGCATGTCGACGATCCCCGAGGTGGTCGCCTGCCGGCAGATGGGCGTGCGCGTGCTCGGGATCTCGCTGATCTCCAACCACGCGGCCGGGATCTCGCCCAATCCGCTCACCCATCAGGAGGTGATCGAGACGGCGGATCGGGTGGCCGAGGTGTTCGTGCGCCTGGTCGAGGCGGTGATCCCGAAGGTCGCGGCCGAGGTCGGCGGCTGAGGGCGAGCTTCTGCGTGGCGCGTCGCCCTCCGCCTGGGCATGCTGTGGACCCATGAGCGACGCTCCCGAGCCCGCCACCAACCTGCTCCTCGGTCAGGCCCTGCAGCGGATCTCGCGCGAGGTCCGGCGGGTCGGCCAGGCGGGCTTCCTCCCCGCGCTGCTCGAGCACCTCGCCGAGACGCTCGGGGTCGAGTGCACCTTCGTGGCGCGCCACCTCGAGGACCGGCCGGGCTGGGCAGGGACGATCGGGTCCTGGCGGCGCAGCCTGGCGGGGCTCGAGCCGACCGTCGAGTATCCGCTCCAGGGGACCCCGTGCGCCGCCGTGGCGCACGGCGAGACGGTGTGCATTTCGGAGGGCCTGTGCGCCCGCTTCCCCGAGGACACGTACCTGGAGGTCGGCGGGTACGAGGCGTACGCGGCCGTGCCGATGATGGACGGGCAGGGCCGCTGGATCGGGCACCTCGGCCTGCTGCACACCGCCCCGCTCCCCGACTGCGAGCCGCTGGTGGCCGTGCTCGAGGTGCTGGCGCCGCTCGCGGCGCTGGAGGTCGCGCGGCAAGGCACGATCACCCGGCTCGAGGCGCAGGACCGCCGGTTCGCCGCGTTCCTCGAGAACGCCCCGTTCGGCGCGTTCTTCTACGAGCGACGTCCGAGCGGGCGGGTCGAGATCGCGGGGGTCAACCCCGCCTCCCGCCGCTACGCGGTGGTCGACACCGACGCGCTGGTCGGCAGCACCTGCCTCGAGGCCTTCCCCTACCTCGAGGGCGGGCCGATCCCGGGCATGATCGAGCAGGCCGCGGCCGGCGGCGGCCCTTTCTTCACGCCGAGCTACCGCGTGTTCGCCGAGGGGCGGGCCTGGGTGTTCGAGCTCCACACCTTCAGCATCGGCCCGGCGCGCGCGGCGATCCTGTTCTACGACCTCAGCGCCCGCGAGCAGGCGGAGGGCGCGCTGCGCGAGAGCGAGCAGCGGCTGCAGCTCGTGCTCGAGCACGCGCCGTTCGGCGCCGACTTCTGGGCGCTCGGCGAGGACGGGGTGCTGCGGTTCGAGGGGACCAACGCCGCCGGCGATCGGATCCTGGGGGTGGATCGGACGGCCATGATCGGGCAGCCCATGGACGTGGTGCTGCCGGGCCTGGCCGGCACGCCGGCCATGGAGCTGTACCACGCGGTCACGCGGGGGGAGCGCGGGCCGTACCACGAGCCGCGGTATCCGTACGAAGCGGCGGGGATCACCGGCGTGTTCGAGGTGCACGCCTTCCGGATCGGGCCCGGCCGGATGGTCGGCCTGTACCGCGACGTGACCGCGCAGGTCCGCGCCGAGGAGGCCGAGCGCGCCGCCGCGCGGCTCGAGGCCACGGCCACCCTGGCCGGCGGGATCGCGCACGACGTCAACAACCTCATGAGCGCGATCCTCGGCCACGTGGCGCTCCTCTCGCGCGAGCCCGCGGAGGCCCGCTCCGAGCGGCTGGAGCAGGTCGCGCTGGCCGCGAAGGGCGCCACCGCGCTCGCGCAGCAGCTCCTGTCCTACGCGCGCGGCGGGAAGTACGACGTGCGCCCGACCGACGTGAACGCGGTGGTCGGCGAGGTGCTGAAGCGGCTGCGCGGCTCCCTCCCGGCCGGGGTCCGGCTCTCCCCGCGGCTGGCCGACGACCTGCAGCGGATCGAGGCGGACCGCTCGCAGCTCCGCCAGATGGTGCGCGCCCTGGTGATCAACGCGGTCGAGGCGAGCGTGGCGGTGGGCTCGACGGCGCCCCTCGAGGTCACGGTCGAGACCCAGCCCACCTACCTCACGCCCGAGCAGGCCGCCGCGCTCCAGCTCGAGCCGGGCGAGTACGTGGTGTTCAAGGTCTGCGACCAGGGCCTCGGCATGGCCGAGGGCGTGGTCTCCCGGGTGTTCGAGCCCTACTTCTCGACCAAGGGCGCTGGGCGCGGCATGGGCCTGGCGGCGGTCTACGGCGTGGTGAAGAACCACGGCGGCGCGGTCCGGGTGGAGAGCACGCCGGGCGTGGGCACGACCTTCGAGGTGTTGCTGCCGGTGCGCGAGTCGCGCGGGACGTTCTCGGCCAAGGAGCTGACGGGCGCGGTCGAGGTGGACGGGAGCGATCCAGGCGTGCCCGAGCACCTCAGCCGCCTGGCGCTCGAGGTGGCGCACGACCTCAACAACCTGCTGGCCGTGGCGTTCAACGCGCTGCACGAGCGGGAGCACGAGGACGTCGCGCTGCGCCAGGCCCTGCTCGGCTGCCGCGAGCTCGCCTACCGGCTGCTCACGCTCGGCGGGCTGGGGCAGGAGCGCGTCCTGGTCTCGCCCAACGCGGTGGCGGAGGCGGCCGCGCAGCTCATCCGCCCGCTCCTGCCGCCGCGCGCGCGCCTGCGGCTCGAGCTCGCCCCCGACCTGCCGCCGCTGTCGGCGGTGCGGGCGCGCCTCGAGAACGCGCTGCTCAACCTGTGCCTCAACAGCCGCGACGCGCTGCCGCCGGGGGGCGGCGAGATCGTGATCGCGACGGAGCGGCGTCCCGGCGACGAGCGCGTGTCGCTGCGGGTGTCCGACACCGGCTGCGGCATGAGCCCCGAGATCCAGGCCCGGCTGACCGAGCCGTTCTTCTCGACCAAGTCGGCGCGCCAGGGGCTGGGCCTGGGGCTGCCGCTGGTGGACGAGGTCGTGCGCGACCACGGGGGTGAGCTGCAGATCCGCTCGCGAATGGGTGAGGGGACCGAGATCACGCTCCTGCTGCCGGTGGCCGAGGCGCGCGCCGCCGAGCCGGCCGCCTCGGTCGCCAGCCCCGCGCCGCCGATCGCCGGGCGAGTCCTGGTGGTGGACGACCAGGAGCACGTGTCGCGCTCGACCGCCCGGATGCTCGAGCTGGAGGGCTACACGGTCGCGGTCGCGCGCACGGGCGAGGAGGCGCTGCGGCAGGTGGAGGAGGCCGACCCGCCGTTCGCGGTGATCGTGCTCGACCTCGTGCTCCCGGGCATGGGCGGCGCCGAGGTGCTCGAGGCCGTCCGCGCCCTGCGCCCGGACCAACCCGTCGTGATCTGCAGCGGCTTCGGCCGCGAGTCGGAGGTCCGCCAGCTCCTGCAGCGCGGGGCGGTGTTCCTGCCCAAGCCGTTCCTGTACGACGACCTCATGGCCAAGGTCCGCGCGGCGATCGAGGCCACGCGCGGCGAGGAGCCGGCGCGCGCCTCGGATCCGAACCGGGACGACGAGACCAAGCAAATGCGCCACCCGAGCGGCCGGACCAAGCGACCCGAGGCGTGATCGGGTCGCCCGGAGGCCGCAGCTCGAGGTCTCGCCGAGCGGCTCCGGGCTTCGGCGAGCCCGGACGCCGCACGAGGCGAGCGCCCTCGGCCGTCGGAGGCTCAGGATCGAGCGCACAGAGCGCGAAGATCGCGGGGATCAGAGTTGCGGCGCGCACGGCCGCCCGCTCGGCCCGCTCGCGCGCGCGGCGCTGCGCGCGGTGGGCTGGCTGCTCACGGGAGACGGCGGCGCGGGGCGCTGAGCGGCCCGGCCTGGCTCGCGCCGCGCCCGGGCCTGGCCTATCCTGGCCTGCGGCCGGACGGGCGGCGCGCAGCCGCTCGCCCCGCGGGAGAGGGCATGTCGGAGCTGTTCGACCTCGTCGATCGCCTGGTCGAGGCGGGGGACCTCGACGGCGCGCTGCGCGCCCTCGACCCCGCCGTCGAACGGCTCGCCGGGGCCCGCGGCGTGGAGGCTCGCCGGGAGCTGGCCGAGGCGTTCGGTCGACGCGCCATGGTCCACGCCCTGCGCGGGGACGGCGTCGCCTCGCGCTCCGACCACGACGCCGCGGTGGCGACCCTGGAGGGCGAGCCCGAGCTGGCGATGGACCTGGTGCTGGCGCTCGCGCTGCGCGCCGAGCACCTGGCCGACGAGGCCGACCGCGACGCGTCGGTGATCGACTGCGCGCGGGTGCGCGAGCTGCTCGAGGCCCACCCCGACGCGCCGGCGCTCGACCGGGCCGAGGGCTGGCTGGCCCGGGCCGAGACCCTGGAGCGGCTCGGCGCGAGCGACGACGCGCTGGACGACCTGGCGCGCGCGGTGGCGGCCTTCGAGGAGGCGGCGGGCGCGGGCGAGGACGTGACCGCGCTGATCGGCCTGGCGCGGGCCTGCGGCCTGTGGGTCACGCGGCTGGGCGAGCGCGGCGAGCACCGCGCGGCGTTACCGACGCTCGACCGGCTCGTGGGCTGGCTCGAGGCGGCGCCCGCCGAGCCGCGGGTCGCCCACGCCCTGGCCGAGGCCTGGCTCGCGCGCGGGCTGACCCTCGCCACGCGAGACCACCCCGCCGCCCTGGCCGACGTCGAGCGGGCGCACGCCCGCTTCGGCGAGCTGGCGAGCGACGACCCCGAGGCGAGCGCCGAGCGCGCCGCGGCGGCGCAGGCCCTGGCCGACCTGCTCGCGCTGAGCGGGCGGCACCGCGAGGCGGTCGCGCTGTGCGACCGTCAGCTGAGCGAGCTCGACGACCTGCAGCCGGGCGACGACGGCGATGAAGGCGAGCTCGACGCCTCCTTGGTGCTCGCCATGCGGGCCGAGCTGCTCGCCACTCGCGCGGCGCACCGCACCGTGCTCGGCGACCAGGAGGCCGCGCTGAGCGACGGGGAGCTCGCGGCCGAGCTGTGGCTCGAGCTGGCCGGCGACGGCGAGGGCGAGGAGGAGGACGAGGACGTCCTGGCGGGCCTGGCCGACGCGCTCGAGGCGCAGGCGATCGCGTACAGCGACCTGTGCTGCGCGGCCAGCGAGGCGGTGGAGCGGCTGGGTCGCGCGATCGGCGCGGCCGAGCGGCTCACGGGCTACGAGGCGCGGGCGCGCCTGGTGAGCCTGTACACCAACCGCTCCTACGCCTACCTGCGCGGGCGCGACCCCGAGCGGGCCGCGGCCGACGTGCAGCGCGCGGCCGCCGCGCTGGGCGAGCCGCGCGGCGAGTCGGAGCAGCTCGCGCTCGCGCTGATCGAGCGCAACCACGCCGCGGCCCTGGCGGCGATCGGGCGGCCCGAGCCGGCGGCGGACGCCTGCGCGCGCGCCCGCGAGCTGCTGAGCGGGCTGAAGGGCCGGCACGACTGGGCGCAGGACGCGTTCCTGGCCGAGGTGGCCGCGGTCGAGGCGCGCCTCGCCACGCGCGCGGGCGCGCACGAGCGCGCCCTGGCGGCGATCACCGAGGCGATCGGGCTGCTCGAGCCGCTCGTGGCCCACGGCGACCGCCAGACCGAGCCGGACCTGGCCCGCGCCCGCGGGGTGGAGGCGCGCGTGCGGCTCGCGGCGGGCGACCCTCAGGGCGCGCGCGTCGCGCTCGAGGCGGCCGAGCCGCGCTTCCGCGGCTGGCTCACGGCGGGTCGCCGCTTCGAGGGGGATCTCGCCGAGACGCAGGGCGTGCGGGCGCGCGCGCTGCTCGCCACGGGCGCGCTCGTCGAGGCGGATGGCACGGCCCAGGCTGCGGTCGACGGGCTCGTCGGCCCGCTCGAGGCGGGCCGGACCGACCTCGTGCCCCCGCTGCTCGACCTCCTCCGGGAGTGGCTCGACGCGCGCCTCCCGGCGCTCCACGCCGACTCTGCGGCCTCGGCGCAGGAGCGCGCGGCGCAGCGCCGCCTGGTCGAGCGCGGGCTGGGCGCCGCGCGCGCCGCGCTCGCCGCGGGCCCGCCGGCGCCGGACCTGCGGCGCGCGGTCGCCGCGCTGCGCGCGGCCGCCGGGTCGCTCCTCGGCGAGGACGACCAGCTCGCCGCCGAGCTGCGGGCGCTCGAGCGGGCGGTGCGCCCGAGCCGGGTGGACAAGGTCCCCGAGTGGGCGGACTTGCTCTCGCGCGGGCAGTACGCCCTGTTCACGCGGCTGGTGCGCGAGCACTGGGAGCGGCACGGGCGGGTGGTGGTCGACGTCGACGACGGCGTGGTCCGCTTCGCCGACGCGCGCGAGCCGGCCCTCGGGCTGGGCAACCTGGTGCAGGTCTGCAACCAGTGCCCCGTCGACGCCTGGCCCGACGTGATCGCCGAGCACTTCGACGCGCTCGAGGCGGCGGGCCAGGAGATCGAGGCCATGGGCGAGGCGCTGCGCGACCTCGAGCAGGCCCGCCGCTACCTGGCCGTGCGGCTGTACGACGTGCAGCTCGCGGCGGACCTCGCGGGGGCCGTCGTGGTGCGCGAGGACCTGCCCGGCACGGTCAGCGCGCTGGTGCTCGACCTGCCCAAGGCGATCCAGACGGTGCGCCCCGAGCAGCTCGGCGCCTGGGGCTGCGACCTCGAGGAGGCGTTCGCGCGCGGCCTCGAGAACGTGCTGACCCAGTACGGCGAGGCCTGGCGGCTGGAGCGGGTGCAGCTCGAGCAGGGGCTCGAGGTGCTGGCGGTGGGCGGCGAGGACTTCTTCGTCGGCACGCAGGCGCTGGCGCTCGACCGGCGCCCCGAGCTGCTCGGCCCCCACGGCTCGCTGGTGGCCGTCCCGCACCGCCACGCGCTGCTCGCCTACCCGATCGCCGACCTCGGGGTGGTGCGGGCCGTCGAGGCGCTGGCGCTGATCGCCCACGGCATGCACCGCGAGGGCCCCGGCTCGATCAGCCCGCTCGTCTACTGGTACTCCCCCGAGCGCGGGTTCATTGCGCTCCCGATCGAGCGAGCCGAGGACGGGCTGGTGTTCCGCCCGCCCGAGCCGTTCCTCGACCTGCTGCAGACCCTGCGCGACGACGAGGACTGAGCGCTCAAGAACGTGGCGTTCGGACTGGACTCGGACACGGCCTCGGATTCGGATTCGGATTCGGACTCGGACTCGGATTCGGATTCGGATTCGGATTCGGATTCGGATTCGGATT
>CAZMSZ010000188.1:0-13904 GCA_964569055.1 uncultured Planctomycetota bacterium | reverse complement strand
TGCCGTCGCCGCCGCTGCTGCTGCCGTCGCCGCCGCTGCTGCCGCCGCCGCCGCTGCTGCCGCCACCGCCGCTGCCGCCGCTGCCGCCGCCGCTCTCGCCGCCCGCGGCGCCGCCCTCCTGGACGAGCGCCTCGAGGTCGATCCCGTCCTTGCGCAGCTCGCCGAGGGTGATCGTGTAGTCCTCGTCGGGCGCGATCGGGGGGCGCTCCTCCTGCTGCTGCTCGGTCACGAGGCGACCTCGGAGATCTTGATCGGCCAGCTGTAGCTCTCGCCCGACTTGTCCTCGTCGAGCCAGATCGTGAGCTCACCGTCCTCCGCGTCGGCGGGCACGTCGGCGATCACGCGGCCGTCGTCGCTCGTCATGCCGCTGATCGTGTCGCCCCCGACGGAGATCTCGAAGGGCTTGCCCGCGAACGGCTGCCCGTCCTCGTCCATGAACTGCAGGCGCAGGTGGCGGGTGTCGCCCGCGGTCGGGCCGCCCTCGAGCGCGAACCAGCAGGGCCCGGGCGGGATCCCCTCCTCGCGCATGTGGCCCTGGTCGTCGAGCTCGCCCTCGCGCGTCTCGCCGTTGGCGAGCCGCAGCAGGTAGGGCTCGCCCGCCAGCGCGCGGTCCTCCTCGTCCTTCACGACGACGTCGATGTAGTGGATGACCTCCGCCTCGACCACGTCCTCGAGGAGGTAGAACATGCCCTCACCGCGCAGGATCCCGTCGTGCTTGACCCAGCCGTCCGGGTCGAGCTCGCCCTCCTCCTCGGTCCCGTCGGGGAGCACCAGCTTGTACTTCGCGCCCGCCAGCGGGTTGCCCTGCTCGTCCACGCAGTGGATGTGGAGGTAGGTCGAGCCCGCGACCAGCACGGTGTGCCGCGCGTTGAGCGCGAGCGAGCCGCGGTTGATGCTCTGGGACTCGGGCACCAGCGTCACTCCGGCGGGCGCGCGGCCCGGGTCGTCCGCGAGGGCGGCTCGTTTCGAAGGATAGCACGCGTCGCGGGCGGGTTCAGGGAGGGCCGAGCCTCCCCAACTCGTTCCGGTCGAACTGGTTGACGCCGATCAGCGGCCGGGCGGCTGGCCGATCCCGACGACCCAGTCCTGCTCGGGCCCGCGCGGGGGGAGGCGCAGCAGCCACAGCCCGCCCCAGGCGGCCTCGAGCCCCTCGGCCCGGGCGGCGAAGGCGTCGCCGGTCGCCGCGCTGGCCCCGGCGATCGCGGCGGGCACTTCGAGCTCTCCGGGCACCGCGCCGGGGAGGCGGACCAGCAGCCCGCGCGGGCGGGCCTCGACCAGGACCCGCGGCGCCGCCGGCCAGGTCACCGGCGCGCTGCGCCCGCCCCAGCTCACCCCGACCTCGTCGAACGCCAGCTCGGGCCCGCCGCCCTCGCAGCGCAGCGTGAACCTGGCGCCGGCGGGCCAGGGGCCGGTGAGCTGGACGGCCACGCCGTGCCCGCTCAGGCGCGAGATCCCCGCGCCGGGGGGGACGCTGACGCGGCGCGCGCTGACGAAGGCGCTGCGCGCGGCGGTCGCCGGGGCCAGCTCGGCGACGGCGCCCAGCAGGCTCCCCGCGGGGTCGTCGAGCAGCTCGCCCAGCAAGAGGTCGAGGGCCTCGAGCTCCGCCCCGAGCGCGCCGGCCAGGGCGGTGCCCTCCACCTCGGCGCGCAAGGTGGGCCGGCGCGCCGCGATCGCGGCCCGGTTGGCGCGGTGGTCGCGCCAGCGCGCGTGGAGGTCGACGGTGTCGGCCAGCTCGAGCAGCGCGCGCGCCGCTCGCAGCCCCGCGCGTCGCTCCGGCGGGAGCGGCGCCAGCGCCGCCAGGGCGCCGACCTGAGCGCGCGGGTCGGACATGGCGAGGTGCAGCCGCTCGGCGCCCGAGGCCAGCGCCGCCCAGACCGCCACCTCCGCGTCCACGGCCAGGGCCAGCTTGCCGGGCAGGGGGACGCGGCGGCCCTCGCGCTCGAGCGTCCGCAGGGCCTCGGCCGCGGCGCGGACCTCGCCCGCCTCGCGCGCGCGCCCCAGCGCCGCGGCGTGGCGCATGGCGGTCACGAACCGCGCGAGCTCGGGCTCGTCGCGCTCGGCGGCGGCGGCGGCGAAGGCGGCCAGCGCCGCGCGTCCTCGGCGCACGTCCTCGAGCAGCAGCCGCGAGACGCGGGCCACGGCCGCCCTCGCGAGCTCGAGCTCCTCGAGGTCCGGCGGCGGCTCGCGGCCGCTGCTGCGCGGCGCGCGGTGCTCCCCGCCGCTCGCCCGCGGCTCGCTGCGCGCCGCGCCGGTGGCGCTCGGCTCCGCGAGCGCCGCCGCGGGCTCGGTCGAGGAGGCCGGGGTCGAGGCCAGGGCAGGGGCCTCGGGCTCGACGATCCAGGCGGCGTTCGCGGCGGGGCCCGACGTGGACCCAGGCGCGTCGCGCCCCGGCAGCGTCGCGAGCTCCGGCGCGCGCTCGCGCCGCGGCCCGAGCAGCGAGACGCCGGTCCCGAGCAGCACCACGGCCGAGAGGACGGCGAATGCGACGGCGCCCTTGCCGAGCCCAGGCTCGGCCGCCCGGACGGGGGTCCACTCGGGCGACGAGGTCCCCCGCTGGAGCCTGCCCGAAGGCGCGCGCAGCTTGCGGGTGTCGCGCTCGGGGACCCCGGCGCGCGGGCGCTCGCCGGCGAGCACGCGCTCGATGTCCTCGAGCGCCGCCGCGGCCGAGGCGTAGCGCGCGTCTCGATCGCGCGCCGAGAGCGTCGCGATCACGCGCGCCGTCCCCTCGCTCACGTGCGGCGCGCGCGCCCGCACGTCGGGCAGGTCCTCGTTGATGTGGCGCGAGAGGACCTGCAGCGAGGAGGTCCGCCCGTCCTCGTCGAACGGCACCAGCCCGGTGAGCGAGGCCCACAGGCACAGCCCGAGCGCGTACAGGTCCGCGCGCCCGTCGACCTCGACGCGGCCGAGCGCCTGCTCGGGCGCCATGTAGAGCGGGGTCCCGACGATGTGCCCGGTCTGCGTCAGCCGCTTGTCGCCCGCGCCCGAGCGCTTGGCGAGCCCGAGGTCGGCGAGCTTGGCCGTCCCGTCGGGGGCGATCAGCACGTTCTCGGGCTTGAGGTCGCGGTGCACGATCCCCTTGGCCTCGGAGTAGGCCAGCGCGCGGGCGACGCCGCGCGCCACCTCCAGCGCGCGCCGCTCGGACAGCGGCTCGAGCTCCAGCATCTGCTGCAGCGAGGGGCCCTCGACGTACTCGAACGCGATGAACCGGTCGCCGGAGGCCTCGTCGCAGCCGGCCTCGATCACCCCGACCACGTTGGGGTGCACGAACGCGGCCGCGGCCACGGCCTCACGCTCGAAGCGCTCGACGTAGACCTCGTCGTCGGCGAGGTCGGGATGAAGCACCTTGACCGCGACCAGCCGGCCGAGGCGGGCCTGGCGGGCGAGGTACACGCGGCCCATGCCGCCCTCGCCGAGCTCGCGCTCGACCGTGTAGCCCCCGATCATGAGACCGGCCGATTCGGCCACGCCGAGCCCTCCGCTCGCGAGCCTACCGCCTCGCCCCAGAACCGACCACCGCGCGGAGGCGCGGCGTTACGATCCGGGCCATGCCAATGCGGATCGCGGCCCGGCGCGGGCACGCCGGGAACTGTCCCTACTGCCGGGCCGCGGTCCTCGAAGACGCGGGCGAGCGCGTCGCGGTGTGCGCGGAGTGCGGAGCGCGCTACCACGCCGAGTGCCTCGTCGAGCTCGGCCGCTGCGCCACGTACGGCTGCCGCAGCGTAACCGCGGACGTGAGCGGCCGCAGCGGGAGGTCGCCGCGCCCGCGTCACCGGCCGGCGGGGCCACGGATCGGCGCGCCGCGGTTCTGCTACGCCTGCGACGCGCGGTTCACGGTGACCGAGTCGAACCGCTACAGCGCGTTCTGCGCGCCGTGCGCGCGCAAGCGCCTGTTGAAGGGGATCGGGATCTTCGTCGTGTGCGCCGTGCTGTACCTGGCGCTCAACTTCGGCATGATCGTGGTGCGCCATCTCCAGCGGTAGCGCTCAGCCCCCGTGGGCCAGGGTGCGGGTCGCGTCCTCGAACTCGACCTCGATCCGGCCCGCGTCGGCCCGCCGCACCACCCCCTCGCCGAAGCGCGGGTGGCGGAGGCGATCGTCCACCCGAAAGCGAAAGGCCGGCGAGTAGGTCGGGAGCGCCTGCGGCGCCTCGCGCAGCGTCGCGCCCCGCGCGAGCAGGTAGTCGATCAGCCGGGCGCGCTGCGCGTCGTGGGCCGGGTTACCCGGCGCGAGGGGGAGGCGCGCGGTGCGCGCCGCCTGCTCGGCCACGGCGTGCGCCGCGGCGGGGTCGAACGGGCCGCCGCGGGCGAGGAGGCGCGCGGCCTGCGCGGCCCGGGCCGCGGGCGCGTCTGGGCCGAGCGCCTGCGCCGCCTCGCCCGCCGCCCGGCGCGCCTCGGCCCACGCGACCTGCAGCGCGGCCTGATCGAGCTCCCCCGCCGCGAACCGCCGCGCGGCCGCGATCGCCGCCGCGGGCGCGTCGTCCCCGGCGCGATACGCCTGCCAGCGCGGCAGGACCTGCTCGGCGCAGTCGCAGGCGAAGCGGCGCCGGTCGGCCTCGTCGAGCGACGCCAGGCCGTCGGCCCAGGGGTCCCCCGGCCAGGGCTCGAGCTCGAGGCGCCGGGCCACCGGATCCCCGAGGGCCGCCGCGCAGCGTGCGCGCTCGGCGGTGACCGCTCCGCCGCGCAGGGCGGCGCGCAGCAGCGCGAACGCCTCCTCGGGCGTCCCGGCCCCGTGGTAGCGGCGCTGCAGCTCGCGGAGGCGGGCGTCGCTCATGCCGGAGAGGATGCCACGGCGCGGAGCGGGAGCCGAGCGTGGGTGCTTCTGAGTCCGACTCCGGGAGGCTGTCGCATGGAGCCTCGTGCCCGTGCCCGTGCCCCTGCCCCTGCCCGTGGCCCGCTCGCAACGAGTGGTCGCATGCGCGAAAGCCAGCCCGCGCACCCGGCAAGGGTCACGCGCGCGGAGACGGGCACGGGCACGGGCACGGGCACGAAGGCTGAAGCCAGACGACAGCCACGGGACTCCGAGCCGAGTATCCTCAGGACGTGCACGTCCCCGACTGCCAAGACTGCGGCGCCTGCTGCTTCCCGCGCGGGGAGCGTCACGTCCCGCTCACCGGGGCCGACCACGCGCGGCTGACGCCGGCCGAGCAGGCGGCGGCGACCGTGTTCTTGGGGAACCGCTGCTTCATGCGCGTGGAGGACGGGCGCTGCGTCCACCTCCAGCAGCAGGACGGCCGGTTCGCGTGCGGGATCTACGAGCGCCGCCCGGCCGTGTGCCGAGACTACGAGCGCGGCGGTGAGGCCTGCGCCTTCGACCGCGAGCGGATCTACCCGAGCTGACCGACCCGGCTCCGCGACCCGCGCGTCCCGTGCGCGCGCCGCCCGTGGCGTGGTTCGGCCTCGAGCGGGGCGCCTGTGCGTCGGCCCCTCCTTTGCGCGAGCCCCACGCGGCACCCGGACGAGAGGACAGGGCGCGAGCAGCGGAGAGCAGCGTGGTTCAAAGCAGTCGTCGCACCGAGATCGGGATCCCCATGGAGCGGACCACCACCAACGGTGAGCCCGAGGCGCTGCGCGGGGCCGACGACGCGCGCTTCCGTCGCGTGCTCGGGGAGGCGCTCAGCGCGATCGAGGGCGCCGGCGTGCCGCACGTGCTGATCGGCGGGATCGCGGCGACGGCCTACGGGCGCCCGCGCTGGACCCACGACATCGACGTGTTCGTGAAGGCGGAGGACGCCGAGCGGGCCCTGCGCGCGCTCGGCGCGGCGGGGTTCCGCACCGAGGTCACCGACCCGAAGTGGCTGCTGAAGGGGTTCAAGGACGACGTCATGGTCGACCTGATCTTCATCTGCACCGGCGGGTTCCACCTCGACGACGAGATGCTCGCGCGAGCGGTCGAGGCGCGCTTCCAGGGGCAGAACGTGCGCCTGCTCCCGCCCGAGGATCTGATCGTGTTCAAGGCCGCCGTCCACGACGAGCGCGGGCCGCGCCACTGGCACGACGCGCTCGGGATCCTGAGCCACGCCGAGCAGCTCGACTGGGAGTACCTGGCGCGGCGCGCCCGGCGCGCGCCGCGGCGCATGCTCAGCCTGTTGATCTACGCCCATTCGGTCGACCTGGCGGTGCCGAACTCGGTGATCCGGGCCCTGTATCAGTCGACGTACGCGGACTGAGGACGAGGCAGGGGGAGGAGGAGCAGCATGCCGGCGCGTCACGACGACCCGCTGATCGCGCGCGTGCGCGAGGCGCTGGGGGAGGACCCGCGGACCCACATGCTCGACGTGCTGGTGGTCCGCTCATCCCGCGGGCTCCACCTGCGCGGCCCGGTGCAGAGCGAGGCCCGGCGCCTCGCCGCCGAGGAGGTGGCGCGCGAGCTGATCCCGGTCGACCTGGTCCTGATCAACGAGACCTGGGTGGCGCACTATGACCCCCCCTCCGGCGTCGAGCGCGTCTCGTGAGCCGGCGCGCACGGAGCCCCCGCGCGCCGTGCGGATCGCCGCGGTGGCCGACCTCCACGTCGCCTGCGACAGCGTGGGCGAGGTGCGGCCCGGTCTGGAGGACGTGGCGACGCGGGCCGACGTCCTGCTGCTGCCGGGCGACCTGACGCAGCACGGCGCGCCCGAGGAGGCCGAGGTCCTCGCCGACGAGCTCGGCGGGCTCGGCCTCCCGGTGGTCGCGGTGCTCGGCAACCATGACTACCACCAGGGCCAGGAGGACCGGATCCGCGCGATCCTCGAGCAGGTCGGCGCGGTGGTGCTCGAGGGCGGCACGACCGTGGTGGAGGCGGCGGGGCGCACGGTCGGGATCGCCGGGGTCAAGGGGTTCGGCGGCGGCTTCGCCGGGGCCTGCTGCTCGGAGTTCGGCGAGGACGAGATGAAGGCGTTCGTGCGGCACAGCAAGCAGCACGCGGCGCGGCTGCACGACCTGCTCGCCGGCCTCACCAGCGACTTCCGCGTGGCCATGACCCACTACTCCCCCATCGCCGAGACGCTCGCGGGCGAGCGGGCCGAGATCTACCCGTTCCTCGGCTCGTACCTGCTGGCCGAGGCGATCGACGGCGCGGGCTGCCACCTCGCGCTCCACGGCCACGCCCACCGCGGCCGCGAGCACGGCCGCACGCCCGGCGGCGTCCCGGTGCGCAACGTCGCGCGCCCGGTGCTCGCCACCGCCTACCGCGTCTACTGCCTCGACGAGGACGGCGAGCCGAACACGCCGGACGTGTGCTGATCAACCCGGCCCGCGCTCGTGCGGCATGAGGTCGTCGGCCTCGACCGGCGGGGAGGCGGCGCGGGCCTGCCGCAGCGCGCGCCAGCTCAGCCACAGCGCCAGGGCGGCCAGGAGCAGCAGGATCCCCTCCTCCAGCAGGATCGCCGCGGCGGCCACCAGGGCGGCGATCGTGATCGAGGTGGCCGCGGCCGCGACGCTCGCGCGGCGCCAGCCGAGCAGGGGCCACAGCATGGAGCGCAGCAGGCGCGCGCCGTCGAGCGGGTAGATCGGGAGCACGTTGCCCACGAACAGCAGCGCGTTGATCATCGTGAGCTGGAGGAGCAGCTCGCGGTGGAGCGCCGCCGCCTCCTGCCCGAACGCGACCGCGATGGCGCGGTCGAGCGGCATGTCGATCCCCGCCACCAGCAGCCCGAACGCGCCCGCCAGCGCCAGCGCGAGGTTCGTCGCCGGGCCGGCCGCCACCGACACCAGCTCGCACTTGGCGGTCGAGGGGACCCGCATGCGGGTAAACCCGCCCACGGGGGCGAGCACGACCTCGTACGCCTCGCCGCCCACCGCGCGCGCCCCGAAGCAGTGGCCGAGCTCGTGCAGGAACGCGCTCCCGAACAGCACCAGGAGCAGGAGCATCGAGCCGACGGTGTCGCCGCCGTGCAGGAGCGCGAGCAAGCACAGGAGCACGAACAGGAAGTGCAGGCGGATCGTGATCCCCTTCACGCTCCCGACCCGGAACGTCCCCCCGAGCAGCGGCTCCACCGCGCCTCCCACTAGGCCTAGCCGACCAGGCTCTCGAACCTCGTCCCCATGCGCCGCAGCACCTCCTCGCCCGCCAGCACCCCGCGGTAGAAGGCCTCCTCGAACACGGGGATCCCCGACAGGTCGGAGTTCGCCACGATCAGGCGCCCCGGCGGGCGCAGCGCGGCGGCGCGCCCCTCCCCCCACAAGAAGCCGGGGACCGGGCGGATCATGGCGTGACCCCAGCGCCACGCGTCCACCGCGCGGACCCGGCCGCGCAGGGTGGGGTGGGCGCCGAGGAGCTCGCCGAGCACCTCGCGCACGATCGCCGGGTGGTCGAGGGCGTGCAGCGCGCGCCGCTCGGCCGCGGGGTCGGCGCCCACGAACGGGCGGTACCAGGTGACCACCGTCGGCTCGCCGCGCGCCGCGGCCTCGCGGTTGGCCACCACGTAGCCCAGCGAGGGGCGCTCGTAGAACACGTTGTCCCAGGCGAGCGGGGCGCCGAACCCGCCGGGCGGCGCGTCGAGCGTGACGTTCGCCACCAGCCACGGGGCGTAGGTGAACGCGGCCGACCCGGCGGGCGGCGCGGCGAGCAGCCGGGCGAGCACGAACTGCGGGCCGGCCCACACCAGGTGACGCGCGCGATAGCGGACCAGGCGTCCCTCGGGAGACGTCACCCAGGCCTCGGCGCGCCCGTCGGGCCCGGGCTCGGGGACCAGCCGATAGCAGAGCCGCCGCGCGAGCACGCGCGCGGCCCCGGCGGCGGTGAGCAGGCGCTCGACCAGGCGGGCGTTCCCCTCGGGCCAGGTCAGGACCACGTCGCGGCTGCGGTCGCCGCCCCGGCGGGCGCACAGGTAGTGGAGGCCGGCCCAGGCCGAGGTGGTGGCCAGGGTGCAGCCGTAGTCGTCGCGGCAGCCGTACTCCAGCAGCCAGCGCACGGCAGGGCGCACGAAGCCCTCCTCGTCCAGCCACTCGGCGAAGGAGCGCCGGTCGAGCGCGAGCAGCTCGGGGTCGCGGCTCGAGGCGTCGGTCGGGATCGCGAACGCCCGGCGGCCGTCGCGGCCGCGGCGCGCCGCGAGCTCCTCGATCCGAGCCTCGAGCCGCCGCGACTCGGCGAGGTCGGCGGCCTCGCGGCTGCGAGGAGGCGGGAACAGGCCGCGGCCCCACAGCCCGCCCTCGAACAGGCGCTCCATGGGCGCGCGGCACACCGCCCGCGTGTCCCACTCCAGGCGCCCGGCCGCGTCGCGCCCGCGGATCAGGCCCACCTCCTCGAGGAAGCGCTCGAGCGCGGGGTGCTCGCGGGTGGGGGCGCGCAGGTAGTGCGCGCCCCAGGGGAAGCGCGAGACGTCGTTCTCGCCGGAGCGCGCGTTCCCGCCCGGGCCGGCGCCCGCGTCGAGCAGGGTGACCTCGGCGGCGCCCTCCCGCGCGATCCGCCAGGCCACGGTCGCGCCCGCGACCCCGGCCCCGACCACCAGCACGTCGACCTCGCGCGCCTCCTGCGGCGCCCGGCCGTCGAGCGACCCGTCCCGCAGCAGGTGGCCGAAGGCGTCGTCCTGCCCTTGGATCCGCCCGCCGATCTCGGCGCGCGCGCGCTCCGTCCGCGCGGACGGGCAGCCGCTCGCGGCCCAGCCGAGCGCGCCGGCCGACGCGAGCCGCAGCACGTCGCGCCGCGACGGGCGCCCTCCGCCGGCGCTCCGCTCCTCGCGCACGCGGGCTCGCTAGGGCTTGCGCCAGCGCACGAGCACGCCCTGCGTGCGGAACACCTGCACGGGGCCCTCGATCTCGGTGATCTCCTTGACCACGCCCACGCCCGGCACCACCCAGCGCGTCAGCACGCCGCTGCTGTCGTCCTCGCCCTCGAACTTGGCCTCGACCACGAACGCGTCGAACGTGCCGGCCGGCGTCTCGATCTTCTCGGTCCGCAGGACCTCGAACGTCTGCTTGCCCTCCTCGGGGCCGGCCTTCCCCTCCCAGGTCCACTTCTGCCCCACCTCGAGCTCGGCGGGGAGCACCTTCTGGACGGGGGTGAAGTCGTAGGGCTTGATCCGCTCGGCGAAGCCCTGCAGCCGGCGGACGCACACCAGGAAGCCGTCCTCCACCACGTAGTACGAGCGCTGCGCGAGGTCCTGGTCGAGCTTGTACTCGACCTGCGCGGCGAGGCGACCGGCCACCTCGATCGGCTCGGTCACCGACACGTCGAGGCGGTGCTCGCCGGCGTCGCCGTCCTCGGGCAGCGAGCCCTCGGGCGCGCCGTCGATCGGGCGAATCGAGAACGCGACCTGGTAGGTCCAGGCGCGCCCCTGCTCGAGCGGGAACGCGCTCACCCCGACCGGCGGGCTGGTCGGCGCCGGCGGGGCCGGCTCGGCGGGCGCGCCCTCCTCCTGCGCGAGGAGCGCCAGCGGAGCGAGGGCGAACAGGAAGGACAGGGCGGCGACGCGTCGCATGGGCACGCTCATGGGGCTTCGTGGCGGGTGAGCACGGCCTCGGTCTCGATCGTGACCTCGCCCGACTCCTTCTCGACCCGCATGGACTCCTTGACCAGGCCCACGTCGGGCGCCAGCCACAGACGGCGCTCCTGCACGCGGACCTTCTTGCCGAGGCGATACCGCCCGGTGGAGACCACCACCAGGCAGTCGAGCATGCCGAAGTTGCGCAGGTGGAGCGGCTCGATCCCCTCGATCGTGACGGTGCCCTCGCCCTGGCCGTCGGGGAGCGACCAGGTCCAGCTCGGCTTGGCGTCGCCGATCCGGCGCTCCACCACCGCCTCGACCGCGGCGAGGTCGAGGAACACGCGCTCCCCGAGCGAGCGGCGGCGCTCCTCGCTGGCGCCCTCCTGCCGCTGCGGGAGCAGCAGCTTGGAGCCGTCCACTCGATACCACTCGACCAGCATCAGGCGGCGATCGGAGCGCGACTCGAGCACCACGCAGGGGCCGACCCCCTCGATCTCCTCGACGCGCTCCGCCCGGGTGGTGTACTCGATCGAGCGGCGCTGGTCGCCCGCGCGCACCCGCATGCGGTAGGTCCACTGGTGCCCCGCGGCGAGCGGGAAGTAGTCGGGCGCCGCGGCCCGCTGCGCCCACGCCAGCGCGGGCGCGAGCAGCGCGGCCGCCAGGAGCAGCGCGGCGAGGCGGGGCAGGGAGCGGGGCAGCGAGCGCACGGGGCGCGATTCTACTCGCTCGCGCGCACCGTCGAGGCGCGGGGCGGCGGCAGGACGGTGGCCGGCGGCCGCTTCGCCTTGCGCGGATCGACCCGACCCGGCTCGCGCAGGTCCCGCGAGACCTCGGGGCCGCGGCGGCGGACGGCCACCAGCTCGGCGGCGATCGAGACGGCGATCTCCTCCACGGTGACCGCGCCGACGTCGAGCCCGATCGGCGCGCGGACCCGGGTCAGCAGCTCCTCGGGGAACCCCGCCTCGCGCGCCCGCAGCAGGATCTTCTGGATCTTGACCCGGCTGCCGACCAGGCCGACGTAGCGCGGGCGGCGCTGGCGGAGCGCCCACTCCAGGCACTCCTGGTCGTAGCGGTGCCCGCGGGTCACGACCGCGAAGAACGCCCCCTCGGGCGCCTCGGTCTCGGCGAGCAGGCGCTCGAACTCGCCGAGCAGCAGGCGGCAGCCCGGAAAGCGCTCGGCGTTCAAGAACCGCTCGCGGTCGTCGAGGACCGTCACCCGGAAGTCGAGCGGGAGCGCGAGCCGCGCCAGGGCGTGCGCGATGTGCCCCGAGCCGCACACCACGAGGTGCGTGGTGACGATCGGCTCGAGGAACAGCTCGACCCTCCCGCCGCAGATCAGGCCCTGCTCGGGGTCGGCCTTCTCGGTCAGGTCCACGGTCAAGGTGCGCGGCGTCTCGCTCGCGATCACCTCCTCGAGCTCGGCGTAGACCTGCCCGTCCACGCAGCCGCCGCCCACGGTGCCGACGGTCTCGCCGTCGCGCGTGAGGAGCATCTTCGAGCCGATCGCGCCGGGCGAGGAGCCGCGCACGGCCGTCACCGTCGCGAGCACGCCCGGCTTGCCGCTCTCGCGCAGGCGCTGGACCGCGTCGTACACCGCCTCGTTCCGCACACCCTTACTTAGCACACGCCGGGTCGGGCGTGCGGTGTGGGGGAGCTACTTCACGGGGCGCATGCCGAGCGCCTCGAGCACCACGGGCGTGTGCTCCCACGCGGGTCGGCGGCCGAACAGGAGCATGTCGTCGCGCTCGCCCTGCACCACCACGCT
Organism: uncultured Planctomycetota bacterium; assembly: GCA_964569055.1. GTDB lineage: Bacteria > Planctomycetota > J058 > J058 > J058 > JAWLGW01. Next base: position 1,738 of record CAZMSZ010000188.1, on the reverse strand, counting down.
GGGCTCGGCGCTCGACGAGGTCCCCTCGAAGCTGCGCGGCATGACCCAGAAGCGCTGCTCCTCGGGCCCGCCGCCGATCCGGATCAGCAGGCCGCGCCCGCCCGCCGCGCGGGTGTAGCCCTCGGGCGCCTCGACCTGGGCCGCGATCTCGGTCAGCGTCCAGGGCGCCGGGAGCCGGGAGGTGAGCGCCTCGCGCCAGGCGTCCACCGGGGCGAGCACGCCGTCGGGCGACTCGACCGGCTCGGCGCGCCGGGCCGGCGGCCGCTCCGGCTCGGGCTCGGGCTCGGCGCCCCCGCAGCCCGCCACCGCCCACACCGCGCCGAGCAGCGCCGCGCCCCACCACATGCTCCGCCTCATGAGACCCCCTCCTTGCTGGTCGTTGACGCCCTCCGGCCTTCGAGTAGGCTCGCCCGCCCCAAGGGGGAGCCGCCCGATGCCCTCGGCGACTTGCGCGCGTCCGTGCGCCGCCACCGTCCTGTCGCTCCTCGCCGTCCTCGCGTCGGCCGGCTGCGCGTCGCCTCCCGACCGCTGGCGCGCGGGGATCACGCGCGACGAGGACCAGCCGATCGGCGCCCCCCGGCCGGCCGCCGAGGTGGAGGTCTACTATAAGGACGGGTTCGGACCGTTCGCGGAGACCGAACGACGCCGCTACTTCGCCTGCGCCACCACGACCGTCCTGCGCGAGGCGTTCGTGGTGCCAGACGAGCTGCGCGGCGCCGCCCCGCTCGGTGAGCCGGAGCGCGACTACGTGGTCCTCGGGGCGGTGACCACCGAGGAGTTCCCGCGCGACGACGAGACCTCGCGGATCCACGGGGTCGAGTTCTGGAGCGTGTTCGGCCTGGGCAGCGACCCGTACGACCTGTTCGACGTCGCGCCCGACCCCGCCTTCTACCCGGCCGCGCTGACGCGGCTCACCGAGCTGGCCGCGGAGCTCGGCGCCGACGCTGTGATCGAGGTCTACGCCACGGGAGAGGCCGAGCACCAGATGTGGGAGGGCGGCGCGATCAGCTTCGACAACCGCTCCACCTCCTCGCCGATCTTCGCGAGCGGCGAGCTGCTCGAGCTCGAGCTGCGTGACGTGCGCCTGCACGGGCTGGCGGTGCGCTATGAGGACTGAGCCCCTGGCCGCCCTCGCGCTGGCGCTCGTCCTGGCGACGAGCGGCTGCTACTCGACCTGCGACGGGAGCGAGCTGTTCGCGCGCGCCGCCGAGGGCGAGCTGGCGGCGATCCACGAGCTGGGCGAGCTGGGCGACCCGCGCGTCCCCTCGACCCACGCGAGGGTGCGCGCGATCCGCGAGGCGTTCCCGGTCCTCGCGCCGTTCCTGGAGGACGAGGACCCGAAGGTCCGCCTGGTCGCGACCGAGGCGCTGCGGCGCCTGGCGCAGCGGCGGCCCGACATCTACCGGATCCACGGCGGTGACCTGCTCGATCGCCCGCTGACCGACGCCGACCCGGAGATCCGCTGGCGCGCGGCCTGGGCCCTCGGCCGGGTGGAGCAGACGGGCCCCGCCCTGCGCGCCGCGGCGGCCGACCCCGACGAGCGGGTCGCCGAGCGCGCCGTGTGGGCCCTCGGCCGCGCGCGGGACGAGGAGGCGGTCCCCGCCCTCATCGAGTCGCTGGGCCGCGGCGGCCGCGTGGCCGCCCAGGCCACCCGCGCGCTCCGGCGCGTGACCGGGCTCCGCTTCGACGACCCCGAGGAGTGGCAGCGCTGGGCCCGCGAGGCCCCACCCCCGCGCCG
>CAZMSZ010000187.1:0-13911 GCA_964569055.1 uncultured Planctomycetota bacterium | reverse complement strand
AGGCGAGGCGCCGTGAGCCTGTCCGCGACGCACTGGAGCGTGGTCGCCGCCGCGCGCGCCGGCGAGGCGAGCGCGCTGCGCGCGCTGTGCGAGAAGTACCGCCCGGCGGTGGTCTCGTACCTCGAGCGGCGCGGCCTGGGCGCCGAGGCCGAGGACGTGGCCCAAGAGGTGCTCGTGGCCCTCACCGGCCGGGCGCTGACCCAAGCCGCGAGCGACCGCGGACGCTTCCGCGGCCTGGTGTTCGCGATCGCGCGCAACCAGCTCGGCAAGCACCTCGAGCGCCAGCACGCGGCCAAGCGAGGCGGCGGCCAGGTCCAGCCCCTAGGCGAGCGCGAGGCCGAGGTCGCCGCCGAGGAGCCCGACGAGACCTTCGACCGCGAGTGGCTGGCCGCCCTGCTCCGCGCCGCCCTGGCCCGCGTCGAGCGCGAGCACCCGCCCTACTTCGTGGCCCTCCGCCTGTTCTTCCTCGACGAGCTCCCCCAGCGCGAGATCGCCGACCGCCTCCGCGTCCCCCTCGGCGTGGTCAAGCAGCGCGTGCATCGCGGCAAGCGCAAGCTGATCGGCTACCTGCGCGAAGAGGTGTGGAGCTACAGCGCCACCTCCCACGAGTACGAGCTCGAGCTCCGCCTCCTGGCCCGCCTGCTCGACGGGTGACGTTCGGGCGCGAGGCGAGTCCCCGGCCTCGAGCCGTTGGCTACCTCACCTCGGAGTGCCACGTCGACCAACTGGCCGAGGGGCAGTCAGCGCCGTGATCGTCGGGATGGCGGTCGATGGGGCAGCCACAGTCGCGGCAGAGGGGTGCAGCCCGGAGCCGGTCCCGCCGGCTCGGGTCCTCCGGCTCGACGGTGCGCCAGCCATGAACCTCATTGACCGTCGCCCAGTCCTTGGCCGCGTCGTCGTCGGCGAACGGTCCCACGAACTCGAAGCCGTGGAGCGGGTCGCCGTAGATCAGGATCCTCATCCGATCACCCCGCTGCTGAAGCGCTGGTTCGCAGGAGGCTACGCGACCGCCCGAGTGCCGTTCAACCTGCTCCCGGCGGTGCGACACCGAATCGTTCGATAGGACCGAGCTTCACCCCGCTGCGAGCTTGATCTCGCTGTAGAAGTCGGGCGGGATCGGTCGCTCGAGGCGCCACAGCACGCGCATCGGCTTCTCGCCCTCGTGCTCGACGTAGCGCGCGGGCCCGAGGAACACGTACGGCGACGTGAGACCCCGTGCGTCCCGCTTCGCCTTGCGCACGAACAGGAGGATCCGCCAATCCCGGCGTTCGTGCTCCTGGTAGCGGCGGCCCGTCTCCGAGTCCGCCCGCGTCACGGCCTGCGACTCCCAGTGGAACAGCTCGGGCGAGACCGGGTAGTCCTCGTACAGCGTGGTCGGCGTGAACTCGCGCGGGTCCTTGTCGAGCGTCACGAACAGGAAGTCGGCGCGCGCCGCGCGGTCCTGGTAGACGCCGCCCTGTGTGCGCAGGAGCTTGCCCTTGCGGACCTGCCGCAGCCCGGCGCTGACCTCGTCGCGGGAGTAGGTGGCGTGGACCGCGAACGGCAGGTCGTCGAGCGGGCGCGTCGGCCGTCGACGGCGATCGGCGAGGACCTCGAACAGCTCGCTCAGCTCCTGGCGCAGGTCGCGCGTCGCCCAGAGCTCGTCCAAGAAGCGCGGGAGCTCGCTCACGGGGCGGCGGGCGTTGCCGGTCGCCGCGAACAGCATGAGCTGAAGCGGATCCTCGGGATCGGGCGCGGGGGCGGTCCGCCGGCGGAGCCACTCGGCGTAGGTGGTGAGGCGGCGATCGTCGTCGAGGTGCAGCAGCCGCGCGAGCGCGCGGCTCAGCGGCGAGTCGGGCGCTGGACCGTCCCGCAACCCGGCACGGTGCTTGAGCACGGTGTAGCCGTGCTTCGGCGAAGGGTAGATCTCCTCCAGCTCCGCTTCAGCCTGCGCGAGGAAGGCCGAGAGCGGCACGTCTCCGACCTGCTGGAGGTCTTCGGCGAGCCCGTCGAAGCCGGTCCTCAGCGCGTCCCTGACGTTCTGGAGCACGGCCGCCTGGCTCTCGCGATCGAGCTGCAGCTCGCAGCCCGGCGGGAGGTGCGGGAACCCGTCCTCGATCGCCCGACGCACGGCGGCGCGGGTCGGCTCGCCGCGCAGCAGGGCCCGAAAGCGCCGGTCGAAGCGGAACCGCCGGTCGGCCTTGCCGATGAAGTCCAGCACCGTGAGGCAGGACTTCCCGTCCGCCAGGCGCAACCCGCGTCCGAGCTGCTGCAGGAACACCGTCGCGCTCTCCGTGGGGCGCAAGAACAGCACCGTGTCCACGTCCGGGACGTCGAGCCCTTCGTTGAAGAGGTCGACCGAGAACAGGGCGTTGACCTCACCGCGCCGGAGCGCCCCGAGCGCAGCCGCGCGCTCGTCGCTGCGGGTCGCGCTGGTGACCGCGAGGCTCGGGACGCCGCGCTCGGTGAAGTGGCGCGCCATGAAGCGAGCGTGGGCGACGGACACGCAGAAGCCGAGCGCCCGCATCGCGTGCACGTCCCGGACCTTGTCTCGGACGGCGCGCAGGACGAGGTCCGCCCGCGCGGAGTCTCGCTCGTAGAGGCGCCCGAGGGCGTCCACGTCGTAACGACCCGCGCGCCAGCCGATCCGACCGAGGTCGGTCCCATCGGCCACGCCGAAGTAGTGGAACGGCACGAGGAGCCCGAGGTCGAGCGCGTCCCACAGGCGCAGCTCGGCCGCGACCCGACCATCGAACCAGCCCAGGACGGAGCGGCCGTCCGCGCGCTCCGGGGTGGCCGTGAGCCCGAGCAGGATCTTGGGCCGCACGTGCTCCAGCAGGGCGCGGTACGTGTCGGCCTCCGCGTGGTGGAACTCGTCCACGATCACGACGTCGTAGGCCTCCGGGTCAAGGCCCGCGAGGGCGTTCGCGTGCAGGCTCTGGATCGAGGCGAACACGTGCGGGCCGCCGCGGGCGCGCTCCCGGCCGACGTGCAGCTCCCCGAAGTGGCCGTCGCGCACGGCGGCCCGGAACACGGCCAGGCTCTGCCTCAGGATCTCGGCGCGGTGCGCGACGAACAGCAGCGTCGACTCGCCGGCCCGCTGACGCAGTCGCGCGTAGTCGAGCGCGGCGACCACCGTCTTGCCGGTCCCGGTCGCGGCGACCACGAGGTTGCGGTGGTGGCCGTGCGCGCGCTCGTGTTCGAGCGCGGCGAGCACCGCCTGCTGGTGCGGGTAGGGCCGAAGCTGGAGCGCCGCGGCCAGGGCGTCGCGCGCCGGGTCGCGCCGCTGGCGCGTCTCCTCCAAGAAGCGCTCGCGCTCGTAGGGCTCGAACTGCGGCTCACCCCAGTACTGATCGAACGTGGCGCGGAGCTTGGCGAGCACGACCTCGTTGTCGACCGCCGCGAGCCGGACGTTCCACTCCAGCCCGTCGAGCAGCGCGCTGTGCGAGAGGTTCGAGGACCCGACCAGCCCCGTCGAGAAGCCGCTCCGCCGGTGGAACAGCCAGGCCTTGGCGTGGAGGCGCGTGCGCCGGCTCTCGTAGGAGATCCGCACCGAGGCGCCGAGATCGGTCAGCTTGTCGAGCGCCTCGATCTCGGTGGCGCCCAGGTAGGTGGTGGTCAGCACGCGCAGCCCGCCAGGTCGACGCCGGCAGAACTCGGCCAGCTCGCGCTCGATCAAGCGCACGCCGCTGTGCTTGAGGAACGAGACCAGCACGTCCACCCGGTCGGCCGAGGCCAGCTCCTTGCGCAGCTCGGCCCCCAGCCGCAGGTCACGCGGACCGTTCACGATCAGATCGCTCTGACGGAGCGGCAGCGTCGGCCGCGGGATCGCCTCGACCTCGCCGACGCGCAACGTCTCGAGGCGCTCGCGCAACTCGAGCAGCAGCTCCCCCGGCGGCGGGACCTCATCGCCGGGGTCGGCCCCGCCGTCCGGCACGACCTCGGCGAGGAGTTCGACCACCCGCCGCACCAGCTCCAGCTGCCCGCCGAGGCGCTCCTCGCGCTTCCCGGGGACGCTCCGCAGCGCCCTGAGCAGCAGCTCGTACACGTGCCGCGCCAGGAGGTGCGGCGCGTTCTCCGGGGTGAGGGCAGCCGTGCGCGGGACCAGCTCCGAGAGCGCCGCGAGCGCCGCGGCACGATCGCGGGTCACGAGCGCTTCGTACAGCCCCGGCGGCAACTCCACGGGGCGAGCTTACTCGCGCAGCCGCCCGCGCTCGAGCCCCCCTCACCCCGTCGGGGCGGATACGACGACGAACGTCACGCCGTGCTCGTCGTCGAGCAGGCTCACTCCATAGCCGGCGACCCGCGCGGCCTCGGCCGCGTCGTCGTCGCACCGCAACCGCCGGCAGTCGTCGCAGGCCTGGATCTCGCCGAGGTAGCCCTCCACCTCGTCGACGTTGTAGACGTCCCAGCCCTTACCCTCGCAGGCGCACCCCGGCTCCTCACCGTCGCGCTCGATCAGGCGCAGCGCCGCGTCGTGGTAGCGCATCGCCACCGCGTCCCACACCTCGGGGATCCGCAGCAGTTCCCCCACCCCGTCCCGCTCCGCGAGCACGCGCACGGCCCGCGCGAACGCAGCATCATCGTCCAAAGCGGCAGCTCCGATCGCGCAAGGGACGTAGCAGAACCATCGACCGTGGCAGTCGCACCGACCCGGTCCGCCTCAACCCACCATCGACCGTGGCAGTTGGACCAACCCGGTCCGCCTCAACCCACCATCGACCGTGGCAGTCGGACCAACCCGGTCCGCCTCCACCCACCAAGGACCGTGACAGTCGGACCGACCCCGTCCGCCTTCCTCTAATCCGTATCGCCAACGCCCTGGCGCCACACACCACCCGCCCCCATCCGGGATCGGCCTCAGTGCGCAACGATCTCCTTGTACGCTTCAGGCCGCCGATCCCGGTAGAACTGCCACGTGTTGCGGACCTCGTCGATCATGCCGAGGTCGAGGTCGGCCACGACGAGCTCGTCCTTGTCCTCGCTGGCCTCGGCGACGATCTGGCCGCGCGGGTTGCAGAAGTAGCTCGTCCCGTAGAACTTCCCGATGTTCCAGGGGCCCTCGGTGCCGACCCGGTTGCTCGCGGCGACGAAGTAGCCGTTGGCGGCGGCGTGGGCGGGCTGCTCGAGCTTCCACAGGTACTGCGAGAGGCCGGCCACGGTCGCGCTCGGGTTGAACACGATCTCGGCGCCGTTGAGGCCGAGGCAGCGGGCGCCCTCGGGGAAGTGGCGGTCGTAGCAGATGTACACGCCGACCTTGGCGTAGCGGGTCTGGAACACCGGGTAGCCGCCGTCGCCGGGCTTGAAGAAGTACTTCTCCCAGAAGCCGGCCACCTGCGGGATGTGCTGCTTGCGGTACTTGCCGAGGTAGGTGCCGTCGGCGTCGATCACCGCGGCGGTGTTGTAGTAGACCCCGCGCATGGCGAGCTCGTAGACCGGCACGACCATCACCATCTGGTACTGGGCGGCGAGGGGCGCGAGGCGCTCCACCGTCGGGCCCGGGACGGGCTCGGCCGCCTCGTACCAGCGGGCGTCCTGGCTGGGGCAGAAGTAGGGGCCGTTGAAGATCTCCTGCAGCCCGAGGATCTGCACGCCCTGCTCACCCGCCTGGCGAATGAACGGGAGGTGCTTCTCGAACATGGCCTCCTGGATCTCGGCGACCGGGCGGCCCTCGTCGTTGATCGGGTTGCTGCACTGGATCAGGCCGCACTTGACGATCTGCTTCCTCATGGGGGTGCTCCTCGGGGCTGCAGGGGGTGGGGCGCGCTAGCTGACGGTCGAGGTGACGAGCTTCTCGCTCTGCTCGACGAACTCCTCGCCCTTCCAGTCGCTGTCGCGCTCGAGCGCCTTCTTGACCTTCGCGGCGCGCTGGCGCGCCACGAGGTCGGCGTGGGTGGTGAAGTACTCCAGGCTGGTCCCGCGGAAGTCGGTGATCTTCGCGAAGCCGTGCTTGTCCATGAACGCGTGCAGCTCGTCGATCATGGGCTTGACCATCTTGTAGCCGTAGAGCATGACGCCCGTGCACACCTGCACGGTGTGGCTGCCGAGCAGGATGAACTGCGCGGCGTCCTTCCCGGTCTCGACTCCGCCGATCCCCGACAGCGTCTTGTCCGGGAACGCCTTGGCCAGCTCCATGCACATCCGCAGCGCGATCGGGCGCACGGCCTTGCAGGAGTAGCCGCCCGGCGTGGTGTAGCCCTCCACGGTGGGCTGCGGCCGCAGGGTGTCGAGGTCGACGCCCATCACGCTCAGGATCGTGTTGATCGCCGACACGCCCTGCACGCCGGCGCGGAACGCCGCCGCGGCGGGCTCGGTGATGTCGGTCACGTTGGGCGTCATCTTCGCCCACACCGGGACCTTGGCCTTCTCCATCACCCAGCCGCACACCTCCTCGATCACGTCGGGGTGCTGGCCCATGGCCATGCCCATGCGCCGCTCGGGCAGCCCGTGCGGGCAGCTCAGGTTGAGCTCGAACGCGTCGACCCCCGCCTCCTGGCAGCGCTCGACGATCTCCTGCCAGGCCTCCTTGCGGGGCTCCTCCATGATCGAGCAGATCAGGATCTTGCTCGGGAACTTGTCCTTGGTGCGCTTGAAGTCGTCGATCCAGTCGGCGAACGGCCGGTCGGAGATCAGCTCGATGTTCTCGAACCCGAAGATGTCCTTCTTGGAGCTGCCGGTCCCCTCCACGCGCAGGCGGGCGTAGCGCGGGGCGACGTTGTTCACCTTCTCGGCCTCGAGGGCGATCGTCTTGCACACCACGCCGCCCCAGCCCGCCTCGAAGGCGCGCGCCATGGTGCTGGCGTTGGAGCCGGGCGGGCCCGAGCCGATCACGAAGGGGTTGTCGAACTCGAGGCCGTCCACCTCGATGCTGAGGTCCGCCATGGCCGCTCCTTCTGGCCCCGTCGCGCCGTGTCCGCGGGGGCGGGTCGCGTTCGCTCCGCGGCTGCCCGCCGCGGGCGGCGCATTCTGCGGGCCCGCGGCGGCCAGTTCAACGATTTTCCACGGCCCGAGACCGGCCTCGGGGGCGGCGGGCCGTAAGGCGCCAGACGGCCGAGATCTCGCCCCGCGGCCAGCGTCGCCACCGAACACCGACGCTCGGGCCGGGCGTCACGCCGCCGCTGCCCGCCTCAGCGGTTGAAGTTCCTCGCCGACGAGCCGCCGTAGTTCACGAACACGGTCTTGGTCTCGGTGAAGAAGTTGAGCCCGTCCGCGCTCATCTCGCGGTCGCCCACGCCGGTCTTCTTGATCCCGCCGAAGGGGAGCTGCGCCTCGCCTCCGACCGTCGGCTCGTTGACGTGGACCATGCCGACCTCGATCCCCTCCACGAACCGCATGGCGCGGTCGACGTCGCGGGTGTAGATCGACGAGGCCAGCCCGTAGGGGACGGCGTTCGCCCAGGCGAGCGCCTGGTCGAGGTCCTTGACGGTCGCGATCGAGAGCACCGGCCCGAAGATCTCCTCCATGAAGATCCGGTGGTCCGGCGTGGCGCCGGTGAACACCGTGGGCTGCACGAAGTGGCCCCGCTCCAGGCCGGGTACGCGGCCGCCGCCGGTGCACAGCTTCGCCTCCTGCTTGCCGACCTCGAGGTAGCGCAGCACCGTCGCGAGCTGCTTGTCGTCCACGATCGGGCCGATCTGGGTGGCCGGGTCCATGCCGGGCCCGACCTTGAGCGCGCGGGCCCCCTCCACCAGGGCCTCGGTCAGGCGCGAGGCGAGCGCCTCGTGCACCAGCAGCCTGCTGGTGGCGGTGCAGCGCTGGCCGGTCGAGCCGAACGCGCCGTTCATGACGGCCGCCACCACCGCGTCGACGTCGGCGTCCTCGAGCGCGATCACCGCGTTCTTGCCGCCCAGCTCGCAGCACACCTTGGCGCCGCGCCGGGCCGCCTGCGCGTAGACGGCCAGGCCCGTCTCGGTCGAGCCGGTGAACGAGATCGCGGCCACGTCGGGGTGGTCGACCAGGGCCTGGCCCACGTCCTCGCCGTAGCCCGGCAGGAGCTGCAGGCAGCCGGGCGGCAGCCCCGCCTCCTCGAACACCTCCACCATGAGGCTCGCCGTCCAGGGCGTGACCTCCGAGGGCTTGAGCACGCAGGTGTTCCCCGCCACGAGGGCGGGGGCGACCTTCCACACCGGGATCGCCCAGGGGAAGTTCCAGGGCGTGATCAGCCCGACCACGCCGAGCGGCCGGCGGATCGTGTAGGTGAACACGTCGCGCGTCTCGGCCGGCAGGGTCCGCCCCTCGATCCGGAAGCCCTCGCCCGCGTAGAACTCGAGGACCGCGATCCCCTTGAGGATCTCGCCCCGCGCCTCGCGCAGGATCTTGCCCTCCTCGCGGCACAGCGCCTCGGCCAGCTCGTCCACCCGCCGGCGCGCGATCTCGGTCGCGCGCCACAGCACGCGCCCGCGCTCGGGGCCGGGCACCTCGCGCCAGCTCGCGAACGCCGCCTTGGCGCCCGCCACCGCGCGCGCCACGTCGTCGGCGGTGGCGGCGGGGAACTCCGCCAGCACCTCGGCGGTGTCGGCGGGGTTGAGGTTGGTGATCGTCTTGCTCGAGCTCGGCTGAAGCCAAGCGCCGTCGATGTAGGAGCCGGTCCGCATGGCCGTCCTCGCCTGGGCTGGGGGGGTCGAGGGGCCGAGGATAACGGACCGAGTCGGCGAGCAGTAGAGGGGGCTACGGCAGGACCCCGCGCGCCACCAGCTCGAGGCGCAGGTCGGCGTAGCTCGTGAAGCGGAAGCTCGGGCCGCTGCCGACCTGCGTGGTGTGAATGAAGCTCTCGATCCCCGCCTGCTCGTAGGCGTAGGCGTCGGTCTCGGCGTTGCCGATCCCGAGCGTCACGTTGACGCCGCGGGCCTGGAGCGCCCGGATCACCTCCAGCTTGAAGGCGCCGTGGTTCTTCGAGCGCAGCTGCTCGAGCTCGTCGCGCGAGGTGAGGCCCCAGTCGTTGTAGAGCACCGGCCCGTCGGGGTAGCCGTGGCGGGCGAGGAAGCCGCGCGACATGGCGTCGAGCGCGTCGTCGCGCGCGGTCAGGTAGACGATCGCGTGGGTGCGCGCGAGGTCGCGCACCAGGGCCAGGGCGTGGGGGAAGGTCGGGGCCACGTCGCCGTGCAGCGGGACCTCCCAGTCGGGGAGGTCGGACAGCGTGCCGTCGAGGTCGATCACCACCACCGGGCGCTGCGGGTCGTACACGAACAGGCGCGCCTGAGCGGGCTGGGCCTGGCGGTTGCCCGCCAGCGCGGCCTCGAACGGGACCACCCCGGGGGCGCCCGCCTGCACGGCGAGCGCGGCCACCCCGTCGCGGTCGGTGCGCGCGGTCGCGGCGCCGCCGGCGAACGCGAACCGCACCCGCTCGCCGCGCACGTCGGGCCTGAGGTAGGACACGAGCTGCCGCTCGAACTTGGCCGTGAGCGCGACGGGGTGCCCGGGCGTGGTGATCGCGTCGTGGCCGGTCCCGAACACCCGCGCGTCCCACCAGTCGAACAGCCCGGCCGAGGCGCTGCTCGCGCCGCCGAGCACCGAAGCCAGCGCGACCGCGGTGACCGCGAAGACGAACCTCGAGCCGTGAGCCATGGGGCCTCCTCCCGTTTCCAGGCCGGCCGGCCTTCGCAACCGCCCGGCCAGGGGAGAAGTCTCCGGAGCTCCAGCGCTTACGTCGGCGCGCCCGCGCCGATTCCCGGAAACCGGAAGCGCGCCCCGACGGCGCACGCGGGCGCCGTGTCGCGTGCGCTACGCGCCCGGCTCGGCGTCGGCGCGCTCGCGCGCCTTCTCGATCCCGCTCAGGATCCGCTCCTGCGCCCGGAGCAGCGCCTCGTGCTGGTCCCAGGTGAGGTAGTCCTTCTTGACCAGGATCTCGCCGATCCGCAGCCGGCCGCCGACCCGCTGCTGGATCTTGAGCGCCGCCTCGAGGTCGTTCTGGGCGATGAACCCGTTCTTCACCGCCAGGCGGCCGTAGAGCGTCTCGACGGTGTTCTCGTCGTAGACCTCCTGCGCCTTGAGGATCGCCTGGACCTGCAGGTCGCTCAGCATCTCGAGGCCGACCATCACCTCGCCCAGCGAGGGCTGGCTGCCTGCCTCCCGCGCCCGGCGCTGCGCCGCGAGCGCGCGGTCGAGCTCGCGCCGGGTGGTCATGAACAGGCGCACGGCCAGCTCGCCGAACAGGCGGTCCGCGTGGCCTTCGGTGCCCCTGGGGTCGCTCGTCATGAGCAGCATGCTAATCCCTCGCTCGTGGGCCTCAACCCGCGCATCGACTTCGCGCGTCCGCCGCGGGCGCGCTACTCTAACCGCGACCGCGAGCGGCGGCGGACCCAGGGAGGACGCCGCGCGAGGAGGGCGGGTGCAGCAGCGCGACGACGGCTCGGCCCAGCGGCAGATCGCCGCCGCGCTCGGGGTCGGCCGCTACCAGCGACACATGCTGCTGTGCGTCGGCCCGCGCTGCTGCGACTCGGGGAGCGGCCTCGCCACCTGGACCTACCTCGAGCGCCGGCTGCACCAGCTCGAGAAGGAGGGCGTGCTGCCGCGCCAGGCGGTGTTCCGCTCGCGCGCCGCCTGCCTGCGGATCTGCGGGGGCGGGCCGATCCTGGTGATCTACCCCGAGGGCGTGTGGTACCGCGGGGTGACCCCCGAGGTGTGCGAGCGGATCATCGTGGAGCACCTCGGCGAGGGGCGCGTGGTCGAGGAGTACGCCTTCGCGTTCAACCCCCTCGGTCAGGGCCCCGAGAGGCGGTCGCATTGAGCCTCGTGCCCGTGCCCGTTTACGCGGCCCCTGACCCGCTCGGGTCGCGTGGCCGATATGCGAAAGCGCTTTTGGACCGCGCACGGGAGGGGTCACGTGCACGGGAACAGGCACGGGCACGGGCACGGGCACGGGGGTGACGCCAAAGCGACAGCCTCCGATCGAGCGCGCTGAGCGGCTGCCCGTTTGCACGGCGCCGCCGCGGGCCCGCTGGCGCACCCCGCGCTGCGGCAGGATGCGGCAAGGTCGGGTAGACCAGGGGGGGCGGCGCGGTGGGGCGCCGCAGGGTCAGGAGGCGCGGTGGCAGCCAAGGTCGTCCTCGAGAAGATCTCGAGCCAGAGCTTCGAGCACCCGGCCGACCGCGCCGCGCTCGAGGCGCTCCAGCGCACGGTCGGCTTCAAGCGGCTGATGCGCCTGCTCGCGCGCCACGGGCTCGACAAGCTGTGGCGCACGGTCAACGAGTCCTCCAACCTGCGCCTCTCCGAGCGGCAGCTCCCCTCGCTCCACGCGATCCACCTCGAGGTGTGCCGCACGCTCGACGTCCCGCCGCCGGCGCTCTACCTCATGAACTCGCCCGGGATCAACGCCTTCACCTCGGGGGTCGACGCGCCGTTCATCGTGCTGACCTCGGGCCTGGTGGACGGGTTCAGCGACGAGGAGCTGGCCTGCGTGATCGGCCACGAGGTGGGGCACATCCTCGCGGGCCACGTGCTGTACGGCATGCTGGCGCGCGCGCTCAAGCTGATCCTGACCAGCCTCGGCAACCTGACCCCGTTCGGCTGGGTGATCGAGCTCAGCCTGCTGTCGGCCCTGCTGCAGTGGCAGCGCTGCGCCGAGCTCACGGCCGACCGGGCCGGGCTGCTCGCGGTGCAGGAGCCGACGGTCTCGCTGCGCGTCGCCATGAAGCTGAGCGCCGGGCCCGACGGCCGGTTCGCCCACGAGCTCGACCTCTCCGCGTTCATGGAGCAGGCCCGCTCGTTCGCCGAGGACGAGGTCGGCACGATCGAGGCGGCGATCCGCGAGCTGCTCGAGGCCGGGACCACGCACCCCTGGCCGGTGGTGCGCGCGCGCGAGGTCGACCGCTGGGTGTGCTCGGGGGCCTACGAGCGGCTGCTCGGCGGCGAGTATCAGCGCCGCGCCCGCTCGCTCCTGGCCGACCACGCCCGGCCCGACCCGGGCGAGGACGCGACCGAGGCCGCCGCGAGCGAGGCCGAGGCCGCGATCGCGGCCGCCCTCGCGCGCAGCTACGGGGTGCACGTCGCGCCGCGGATCCCCGAGGAGCCGCTCCACCTCGCGCTCGGGACCTACGCCGACCGGCTCGAGCCCAGCGAGCGCGTGGTCGCGCTGTACGACGGCACCCTCAGCGGCGCCGGCGATCGCGGGGTGCTGCTCACCGACCGCCGGCTGTGCGCCAGCACGCGCCCGCAGCGCGGGGTGCCCTACCGAGACGTGACCCGCCTGCGCCGCACCGGCGGCGGGCTGTTCGCCGGGCCCGGCCTGGACGTGGAGGGGCTCGAGCTCCGCTTCCACACCCGCGCGATCCGCGACGCCTTCGTGGACGCGCTCGCGGGCGCCGTGGCCGCCTTCCGCCAGGAGCAGCCCGCGATCGAGGGCTGAGCGCCCTTCGGGCTTGCGTCGCATCTCCTCACGAGACGAGGCCCGCAATCCCGAAATCGGGAACGCGCGCGCCCTCGCAGACCACGATCTCGCTGGCACTTAGCTCCGATTCGGCCGTCCGTGCCGGGTGGCGAGCCGTTCGCTCGCCCCGGGCCCACGGCCCCTCGGAGAGTGACCCCGCATGAGACGGAACTGGATCCCTACCGCGGCCCTGGCCGCTAGCCTGGCGCTCGCGGGCTGCTCGGAAGGCGGCGGGAACGGCCTCGTGGCCGGGCTCGTCAACGCGTCGCTCAAGTCGGCCGTCCACGCCGACCTCAGCGGGCAGCAGGACATCTACACCGGCGACCTCGGCAACGGAGTGACGTTCACCTTCCCGGCCGTGAAGGGGCAGGAGTACTTCATCGACTTCGAGGCCAAGGACACCGACGCCGAGGTCACGTTCCACGTCCTCGGCGAGGACGGGTCGGGGCTCAAGTCGAAGTCGCGCAAGCACGGCGAGGTGTTCGGCTACAAGCACGACGCCGACAGCCAGCACGTGCTCATGATCTGCGTGCCGCGCAACCCGCTCGACACGATCGAGGTCACCAAGCTGCGCCTGCGCGCGACCGGCGCGTTCGCCTCCGACCGGATCCACGTCAACGTGATCGTGGCCGGCGCGTTCACCGGCTACGGCTTCCACAACGACCTCGCCACGGCCTCCGACCAGGGCGCGTTCACCGATCAGGTCATGGCGAAGGTCCAGCTCCTGTTCCAGCAGTCGGGGATCGCGGTCTCCTACGAGGGCTTCGCCTACAGCGCCGATCAGGTGCGCGCGCTCAACAAGAAGCTGATCGCCCCCGACGACCAGGCGATCTGCGCCGCCGGCGAGGACGTCAGCTCGACCGGGTTCGAGGTGGTCGAGAAGGAGGGGGTCGACGCCTGGGGCAACCTCGGCTTCCCGGCCAACGACCCCGACTTCAACCGCGCCCACGCGATCGACGTGTTCGTGATCCACCACTTCACCGACGACGGGACGGTCGGCCTCTCGCCGCGCCCCGGCATGATCGAGGGGAACGGCCCCGACACCGGCCTGGCGGTGGCGGCCTTCCTCCAGCAGAACAACACGCTGATCCCGCGGACCCCCGACCAGGTCGCCACCGTGCTCGCCCACGAGATCGGCCACTTCCTCGGGCTGCTCCACACCACCACCTTCAGCCCCTCGCCCAGCAACCCGACCGAGGCGATCGACGACGGCCTCACCGACACGCCGCTGTGCACCGTGATCACCGACGTCAACGGCGACGGGATCGTGGGGATCGGCGACGGCTGCCCCGACGAGGGGAACCTCATGTTCTTCCAGGCCGGCAACCAGACCGTGTTCTCGACCGGCCAGAGCGAGGTCATGCGCAACCTGCTCTCGCTCCAGGAGCACTAGTGGTTTCTGGGGGGCTTGCTTGGTTTCTGGGGGGCTCCGCCCCCCAGAGTCCCCCCGGCTGTCGCTGAGGGTGCGCGCCGCCACGGCGCCGCGGCTGTAGCGGAGTGAGCTTCCAGTTGGTTGCGTTCGCGCCGCGGCGCCCGAAGCGGCGCTGCTCCTTGGCGAGAAGGCGCTC
>CAZMSZ010000186.1:11733-13930 GCA_964569055.1 uncultured Planctomycetota bacterium | reverse complement strand
GAGCGTGGGGCTGCGCGACTCCACCCCCAGCTCGGCGCGAGCGCGACGGTACTCGTCGCCGCTCATTGGGAGGTAGTGCCAAGCGATGCGACGCTCCATGAACGACACCCCTTTCCCGAACGTCGTGCGCGCGATCAGCACCTGCGGACCGTCCGCCGCTTCGGCGAGGGCGCGGGAGGCCGCGATCAGGGCATCGAGGTCGTGACCATCGACCTCGACGGCGGCCCAGCCGAACGCGCGCCAGCGGTCGATCCACGGCTCGAGGTCGAGCACGTCCCGGGTGTAGCCGAGGGCCTGCTGCCCGTTCACATCGATCAGGACCTGCAGGGCGGCGAGCCGGTGCTGGGCTGCGAACATCGCGGCCTCCCACACGGCTCCTTCGTTGCACTCGGCATCGCTCAGGAGGGCATAGACCCGGCGTGATGAGCCGGCCAGGCGCGCTGCGAGGGCGGCGCCGACCGCGAACGACAGGCCTTGCCCCAACGAACCCGTCGAGAAGTCCACGCCTCGCAGCGCGTGATCGGGATGCACGCCGAGCAGGCTGTCGTCCGCGCAGAAGGTGTCCAGCTCGGCTCGTGTGAGCCAGCCGCGCAGGTGAAGGGCGGCGTAGAGCGCGAGCGCGGCGTGACCCTTGGACAGCACGAAGCGATCGCGGTCGGGATCATCGAGCGACTCGATCCGGAGCAGCGAGCCGTACAACGCCGCGAGGAGCTCGGCGACGCACAGGGCCGACCCGATGTGCCCCTTGTGCGCCCGTCGGGACTGCTCGATCACGATCCGGCGGATCGCCAGCGGTTCCATTCGCCACCTTCTGGGCACGTTCTAAACCCTGAGCACCGGGGCGCAAGGTACACCCCATGGTCGCGCGAAGGCGCGCTCGTCCGCTGCGACGCGCGTGAGCGCGCTGCTCGCCGCGACGATCCTGAGCTCCGTCGCCAGCCGCACCTCCAGGCGTGATCGCGCGCCTTCACGCCCGCTGGCGCGCCGCGCCCACAGCCGAGGACCGCGCTCGCCGTCGAATCGAACGGGAGTGCTGCTCGCCTCCGGCGAGCGTTCAGTCGACCACGCCCATCTGCGCGCACCAGCGCGCGATCTCCTCGCGCTCGGACTCGGGCATCTGGGTCAGGTTGCCGAACGGCATCGCGCGGATCACGACCACCTGCTGGTGGATCGTGCGGGCGGCCTCGCGGATCTGGTCGGGCGTCTCGAGCAGGAGCCCCTTGGGCGGGGTCGGGAACGGGGAGTCGAACGGCTCGCTCGAGTGACAGTTCAGGCAGCGGGCGCCCACGATCTGCTGGATGCGGCTGATCGGGACGGGGGCCTCTCCGCTCGCGGCGGCGGCCTGCTTGGGCGGGCGCGCCAGGAACGCCAGGGCGACCAGGCCGAGGACGGCGGCCGGGAGGATCCAGTGCTGCGCCTTGCCCCGCTCCTCGAGGTTGACCCAGTGGCGGTAGGCCGCGCCGACCATGCCCAGCACCGCCAGGATCGCCCAGCCGTGGGGGTTGCCCCACGTGCTCGGGAAGTGGCCGCTGATCATCACGAACAACACGGGGAGCGTGAGGTAGTTGTTGTGGAGCGAGCGCAGCGCGCCGGCCTGGCCGCGCTCGATCGGCGGGTCGCGCCCCTCGATCATGGCGTCGACCATGGCGCGCTGGCCCGGGATGATCACGAAGAACACGTTGGCGGCCATCCAGGTGCCGATCATGGCGCCCACGTGGATGTAGGCCGCGCGCGGGCTGAGCAGCTTGGAGAGCGCGAAGGCCACCCCGACCGCGAACGCCACGATCAGGGCCGCGAGCAGCTTGGGATGCCGCCGCAGCGGCGAGCGGCACAGGCCGTCGTAGATCAGCCAGCCGCCGAACACCACGCCCGCGCCGATCCCCACCGCCGCCCAGGGGGAGAGGTCGCGCACCGAGGGGTCGATCATGTAGCCCCTGGCGTTGGTCCAGAAGATCATGACCAGCAAAGAGAAGCCCGACAGCCAGGTGAGGTACGCCTCCCACTTGAACCAGTGCAGGACGCTCGGCAGCCGCTCCGGCGCGCCCGCGTACTTCTGCACCTGATAGAACGCGCCGCCGTGGACCGACCACACCTCGCCGGCGACCCCGGGCCGCTCCCCCTCCTCGGGCGGCCGCACCGAGTTGTTGAGCCACACGAAGTAGAACGACGCCCCGATCCAGGCGACGCCCATCATGAA
>CAZMSZ010000186.1:5474-11633 GCA_964569055.1 uncultured Planctomycetota bacterium | reverse complement strand
TGTTGAGCCACACGAAGTAGAACGACGCCCCGATCCAGGCGACGCCCATCATGAAATGGAACCAGCGGGTGGCGAGCTGCAGCCACTCCTGGAGGTAGGGGTCCACGCGGCCTCCTGCGCGGCCGGATCCTACTAAACGAGGCGACCGCCTCCCGCTCGCGTCGGGCGCGCCGCCGCTCCAGTCGCGCGCCCGCTTTGGGTATCCTCCGCAGCCGTCGCCGAGGACCCGCGCATGCCCGTGCTCGCCTTGAAGAGTCGCCGCGCGCTCCTGCCCGAGGGGGAAGGGCCCGCCGTGGTCGTGGTGACGGACGGCCGGATCTCGGAGGTCCGGCGCGGCCCTGACGGCGAGCTCCCGGCGGAGGCCGACGAGGCGCACGACCTCGGCGACGACGCGCTGCTGCCCGCGCTCACCGACTGCCACGTGCACATCAACGAGCCCGGGCGCACCGAGTGGGAGGGCTTCGCCAGCGCCACGCGCGCCGCCGCGGCCGGCGGGGTCACGCTCCTGGTCGACATGCCGCTCAACAGCGTCCCGGTCACCACGAGCGTGGCCGCGCTCGAGGCCAAGCTCGCCGCCGCGCGCGGGCAGCTGTGGGTCGACTGCGGCTTTTGGGGCGGGGTGATCCCGGGCAACGCGGGCGAGCTGGCCGGCATGGTGGGCGCCGGCGCGCTCGGCTTCAAGTGCTTCCTCTGCCCCTCGGGGATCGACGAGTTCCCGCCCGCCCGCGCGGACGACCTCCGCCGCGCCATGCCGATCCTGCGCGCGCAGGGCGTGCCGCTCCTGGTCCACGCCGAGCTCGAGGGCGAGCTGGCGGCCGCCCCGCAGGACGCCTCCCCCCGCGACTACGCGCGCTACCTCCACTCGCGCCCCAAGGAGTGGGAGGACCGCGCGGTGGCGCTGGTGTGCGAGCTGGTGCGCGAGACCGGCTGCCGCGCGCACATCGTCCACCTCTCCTCGGCCGGTGCGCTCGAGCACCTGCGCCGCGCCAAGGCCGCCGGCCTCCCGATCAGCGCCGAGACCTGCCCCCACTACCTCGGCCTCGCCGCCGAGGAGGTCCCGGCCGGCGCGACCGAGTACAAGTGCGCCCCGCCGATCCGCGAGCGCGACAACCAGGACCGCCTGTGGGCGGCCCTCGCCGAGGGGATCCTCGACTTCGTGGTCACCGACCACTCGCCCTGCGTGCCCGCCCTCAAGCGCCCCGACACGGGCGACTTCCTCGAGGCCTGGGGCGGGATCGCCTCGCTGCAGCTCGGGCTGCGCAGCGTGTGGACCGCCGCCGCGCGTCGCGGGCTCCCGCTGGAGCGGGTGCTGGGCTGGATGAGCGGTGGGCCCGCGCGCTTCTTGGGCCTGAGCGGACGCGGCGAGCTGGCGCCCGGGGCCGCGGGCGACCTAGTGTGGTTCCGCCCCGTGGGCGAGGCGCCGCTCGACCCGGCCACGCTCCTGCATCGCCACCCGACCACCCCCTGGGCCGGGCGTCCGCTCCGCGGCGCGGTGCGGCGGACCTGGCTGCGCGGCGAGGTCGTGGCGGTCGAGGGAACGGTCGACGGGCCGCCGCGCGGGCGGCCCTTCCTCGGAGGAGGCGCGTCGTGAGCGAGATCGAGGCGTTCGCCGGGCTGATCGACCTGGCCTCGCGCGCGGTGGGCGGCGAGGCCCTCCTCGCCAGCGACGACTACTTCGCGAGCAAGGAGAACCTGCTCGAGCCGCGCCCGGCGCGGTTCGACCCCGACGCCTACACCCCGCGGGGCAAGGAGATGGACGGGTGGGAGTCGCGGCGCAAGCGCGTCCCCGGCCACGACTGGTGCATCATTCGCCTCGGCGTGCCCGGCCGGGTCCGCGGGGTCGACATCGACACCTCGTTCTTCCTGGGCAACCACCCGCCGTTCGGGAGCCTCGACGCCTGCGCGGCGCCCGCGGACGCCTCGCCCGAGGCGCTGCGCGACGAGGCGGAGTGGACGGCGCTCCTCCCCGAGGTCCCGCTCAAGCGCGGCTCGCACAACCTCCAGCCCGTGGCCTCCGACGCGCGCTGGACCCACGTCCGGTTGAACATCTACCCCGACGGCGGGGTCGCGCGCCTGCGCGTCTACGGCGAGCCGCTCCCCGATACGAGCGAAGGCCAGGGCGACCTCGTCGACCTCGCCGCGCTGGTGCGGGGCGCGCGCCCGCTCGCCTGCAGCGACATGTTCTTCTCGCCCATGACGAACCTGCTGCTGCCCGACCGCTCGACCTACATGGGCGGGGGCTGGGAGACGCGCCGCAGCCGCCCGCCGGCGCTGGACTGGATCGTGGTCGCGCTGGCGCAGCCGGGCGAGGTCGAGCGGGTCACGATCGACACCGGCTGGTTCAAGGGGAACTACCCCGACCGCGGCGCGGTCGACGGCCTGTACTGGCCGGGCGCGCCGGCGCGCGCCCTGGTCGACCATCCCGACTGGCGCCCGCTCACGCCGCTCGTGAGGCTGCGCGAGGACGCCGAGCACGAGGTCGCCGCCCAAGACCGCGGACCGTTCACCCACGTCCGCCTGCGGATCCTGCCCGACGGCGGGGTGGCCCGCCTGCGGGTGTGGGGACGCCCGAGCGCGAGCACGCCCGGCGCCGACGACGCGCTCGTGTCGCGCCTGAACGCGCTCTCGCCCGACGAGGCGGCCGCGGCCTTCGCGCGCTGCTGCGGGGCGACCCGCTGGGTGCGCGCCATGGTCGCGGCCCGCCCCTTCGCCAGCCGCACCCACCTGTTCGGCGAAGCGGAGCGCGCCTGGTGGCACCTCGGCGACGCCGACTGGCGCGAGGCGTTCGAGCACCACCCGCGGATCGGCGCCGACCCCGCCGCGCTGCGCGCCAAGTTCGCCGCGACCGCCGCCTGGTCCGCCGGCGAGCAGGCGGGTGTGGCGGGCGCCGACGAGGCCACGATCGCCGCCCTGGCCGAGGGGAACCGCGAGTACGAGGCCCGCTTCGGCCACATCTTCATCGTCTGCGCCAGCGGGCTCGACGCGGACGAGATGCTGGCGCGCCTGCGCGAGCGCCTCGACAACGCGCCCGACAGCGAGCTGCGGATCGCCGCCGGCGAGCAGGCCAAGATCACCCGACTCAGGCTCGAGAAGCTGGAGGCCTCGTGAGCTCGATCAGCACCCACGTCCTCGACCTCGCGCGCGGCGGCCCCGCCGCGGGCGTGCCGGTCCGGCTCGAGCGGCTCGACGGCGAGCGGTGGAGCGAGGTCGCGAGCGGCGTGACCGACGCCGACGGCCGGGTCAAGGACCTCGTCCCGCGCGGCGGCGAGGCCCAGGGGACCTACCGGATCACGTTCGACACCGGGGCCTACTTCGAGGCGATCGGGAGCCGCGGCTTCTATCCCTTCGTGCCCGTGGTGTTCCACATCCCGGCCCCGGGCGAGCACTACCACGTGCCGCTCCTGCTCGGGCCGTTCGGCTACTCGACCTACCGGGGGAGCTGACCCATGAAGACCTCGCTCGATCCCGCCCGCGCGGCCGCCGCGCTCGACCGGCTCGGCGCCGCCAACCGCGCCTTCTTGGCCGCGTTCCCCGGCGAGCCCGCCGCGCGCCAGCCCGTGCACACGCTGTATGGCGGCGCGCACCTGTTCAAGGCCGAGACCGCCCGTCGCATGGGCGAGCTCGCCCTGGCGCACCTCCGGCGCTACGCCCCCGATCCGGTGGTGTTCGCGCGCGCCCTCGGACTCCCCGGCGCCGACGCGCTCCCCGACGGGCCCGCGCGCGCCGCGCTCCTCGCCGCGCTCGACCGCGACCCTCAGGGCGTGCGCGCCTACGCGCCCGACGCCTGGCTGGCGCACGCCGTCTACACCCGCACCCTCGCCAAGCTCGAGGCCGAGGCGGTGGAGGACTTCCGCATCGACTTCGAGGACGGCTACGGCAACCGCCCCGACGCCGAGGAGGACGCCTGCGCCGTCAAGGCCGCGCAGGAGCTCGCCAAGGGGCTCGAGCAGGGGACGCTCCCGCCGTTCTGCGGGATCCGGATCAAGCCGCTGACCGAGGAGCTCAAGCAGCGCAGCGTGCGCACGCTCGACCTGTTCGTGACCGCGCTGCTCGAGGCCGGCGGCCGGCTGCCGGAGCGGTTCTTCATCACGCTCCCCAAGGTGACGATCCCCGAGCAGGTCACCACGTTCTGCGAGCTGCTCGGCGAGATCGAGGCCGCGCGCGGCGTCCCCGCGGGTGCGCTCCAGATCGAGCTCATGATCGAGGCCACGCAGGCGCTCGTCGACGCGCAGGGGCGGGTCAACCTGCCGCTCCTGCTGCGCGCGGCGGACGGCCGCTGCGTGGGCGCGCACCTCGGCACCTACGACTTCACCGCCTCGGCCAACGTGACGGCCATGTATCAGGGCATGGCGCACGAGTCGTGCGACTTCGCCAAGCACGTCATGATGGCCGCCTACGCCAGCACCGGGATCTTCCTCTCCGACGGCGCGACGAACATCATGCCGGTCGGCCCGCACCGCGGCGACGCGCTGACCCACGACCAGGAGGCGGAGAACCGCGCCGTGGTCCACGCCGCCTGGCGCGAGGCCTACGACAACAACCGCCGCAGCCTGCGCAACGGCTACTACCAGGGCTGGGATCTGCACCCCGGCCAGCTCGCGGTGCGCTACGCCGCCTGCTACGCGTTCTTCCTTGAGGGGCTCGAGGCGGCGAGCGCGCGCCTGTCCAACTTCATCGAGAAGGCGGCGCGCGCCACGCTGGTCGGCGACGTGTTCGACGACGCGGCCACCGGGCAGGGCCTGCTCAACTACTTCTTGCGCGCGCTCAACTGCGGCGCGGTCACCCTGGCCGAGGTCGAGGCGACCGGCCTGACCCGCGAGGAGATCCACGGGCGCTCGTTCGTGAAGATCCTGGCCAACCGGCGCCAGCTGTGAGCGCGCGCCCCCTGCTCATGATCCCCGGGCCGATCGAGCTGTCGCCGGGGGTCCAGGCCGCGGCGGACGGCCCCGCGCTCAGCCACACCGCGCCCGACCTGATCGCGGCCTTCGGCCAGGCCCTGCGCGACATGCGCGCCGTGTGGCAGGCCGGCCCCGATGCGCAGCCGCTGGTCGTGGCGGGCAGCGGGACGCTCGCCATGGAGATGGCCGCCTGCAACCTGCTCGACCCGGGCCAGCACGCGCTGGTGGTCGACACCGGCGTATTCTCGGGGCGCATGGCCGAGATGCTCGCGCGGCGCGGGGCGGTGGTCCGCCGCCTGAGCGCCGAGCCGGGCGAGGCGCCGCCGCTCGCCGCGCTCGAGCAGGCCCTGGCCGCGGGCCCGCTCCACGCGGTGTTCGTGACCCACGTCGACACCTCGACCGGCGTGCGGGTCGACCTCCCCGCGATCGCGTCGCGCGTGCGCCCGACCGGCGCGCTGCTGGTCGTGGACGGGGTGTGCGCCCTCGCCGGTGAGGCGTTCGCCGTGGAGGCGCTGGGCGTGGACGTGGCGCTCACCGCCTCCCAGAAGGCGCTCGGCCTCCCGCCGGGCCTGGCGCTCTCGGTGGTGAGCCCGCGCGCCCTCGAGGCCCGGGCCGCGCTCGCGCACCCGCCGCCGCTCGCCCTCGACTGGACCGAGTGGCTGCCGATCCACCGGGCCTACGAGGAGGGCCGCCCGAGCTACTTCGCCACCCCGGCGACCGGGTTGGTGCGCGCGCTCCCGGTGGCCCTGCGCGAGCTGCTCGACGCGCGCGAGGGGCCGCACGCCGGCATGGAGGCCGTGTTCGCGCGCCACGCCCGCGTGGCCCGCGCCCTGCGCGCCGCCTGGCGCCCCCTCGGCCTGCGCCTGGTCCCCAAGGAGGCGCTGGCCGCGAACACGCTCGCGGCCCTGTGGCTGCCGGACGGGGTCGAGCCCAGCTTCCCCGCGGCGGTCGCCAAGCGCGGGGTCGTGATCGCGGGCGGCCTCCACCCGGCGATCCGCACCCGCTCCGTGCGCGTCGGCCACATGGGCCACGTCACGACCCGCCCCGAGCTGCTGGCCCGCACGGTCCGCGCGATCGGCGAGGCCCTGGCCGAGGCGGGCGCCCCGGGCGACCTCGACGCCGCCCTCACCGCGCTGGAGCGCGGGCTCGCCTCCTAGGCCCAGCGCCCCGCTTCGGCCTCGAGGATCACCGCCTCGCCGCCGGGGGCGGAGAGGAACGCCTTGGCGTCGGGCACGCCGAGGTGTTGGGCGAGCAGCTCCAG
>CAZMSZ010000186.1:0-5374 GCA_964569055.1 uncultured Planctomycetota bacterium | reverse complement strand
CGGAGAGGAACGCCTTGGCGTCGGGCACGCCGAGGTGTTGGGCGAGCAGCTCCAGCACGACGTCTGCGCTCGCCGGTGGGGCGTCGCCGTCGGGGACCTGCGCGCCGCGCTGGAACAACGAGCGCTCGGGCGCCGCGAAGCTGATCCCGAACCAGCGCGCTTCTTCGAAGCGCGCGGAGAGCGCGCTCGGCCAGTGCGTCTCACCCGTGCGGATCGAGACCCCGCCCGGCGGCGCGACGAAGGTGCGGCCACCAGCCACGAAGGTGGCCCAGCGGCGCGTGTTGGGCTCGTTCGCGTCGCCGACGTGGATGGTCGCGGCCAGCGCGTGCCGCTGGGGCCCGCGCGCCACCACCTTGGACGCGACGGGCAGGGCGGCCGCGACCGCGTCGGCGGCGTGCTCCCCCTCGAGCACCACCAGACCGACCTCCTCCCACAGCTCGCTCATCGCGTCTCCTCGCGGCCCGCTCAGTGCTGGAAGATCACGACGTCGTGCCCCGACGCGGCCGCGGCCCGGTAGACACGCTCGAGCTGCTCGAGGGTGGCGCCGTCGCCGCAGCGGGCGGCCTCGGACTCGGGACACGCCTCGAGGAGCGCGGGCAGGCGCGCTCGGAGGGCCGTCAGCTCGTCGGCGAACGCGGGCGCCCTGGCGGACTCCACCCAGCCCACGAACGGGAAGTCCGCGCTGCCCGGGAGGGGGAGGAACCACCGCTCGCCGACGGGCACGAACCGCTCGAGGTCGAGCGGCCGCTCCGTCGAGAGCAGCGCTTCGAGCCGGCGGAGCGAGCGCGGCTCCACGTCGTTCTCCACCGCGAGCGGCGTCCGCAGCTCGTGGCAGATGGCCTCGAGCGCGTAGTGATAGTGGTGCGGACGCTGCGCGTCGCAGGCTGCGCCGCTCAGGATGTCCACGACCGCGCCGCGCCGCTCGCTGCGCGCCGTCCCCGTCTCACCCACCCGGAGCAGCCGCGCGGTGTAGCGATGCTGGGGCGCGTCGAGCCGGGCGAGCAGCGCCTCGTCCCGCGACGCCCAGACCCCTCGCATGGCCTCCAGGTCGACGAGCCACAGCTGGTTTGCGACGCCCACGTAAGACAGCTACCCCGGCCAGCCCACGGGCGCGAGCTGAACGCCCAGGCGCGGTCCTGCCGCCGCGAGCGCCCGCTCCCACGCCGCGGCGTCCGGGCCGAGGTCCTGGCCCACCAGGCCCGGCAGGAGCTGACGCGCGGCGCGGGCGCGCTCGCCGAGCACGGCCTCGAGCTGCTCGCGCAGCCGCTGCGCGGCGGCGGGGTCGCTCGGGAACAGGGCCTGGGCCGAGCGGGCGTGGCGCTCGCGGTCGGCGGCCAGGCGCAGGGCAGAGGCCAGCGCGCGCGCCACCGCCGGGTGGCGCGTCGCGACGAGCGCCTCGAAGCTGACAGGGTCGATCCAGCGCGAGCCGTCGGGGCGGCGCAGCGCCGCCTCGCCCGGGAGGGCGGCCTCGAGGCGCAGGCGCGCCTCGCCCAGCTCGAGCGTGTGGCCGGGGTCGAGCAGGGCCACCCGCGCAGGCGCCCCGTCGATCCGCGTCGCGCCGCGGCCCTCGTCCCGCACCATGACCCGTCCGTGGAGCCGCAGCAGCGTGGCGTGCAGGCGGGCCACCCCGGGGTGGTCGAGCACGAGGTGGCAGCGCGGGTCCGAGCCCACCAGCACGACCGTGGCGTCGCCCCAGGCGTGCTCCTGCGCCCCGCCGGGCGTGGCCACCAGGAGCCGCAGGTGCCGCGCCGGTGCGGGGAGCCCGAGCTGGGGCGGCGCCTGCGAGCGGACCTGCGCCCACCAGGCCAGCCAGGCCTGGGGCTCGCTGCCCAGCTCGCGCCCGGCGCACAGCGCGAGCCGTCCGGGGAGCGCCGCGGCGCGCCGGGCGCGCTCGCTCGTGCGCCAGCCGGCCGCGGCCCTCGCCACCGCGGGGCCGAACGCCGCGGTGAGGTCGCGCTCGGCCCAGGCCTCGTCGAAGGGGTCCGCCGCCCACTGCTCGAGCAGGTGGAGGGTGCTGCGCGGGTCGCCGAGCGCGACCAGGGCCCGCAGCGCGGGCGCGTCGATCGGGCGGCGCTCCACGTCGACCGCCACGGCCGGCGCGGCGGCCCCGGACGCGCTCCCGCGCGCCGCGGCGCGAGCGCGCGGGTCGCGGAACGTCAGCGGCGCCTCGCCCAGGCGCACCTCGTCGCCGTCGGCCAGGGCGCGCGGGCCGCTCAGGAGCTCGCCGTTCACGCGCGTCCCGCTCGGGCTCTTGAGGTCGCGCAGCACCCAGGCCTCGTCCTCGCGCCGGAGCTGCGCGTGGCGCGGGGCCACGCTCGGGTCCTGCACCGGGACCTGGCAGGTGAAGTCGCTCCCGAGCGTGTAGCGCGGCTCGCGCACCAGCCAGGCCCGCGACCCGCCCAGCTCGAAGCGCGTCACCTCGGGCGGCTGCCCGGCGAGCACCCGCTCGAGGTCCGCGGCGCAGGCGGCCATGCTCTCGTAGCGATAGCGCCGCTCGGGCTCGAGCATGGTCACGAGCACCAGCTCGAACGCCTCGGGGACCTCGGGGACCACCTCGCGCGGCGGCGGGTAGTCGCCCGAGGTCGCCATGTCGGCGACCTCGTGCACGTCCGCGCCCTGGAAGGGAGGCTGCCCGCACAGGAGGTGGTACAGGGTCGCGCCCAGGGCGAACACGTCGCAGCGCGCGTCCTCGGTCTCCTCCTCGTCCCACTGCTCGGGCGCCATGTAGAGCGCCGTGCCCAGGAGCTGCCCCGGGCGGGTGAGCGTGGTCATGAACGTGTCCTTGGCCAGGCCGAAGTCGACCAGCTTGGCCGCGCCGTCGGGGCCGACCAGCACGTTGTCGGGCTTGACGTCGCGGTGGATCATCCCGTGGGCGTGGACGGCGGCGAGCCCGCGCGCCACGTCGAGCCCGAGCCGCGCCACCTGCGCCGCGCTCAGGCGGCCGTGCTGTTGGAGCAGCCCCTGGAGCGAGGGGCCCTCCACCAGCTCCATCACGATGACCGGCTGCTGGGCCTCCTCGCGCACGTCGAACACGCGGACCACGTTGGGGTGGGGCTCGATCCGGCTCAGCGCCAGCCACTCGCGCTGGAACCGCGCCCGGAGCTGCACGTTGGCCGCCACCTCGGGCGCCATCACCTTCACGACCACCCGCGCGCCATCGGGCCGCCGCGCGGCGTAGACCGCGCCCATCCCGCCCCGCCCGAGCATGCGCTCGAGGTGGCAGCCCGCGAGGGTGCGCCCCACGAGGTCTTCGGGCTTGCGGCCGGGCTCGGGGATCCCGAGGTCGGCCAGGCTGAACTCGATCGGCACTGGGACGCTCCGCGCGGCGCCAACCGCGCTGCTGCTCGCACGATAGCGGAAGCGCCGCACGCGAGCACCCACTCTTGAGACGAAGGGACGAATCCCGCGGAGCGGGAGTTAAGGCGCGGCGACACTGAACCGAAACGGACGCGCTTTTGGTTCTCACCTTCCTTTCATGACACGGCTCAGCCGACCGAGCACTGCCGGAAAGGTTTGTCACAGAACGGTCGGCGTCCATGGCTCGGCCCGTGCGTGGAGGGCTCCCATACGGCGCACGAGGGAGCGCCTCCAGACACGAGGGAGCGGATCATGGGTTTCTCGGCCAAGCGGATCGGGATCTACTTCACCTTCCTGGCGGCGCTCGGCGCGGCGGGCTGCGGCGGCCACGGCAGCGGCAGCAGCAACAGCTCGAGCACGGGCGCGCCGATCACCAGCGGGCTCGCGCCCGTCACCAGCGGCGCGCCGGTGATCAACAACCCCGGCACCACGCTGCCCGCGGGGCCGGAGCTCACCAGCGTCCGCTTCGACGACGTCGACGGCGACTCGACGGTGAGCGCCGGCGACAAGCTGGTCTGCACCTTCGCCGCCGACCTCGAGCCGATCGCGGCCGGCGCCGACCCGGCGTCCGAGTTCTCGCTCAAGGTCGCGGGCGACTCGTTCGGCGCGGGCGCCACGGTTCAGGCGGCGGCCGCCGCCAACGCGGTCGAGATCGTGCTCGGCAGCGAGCCCAAGCTCTACGTGAGCGCGACCTTCGACCCGGCCAGCATCACTGCCGGAGAGGCCTCGGGCCTCAACCTCGCCGCGAGCACGACGCTCGAGGGCGCCGGCGCCGACGGGGCGAAGCCCGCCGCCAGCGACCTCGACATCGAGGGCACCCTCGCGCCGAAGTTCCACAGCGCGGGCAACCTGAACGTGGCGCGCGGCTCGCACGCCTCGGTCACGCTCGACGACGGCCGGATCCTGATCGTGGGCGGGGTGGCCGGCGGCACCAAGGGCGACCTCGTGGCCGAGGCCGAGCTCTACGACCCGGCGACCGGCTCGTTCACCATGGTGTCCAGCCTCTCGGGCGCCAACGGCTACATGAAGCGCGGCAGCGTGACGGTTCGCACGTTCCTGACCACCGCCACGAAGCTCGACGACGGCACGGTCCTGATCTGCGGCGGCTACGGCGTGGAGCGCAAGACGTTCTTCGGCCTGGGGTCGGAGAAGCTCGACACGCTCGAGAGCGCGTTCCTGTTCAACCCGGCCGACAACACGTTCAAGCGGGTCGGCGACATGAAGTATCCGCGCCACTCCCACACCGCCACGCTGCTCGACGACGGGCGCGTGCTGATCGCCGGCGGCTACAACGACAGCTTCTGGAAGAGCGACAAGACCCAGGCGCCGTTCGAGGTCTACGACCCCGCCAAGCGCGAGTTCTCCAAGATCGGCAGCATCTTCAGCCGCTTCAAGATGCAGGACCCGCGCATGAACCACACCGCCACCCCGCTGGCGGGCGGCTCGGCGGTGCTGTTCGCCGGCGGCGCGCACTACGAGGGCGGCGGGCTGTTCGGCCTGATCAAGCCCAAGCTGAAGATGAACACCGGCGGCGAGCTGGTCGCGGGCAACAAGAGCGCGCGGACCGGTGAGCTGAGCGAGCCGCGCCTCGACCACGCGGCCATGGCCCTGGGCGCCGACGCGGCCCTGATCGCCGGCGGGCGCGACCTGACCACCGGCCTGACCGCGGGCGTGGAGCTCTACGAGACCAGCACCAACGCCTTCCGCACGGTCGGCTGGCTGCAGACCCCCCGCGCCCACCCGCAGATCGCCTGGAGCCGCGACGAGGCCCTGATCATCGGCGGGCACGCGGGCTACGGCGAGACGGCCTGGGTCGAGGTGTTCGACGCGACCAGCAACCAGGTGAAGAGCGGCCGCTACACGCTCAAGAACGCCCGCAACGGCTGCACGGTGGAGCAGCTGACCGACAGCCGGGTGCTGGTGATCGGCGGGTTCGTGGGCGGGGTGACGAGCTGGCTGAGCATGGACGGCCAGGCCCTCTCGAGCTGCGAGGTGTTCGTCAGCCAGTGATGGTTTC
>CAZMSZ010000185.1:0-13992 GCA_964569055.1 uncultured Planctomycetota bacterium | reverse complement strand
CTAGAGCTGCTGTCGCCAGGCGCAGCGCCTCGGCTCGCGGAGGGTAGTACGGAGCGCAGAGAGCGCCGAGATCTCGCGAGGCGCGAGCGTTCTGCGGCGTCGAAGGCTCAGAATCGAGCGCAGAGAGCGCGAAGTTCGCAGAGATCGGAGACGAGCACGGGGCAATTGGAATCGGCGGGTTGAAGCGCTTCGCCCTGCCCCTGGCCGAACTTCAGCGCGCCTCTGCGTTCTCGGCGATCTCTGCGCTGAGATTGCTCGTTTTGCCGAGTCGAGGGCGGTCCCTCTCTCGTCCTCGACGGCCTCCGGACGCGACAGCGTCGCTGGGTGAGCTCCCTCGCGAGGTTCAACGGAACGCCAGGAGCTGTCGTGAGGGCGACAGCCACTCTGGCATTACAATTGATATTCGCTGTTGATATTCCGTGTTGTCTTCCCTTCGCCTACGCCGCCTCCTCTTCCTCCTCGCTCGGCGGCTCCTCGGCCTTGCTGATCGCGCGGGCGAGCTCGGGGAAGTGGGGGTCCCACTCGAGGTCGAGGCCGGGGGCGGCCATCTCGAGGGCTCCGAGCCGGTCGAGGAGGTTGCGCTGCGCGCCCGCGTCCAGCTCGAGCGACAGCGGGTCGTCCTGCTGCATCTCGACGGCCTCGTGCAGCGCGTCGCCGAGCCAGCCGAGGCCGGCTTCGCCGGCGAGGTCGTCGGGGGTCCAGCCGCGGATCGGCCCCTGCGCGAGGCGTCCGCCGAGCTCCCCGAGCGCACGGGCGCACGCGGCCGCGGCGCCGCGGGAGACCTGCGCGATCACGACGTCGCCCGCGCCGCCCTGCTTGGCGGCCTTGCGGCGCTGCTTCTGGTCCTCGCGCTGCTTCTTCTCGATCCGCTTGCGGATCGTCGTCGACCGCTGCCGCCGCTTCTTGCTCATGCGCTCTCCCGTCGGCGCCACTCTAACCCTGTGCCGCGGCCCGGCACAGGCCCGGCACATGCCGGCCGGATCGTGAGCGACGAGCGCCGACGCGCGCCTACAGCGCGCGCGCTCCTCGCACGGCGCGCCAGGCGGGTGCGCCCCTTCAGTAGGTGGGGAGGTGCGCGTGCGCTGGGGCGCCCGGCGTGAGGCGCTGGAGCGAGCGGCGCCCCGAGCCGCCGGGACCGGCCACGACCACCAGGGCCTGCAGCGCCTCGCCCCGAGCCGGCGCCGGCAGCGCGCGCGGGCTCGTCACGGCGACCGTCGTCGGAGGTGCCGCGAGGTCGAGGTAGACCTCGAGCCCCGGCCCGTGCGGGTCGTCGGCGGCGAACACGCCGGTGTCGCCGCTGGGCAGGCGGAAGTCGATCGGCTCGCCGTAGCGACCGACCACGCGCAGGTCGAGGTCGACGGGCGCGGTCCACACGACGGCGGCGAGGTGCCCGCGTTCGGCGAGCCGCGCGAACAAGCTCGCCGCGGCCTCGAGGCTGGGGCGGTGCAGCCATGCGTGCTGGAGCTGGGCGGGCAGGGCGGGCGCGAGCTCGAGCGCGCGCGCCGCGCAGAGCGCGCGCAGCTCCGGGCTCGCCGCGGGGTGGTCGTGGGCGGCGGCCAGGAGGCGCAGATACAGCAGCGCCGTCGTGCGGTGGGTCTGCCAGCTCACGTCCCACGGACCCGACAGGAGGGGGGCCTCCTCGCACCAGCCCCGGTGAGGGGGCCGCGGGGGCGTGAGGAGCTGCTCGTAGCCGCGCGCCGCGGCGTAGCGGTCGCCCGCGAGGTCCGCCGCGAACGCGGCGAGCAGGGCGCGATCCGGGTCGCGGGGCGCCTCGCGCGCCCGGGCCGCGAACCACCCGCTCGCCCGCGCGTCTCCGGCCGCGAGCAAGGCGAGCCCATTGGTGGCGCTGGGCGCCGCCCGAGTCGGCTCGCCCCCCCACGGCGCGGGGGGCAGCGCCTCGAGGGCGCGCCACAGCGGCGCGCGCGGCGAGGGCGCCGTGACTCGCGGCGTGGGGAAGCAATCGGAGGGGACGTGGCCCAACGCGGGCGAGCAGCCGTCGGCGAGCCAGGTCAGCGCGGCCAGGGCCGCCGCGAAGGTCAGGGTCCGCATGGAGCACCTCGGGGGTGCTCCCTCGACCGGGCTCGCGCGGGCGCGATTCGATCGGCGAGCTGGGTCCTCAGTCGACGCGGCGGACCGTGACCTCGAGCCCCTCCGAAGTCCAGGCGATCTGGTCCAGGCGCACGCGCCAGCTGTCCGGGAGGGTCCCGCTCACCTCCAGCTCCTCGCCCGGGCCGAACGGGACGCGCTCCAGGGCGCGGCGGGCGGCGTCGAGCGAGCGCAGGCCGTGGGCCGGGAGCAGCTCGACGTTCTCGAACGGCACGAACGTGCGCCGGAAGGCGGTGGGGCTGTCGGCCCGCCACACCAGCAGGCCGGGCGCGGGCACGTCGGCGTCGAAGCCGTCTCGCGTGCGCAGCTCGAGGTACAGCGCCTCGCGCCCCTCGGGGTCGAGCGGCACGCGGGCCACTTGCCCCGCGTCCTCCTCGATCGGGCGCAGGCGGAGGCGCACGGGGCGGCGCGGATCGACCGCGGCCGGTCGGCTCCAGCCCAGGCGGTGCTTGCACACCGCGCACAGGTGGAGCGGGCGGGCGGAGCCGGGTCGACCGGTGGTTTGGCGCGTCCCCGCGCCGTCGGCGTCCGGTCGCGGCGGGCGACCGAGCAGCCAGTCGCCGAGCCGCGCCAGCTCGCGCTGGACCAGCGCCCCGAGCGCCTCGAAGAAGCGGGGGCGCGGGGCGTCCTCCTCGACCTCGCGGCGGGTCGGCGCGTGCGCGCCGCTCGCCATAAGGCACCACGGCCCGAGCCCGCCGTCGCGGCCGCCGAGGCCGTACTTGTCGAGGATCCCCAGCACGTGCCCCAGCTCGTGGCAGGCGACGCCGATCGGCTCGAACCGGTCCACCCCCGCGTGGACCAGCGTGTAGCGCCAGAAGGCGCCCGCGTGGAAGGTGGCGCCCGAGTGCGGCCAGGTGAGCGCGCCGCGGCTCGGCGCGCGGCCGCCCGCCACCACGAACGTGAGCGCGTCGAACGGCTCGAGCGCGCGCGGCCCCTCGCGCTCGAGCACGCGGTCGAGCGCCTCGCCGAGCAGGGCGCGCCGCCCGCCCAGCGCGGCGATCAGCTGCTCGTCGAGGTCGGCCCGCGGCGTCGAGACCTCGACCCAGTCGAACACGCGTCCGGTGACGTCGAGCTCGCCCGAGCTGTTCTCGAGGAAGTAGTCGCGCAGCGAGCCGTGCGCCGGCTCGCCGGTGGGCGCTCGCTCGAACTGCCCGCGCGAGAACAGCGCCTCCTCGAAGGCAGCAGCCGGCCAGCGCGCCGGCTCGTCGGGGAAGGCGACCAGGACCACCGCCAGCCGGAGGCGCCCGCGCGTGGGCGGAGCCAGCCGGCGCAACGCCGGGACGCGGCGGAGCAGCCCGGTCGCGGCGGCGCCCAGGCGTTCGAACAACGTCGGCGCCGGCGGCGCGGCGCGCGGGAGGTCGTCCAGGGAGACGGCCGCCGGCGCGCCCAGGGCGGGCGCGGCGATCAGCAGGAGCGCGAGCGCGAGCGGCAGCAGGCGGGGGCGCGACATGAGGGGCAGAGGATAGACGCGCGCGTTGCGATCGAGGCAAGTGCGTTCGGACCGGGCGCGCGTCGGCCGGCGAACGGGCCCCGAGGCCTGGGGCGGAGCGTCACCAGCATCGGGTTGGCGAGGCGTTACGTATGGCGAGTCCGTCAAGGCAGGAAATCAATTGACGACGAGGGGAGCCGTTCGCTAGTGTCGGTCGCGGAGGTCGCTTGAGGTCGCTCGCTCGCTTGGACTCGGCCGGCTCGCTCGCGCTCCTGCGCGC
This sequence comes from uncultured Planctomycetota bacterium, assembly GCA_964569055.1. Taxonomy (GTDB): domain Bacteria; phylum Planctomycetota; class J058; order J058; family J058; genus JAWLGW01. The sequence continues at coordinate 10,177 of CAZMSZ010000185.1, read as the reverse complement.
CGGGGCGCGCTCATGATGGGCGGGAGCGGCTGCGCGGTCTGGCTGATCGTGACGGGGGTGGTGCTCGTGGCTGCCACCAGCCTGGGCCAGGTGATCCTGTTCGTCGCGTTCCTGATCTGGCTCGTGGCCGAGCTCGTCGGCGGGGTCGATCTCGGGCTCTCGAACTCCGTCGAGCTCCCCGCCGCGCGCCCGCGCGCGGCGCGGCCCGAGCCGGCGCGCCGCCCCAAGATCCGGATCTCGAGCCGAGTCGCGGCGAGCGTCCGCGTCAAGCGCGTCGGCGAGGCGCGCAAGTGCCCCCTGTGCCGCGAGCCGCTGTCGAGCGCGCTCCCGCGGCGGAGCTGCGCGCGCTGCGAGACGCCCCACCACGAGCCCTGCTGGGACGAGCTCGGCGGCTGCGCGGTGCTGGGCTGCCGCGGATCCCGGCGGCGCGAGGTGGCGGCGTGAGGGGCTCCTTGCGGCTGACGCCCGCCCTGCTGGTCGCCACCGCGCTGGTGGTCTTCGTGGCCGTGGCAGGGCAGGTCGCGTCCGAGGCCGCGCCCGAGCTGTTCGTGATTGCGGCCGCCTTCGGCAGCCTGGTGGCGACCGTGGCCCTCGCGCTCGACCGGCGCCGCGAGCGCCCCCGGGGGTTCGCGCCTCCCCGGCGCGTCCCGCGCGCGCGCGAGCGCTGTCCGTTCTGCCACGACGGGCTCTCGCCTGCCGAGCTGCTGGCGTGCGAGGGCTGCGGCGCGATCTACCACCCCGAGTGCGTGCGCGAGGCGGGGCGCTGCGCCACGCTCGGCTGTGCGGCGGGGCGGGAGCGGGTCTCGGCTTGATCCGGCGCGGTCCTTTGCAACCTCGCCGGCGCGCTGGTCATACTCGGTGGGAGGGAGTCGGCATGGGCGAAGTGCGCGGGGTGGCGCCAGGGGCGGCGGGACGAGACGAGCGGATCACGCCGCTGGAGTGGCTGCTCCTCGGAGTCGGCCTGATCGGGCTGATCGCGGCGCTGGTCGGGTACGTGGGCGGCTCGGGCGTGCACCGGGAGACGCTGCAGCCGCTCTCCCTCGAGGAGGGCGACGTGACGCGCTACCGCTCGAGCGCCGCCCGGCTCGAGCCGGGCGACTACATGCTGCGGCTGTCGCTGCCTGGCGTGCGCCCCCCCGGGCTCGGCTTGACCGGGATCCGGCTGGACGTGGCCTACGAGTGCTCGAGCCCGCAGCTCCCGGGCTGGCGCGAGGGCGGACACCTCAGCGGGAGCAGCCGGCGACGCGACCGGCGCTCGACGAGCCGGCGCCGCGTCTACGATCGTCTGGTGCTCGCGATCGAGCGCCCGAACGACTACGTGTTCGACGTCGCGCTCGACCGCCCGCTGGACGAGCGGCTCGACATCTCGATCCGACGGACCCTGTTCGACTACCGGCCGCCGCTCGTGCTGGGGGTGGCCTTGGTCGGGCTCGCGCTGGTCACGAGCCGGGGCGTGCGCCGGCTCGTCCGCGAGCTGCTCGACCGGCGCAGCGCGTGACGTCCGCTAATCCGGCGCGGCGAACCCGTAGCGCTCGGCGCGGGCCAGCGGCGGGAGCACCGCCTTGGGGAGCAGCAGCGTGCGCACCGTCCACAGCTCGCTGAAGATCCGCGTGCGCGCGGTGCTGTCGAGGTAGTCGACCCCCGACGAGCCGCCGGTGCCGACGCGCCGTCCGATCACGCGCTCCACCATGCGGGCGTGGCGGGTGCGCCACAGGACGAGGTTCTCCTCCAGCTCCACGATCGTGTCGATCAAGAGCCGCGGCCACGCCAGGAGAGGGAGCTGGCGGTAGGACTCGATGAACACCAGGGCCGCGCGCACGCGCCGCATGCGCGGCCGCTCGGCCTCGGGCTCGTCGTCGGCGAACAGGAACCGGCGCGCCAGCTCGAGCCCGGCCGCCAGGCGCGCGCGGGTCGCCTCGGGGCTGCTCCCCGGGATCGCGGCCAGGCGCGGCTCCTGGCGGGCCTGCATGCCCGCCATCGCCTCGAGGTAGTCCTCGACGAACCCGCGCACCGTGGCCTCGTCGTCGGGGTCGCCCGGGCTCGAGCCCTGGATCGGGGTGCGGTAGAGCCAGGTGTGCAGCGCCGCGCGCAGGTTCTGCTCGCGGCGCGCCGCCTCGATCCGTCCCCAGGCGAAGCTGCCGCCGCGCGTGCGGTCGGCGAGCTGGCGGATCGCCTCGAGCGGCCGCACCCCGTGCTCGTCGGGGCGCTGCGCGTCGTCGAGCCCGAGCAGCACCTCGAGCTCGCGCAGCTGGAAGGACTGGAAGCCGCTCGCCGGGACCAGCTTGTCGCGGAACGCCAGGAAGTCCTGCGGCGTGAGCGTCTCCATGATCCGGAACTGCTCGGCCGTGAGGCGGAAGATCTCGTTGGTGCGCCGCAGGTGGTGCACCACGTGGGGGACCGCCTCCTCGGGCACGCGGGGCGAGGCCAGGGCGTCGCGCGCCAGCCGCAGCTCGCGCAGCATGAGCTTGAACCACAGCTCGAACGCCTGGTGGACGACGATGAAGTGCAGCTCGTCGGGGAGCAGCCGTGCGTCGTCCCCCTCCAGCCCGCCCTGCAGCGAGAGCAGCTTGTCCAGCTGGAGGTAGTCCCAGTAGACGACGGTCTGGGCCCCGTCGGGGCTCGATCCTGCCGCGCTCACGGCCGGCTAGCCGCGCCCACCGCCGCCCCCGCCGAAGCCGCGCCCGCGGCCGCCGCCGCCCGGGCCACCCCGGCCGCCGCCGCCGGGCCCGCGGCCGCCGCCGCCCGGGCCGCCGAGGCGGCCGCCGCCGCCGCCCGGCCCGCCGCGCCCGCCGGCGAAGCGACCGCCGCCGCCGCCGGGCCCGCCGCGCCCGCCGCCGGGGCCGCCGCGGCCGCGCTCGCCGCCGCCGCGGCCGCCGGGGCCGCCGCTCTTGCGCGCGCCGGCGCCGCTGAAGCCCTGGAAGTTGACCGGGCGCTGCCCCTTGCGGAACCCGTACTCGTCGTGCCCCGGCTTGAGCTCCTTGGGCTCCTCGGCCCCCGCCGCCGGGCGCTCACGCCGCCGCGGCGCCTCGCCGCCGCCGCGCTCGAGCCACGACACGTTGTCGAAGGCGGTGTCGATCGCCATGGCGCCCACGGCGATCCGGATCTTCCCCTTCTGCCGGTTGATCTTCACGACCTCGCCCTTCTGCTGGAGCGAGATCACGAACACGGTGTCGCCCTTCTTGAGCCCCTCGGCGAACTCGCGCCGCTTCTGCTCGAACGGGGTGTGGCTGAGGATCTCGTCGACCTTGGCGCGGAGCTGCGTCATCTGCTCGGCGACCTTGCCCTGCTCGTCCTTGAGGGCGTCGGTCGTCTCGCGCACCGCGCGCTGGAGCTTCAAGAACCGCTCCTCCATCTCGAGGTCGGCCTCCATGGCGATCGCCTGCTTCTTGGCGGCGATCGACTGGCGCTCCTCCTCCACCGCGCGCTCGGCCGCGCGCGCGTTCGCCTCGAGCTTCTCGGCCTGCTCCTTGGCCGCCGCCGCCTCGCGGGTCAGCGCCTCGAGCTTGGTCACCAGCTCGTCGACGCGGCGGTCGCCGGCGCCGAGCAGCGCCTCGGCCCGCGCCACCAGCTCGCCCGGCAGGCCGAGCCGGCGCGCCGTGTCGAGCGAGGCCGACCGGCCGGGCTGACCGATCGTCAGCCGGTAGCTCGGCTCGCCGCTGGTCGGGTCGATCCCGAGCGCCGCGTTCTCGGCGCGCGCCTCGCCCGCCGCGAACGACTTCACCTCGGGCAGGTGCGTGGTCACGGCCAGCTTCGCCTTGCGGGCGACCGCCTGCTCGAGGAACGCGCGCGCGATCGCCGCGCCCTCGCTCGGGTCGGTGCCGTTGCCCAGCTCGTCGATCAGGACCAGCGAGGCCTCGTCGGCCTCGGCCAGGACCTCCTTGAGCCGGGCCAGCTGGGTGGCGAACACCGAGCGCCCGGCCGGGCCGCCGCGCCCCTCGGGGATGTCGGCGAAGAACCGCTGGTAGACCGGCAGGCGGCTCTGCTCGCCCGCCGGGATCGGGAACCCGCACTGCGCCAGCGCGGCGCACAGCCCCACCGTCCGCAGCAGCGCCGTCTTGCCGCCCTGCTTGGGGCCCGAGACCACCAGCACGTCGTGGGCGCCGCCCAGCTCGAGCGCGAACGACACCACGTCGTCGCCCCCGCCCTTGCGGCGGGCCTGCGCGATCAGCGGGTGGAACGCGCCCTCGAGGTGCAGCACGCCGTCGTCGGCGAGCTTGGGCACCCAGAAGCCGCGCTCGACCGCGAACAGCGCCTTGGCCTGCGTGAAGTCGATCCAGCCCAGCGTCCCGGCCGAGCGCGCGATCCGCTCGAACTGCCCGAGGAACAGCTCGGTCAGCTCGCCGAGGATCCGCGCCTGCTCGGCCTTCTCCTCCTCGTGGAGCTGCCCGAGCTCGGCGTTCTTGGCGGCCACGGCCTCGGGCTCGACGTACACGATCCCGGCGCCCTTGCCCTTGCTGACGACCTTGCCGGGGACGTCGGCCTGGCGCGCGCCCTTGACGGCGAACACCACGCGCCCGCTGCGGGTGACCGGGCGCAGGCTGTGGAGCGCGAGGCCCACCTCGGGCTTCTTGGTGAGCTCGTGCAGCGCGCGGTGAAGGTCGTCGTGCAGCCCGCGCAGGCGGGTGCGGATCTCGCTCAGCCGCTCGCTCGCGCCGTCGAGGATCCCGCCGTCCACCGCGATCGCGCGCTCGAGCCCCTCGAGCAGCGGGTCGACCGGGTCGAGGTGCTGCGCGAGGGCGCGCAGGCGCGGCGCCTGCTGCTCGTCGAGCCCGCCGAGGTACTTCTTGAGGTCCCGGGCCGCGGCGAGCGTCCCGCCGAGCTTGCGCAGCTCGCGCGGGTCGAGCGCGCGCTTCTGCTCGGTGGCGCGCCGGCGCAGCACCTCGGGGTCGTGCACGTCGCCGAGCGGGAGCGAGCGGCCGACGCGCATCACCTCCTGCGTCTGCTCGAGGCAGGTGCGGATCGCCTCGGCGTCGTACAGCACCTTCATGCGGTCGAGCGTCTTCTTGCCGAGCGCCGTCTGGCAGTGCTCCTTGAGCCGCTCGACCACGCGGGCGAAGCCGATCGCGCCCAAGAAGCGGTTCTCCGCCGCCCGGCGCTGCTTCTCCTCGGGGGTCAGCCGCTCCTCCTCGGCGGCGGCCTCCGCCGCGGCGACCTCCGCCTCGGCGCGCGCGTCCGCCTCGGCGGCGCGCGCCTCGGCCGCGGCGGGGTCCTCGGCCTCCTCGGCCTCGGCCTCGGCCGGCGCGGGCTGCTCGGGCGCCTCCTCGGCGGGCGCGGCCTTCGCCGGGCTCGCGGGTGCGGCCTCGGCGGCCTCGGCGGGTGCGGCCTCGGCCGGGCTCGCGGCGGCGGCCTCGGCGGCCTGGGCGGGCGCGGCCTCGGCCGCGCTCGCGTCCTCGGCCACGGCGGCGCCGTGCTGCTGCTCGTCGGTCTGGGCGGTGGTGCTCTCGTCGCTCACGTTCCGCTTCTCTCCGCCCCGCTCGCCGCCTCGCTTGCTCGTAGCTCGAGGACCTCGGCGGTCGAGGGGGTCACTTTGTAGCGATCGTCGATGCGATGGCCGACGATCCAAACCGGTCGCCCGTCGATGGCGACCACTGGGACTCGATCCCGCTGAGACCGCGGGATTCTCCTGTCGATGAAGAACCGCTTCAAGCTACGGCGTCCGGGCGCGCCGAGCGGCCAGAACAGATCGCCCGGGCGGCGACGCCGCACCTCGAGCGCCCCGAGCGCGCGCGCCGCGTCGAGCAGCACCCGGCGGCCGGGGTCGGTGTGCGGGTCGCCCGCGGCCTGGCGCGACACGACCCGAGCCGAGAACGTCAGCCCCGAGCTGGGGTCGAGGACCGCGCGCCCCACCTCGAGCGGCACGGCGGTCCACGCCGGCGGCGCCGGCTCGGGCGTGGCGCTCGGCTCGAGCACCACCCGCTCGCCCTCGACCCGCGCGCGCGCGCCGCCCGGGAGCTGCAGCGCGCCGCCGTCGGCGGCGAGGAGCGCCTCGAGCGCGGCCACGTGGCGCGCCTCGGCGCGCAGCCCGCTCAGCCGCCGCAGCGCCTGCGCGCGGACGGCCGGCTCGGCCGCGGCCAGGGGTGCCCGCCGCCAGGCGCGCTCGCCCACCGCGGCCGTCGCGAGCAGCTCCTCGGCCAGGCGGTCGATCGTGGCGCTCGCGGCGCGGGCCTGCTCCGCCACGCGCAGCAGGCTGCGGTCGACGTCGCGCCCCGCCACCTCGCGCAGGGTGGGGAGCGCCTCGGCGCGGAGGCGGTTGCGCAGGTAGCGCTCGTCGTCGTTGCTCGGGTCGTGACGCCAGGGGAGCCCGCGGTGGGCGAGGTACTCGAGCACCTCGGCGCGCGACGAGGCGAGCATGGGCCGGACGAGCGCGACGCCGGGAGCGTCGGGGCCGAGCGGGCGGCGCTCCCGCATGGCGCCCAGGCCCTCGAGTCCGGTGCCGCGCACCAGGCGCAGCAGCACGGTCTCGACCTGATCGTCGCGGGTGTGCCCGGTCGCCACGGCGCGCGCGCCGCTCCCCAGCGCGACCTCGGTCAAGAACCGATAGCGCACCGCGCGGGCGGCCGCCTCCACCGACCCCGCGACCTCGGCCCAGCCCTGCGCGGCGCCGGTCTCGAGCGGCACCTCCAGGCGGTCGGCGATCGCGGCGGCCGCCTCGCGGTCGGCCCGCGCCTCGGCCGGCGAGCGCAGCCCGTGGTCGAGGTGGGCGGCGAGGAGCTCGAGCTCGAGCGCGCCCGCGACCGCGGCCAGCCCGGCCAGGAGCGCCGTCGAGTCGGGCCCCGCCGAGAACGCGACCACCACCCGATCGCCAGGGGCGAGCAGGGCGCGGCAGCGCTCGCGGAGCGTACGCTCGAAGGGGTGCAGCACGGAGGCTCCGAAGGGGAGGGGAGGGCGCGGATTCTAGCAGAGCGCCGCGAAGCCAGCGGTGTGCGCGTCGGGCGGCCCCCGCCCGGGAGGCCGCAGCGAGCCTGGGGTTCGGCCGCGCGCCTCCGCGGCCGCCGCCGCGCGCCGCGCCAGTAACATGGGCCGCCCTCCGAGGAGCGCAGCATGTCCCGAGACGACGCCGTGTACGTGGGTCCGCTGGTCGAGCGCTACGCCGGGCGCGCCATGGCCGCGCTGTTCTCGCCGCTCGAGCGGGCGCGGGCCTGGCGCGACGTGTGGATCGCGCTGGCGGAGGTCGAGCACGAGCTCGGCGCGCCGGTGAGCCGGGCGCAGGTCGAGGCGCTGCGGGCGACGCGCGACCGGATCGACCTGGCGCGGATCGCCCAGATCGAGGCGGTGACCCGCCACGACGTCATGGCGCACATCAAGGCCTGGGCGGAGGTGTGCCCCGAGGGCGCGCCGGTGATCCACCTCGGCGCCACGAGCTGCTTCGTGACCGACAACGCCGACGGGGTGCTGCACCGCCGCGCGCTGGCCGGGATCCGCGCGCGCCTGGTGCAGCTCGTGCGCGCGCTGGCCGACCTGGCCGAGCGCGAGGCGGACCGCCCCACCCTCGGCTACACCCACTTCCAGCCGGCGCAGCCGGTCACGGTCGGCAAGCGCGCCGCGCTGTGGTTGCAGGACGCGGTGAGCGACCTCGAGGCGGTCGACCGCTTCGCGGCGGAGCTCCCCTGCCGGGGCGCGAAGGGCACCACGGGGACCCAGGCCTCGTTCCTCGAGCTGCTCGGCGACGACGCCAAGGTGGTCGAGCTCGACCGCCGGCTCGCGGCGCGGCTCGGGTTCGCGCGCAGCGTGGCGCTCTCGGGTCAGACCCTCCCGCGCAAGATCGAGGCCCAGATGGCCGACGCCGTGGCGGGCGTGGCGCTCACGCTCGGCAAGCTCGGCAACGACGTGCGCCTCTTGGCGCACACCGGCGAGCTGCGCGAGGCGTTCGGCGCGGGCCAGGTCGGCTCCTCGGCCATGCCCTACAAGCGCAACCCCATGAAGGCCGAGCGGCTCTGCTCGCTGGCCCGAATGCTGGTGCACCAGCGCGGCGCGATCGCCGAGACCGCCATGCTGCAGTGGCTCGAGCGCACGCTCGACGACAGCGCCGTGCGCCGCCTGGCGATCCCCGACATGTTCCTGACCTGCGACGGCGCCCTGCGGGCGGCGGTCGACCTGGTCTCGGGGCTGGAGGTCGACGCGCGCGCGGTCGAGCAGCGGCTGGCCGCGGAGGGGCCGTTCCTGGCCGTCGAGAAGCTGCTGGTGCGCGGGGTGGTGCGCGGCGGCGACCGGCAGGAGCTGCACGAGGCGCTGCGCGAGCACGCCGTCGCTGCGCGCGCCGAGCCCGACCCGGCGGCCGCCTATCGCGCCCGCCTGGCGGCCGATCCGCGCCTGGGGGTGAGCGCGGCCGAGCTCGAGGCCTTCACGCGCCCCGAGGCGCTCGTCGGGCGCGCGCCCGCGCAGGTCCGCGCGTACCTGGCCGAGGTCGTGCGCCCGCTGCTCGCGCGGTTCGCCGACGTCGGCGACGCGCACGACCCGCTCCGGGTCTGAAAGCAGCGCAGGCGGCCCCGAGGGGGCCGCCTGCTCCGCTTCCGGTCGTCCGCAACTCGTCAGAATTGGACGATCAAGCCGCCGTACAGGCCGTGGGCCACGCCCTCGACGCTCTCCGAGTCGTCGCCCTTGGTGCGGGACAGCTCGAGGTAGTCGAGGCGGTAGCCGGCGATGAAGCCGAAGCACTCCTCGAAGATCAGCGAGATCCCGATGTCCGCCTCGAGCGAGGTGTGCTCGCGCTCGGTCTCGGGCTCCGACTCGATGTCGTCGTCCTCGTAGGTGAGCTCGATGTGGCCCACGCGGGCCCGGCCGAACAGGGTCAGCTCCTCGATCGGGCGGAGCGCGAGGCCGAAGCCGACCATCGGCAACACCGCCTCGAGCCGCTCCTGCTCGCGCGCGCCGCTCGAGCTGGAGAGCTCGGTGTCCCACAGCGCGTAGCGGCCGCCGAGGCTGAGCTCGATCGTGGCCCAGCGGTTGTTGAGCGGCTTGAACACCACGTCGTAGTCGATGATCATCAGCGTGAACTGGGCGTTGAGCGTCTCGCCGGTCGAGAAGCTCGACTTGCCGAACTCGAAGCCGGGGGTGCCGCCGGGCGCGTTGGACAGGACCTGCGTGTCCTCGAACTGCGCGAACCGCCCGCCGCCCACCAGCGAGACGTGCTTGCCGAGGTCGATCCAGCTGCGGTAGGTGCCGGTGCCCTGCCCGTCGAAGTCGAAGCGAGCGTCCTCGTCGCGCCCATCGAAGCTCGCGAACTCTACCTCGGTGCCGCCGACCCCGTCGTCGACCAGGCTCAGCTTCACGTCGTTCAAGAACGCGTGGTAGTAGGCGGCCATGGTGCCGACGCGGATCTCGAGCCCCCGGTCTTCTTGGTGCGGCGCCTCCATGTACGTGGGCGGCGGGGGCGGCGGTGGCTCGCTCTCGCCGCTGAACTCCCGCTCGAGCGCCTGGTCGAGGTCGCGGTCGATCTGCTCGTTGGACGGGGTGAAGGCGTCGTCCGCCCACACCGGCCCTGCGCCGAACAAGAGGAGGGTCGCGGCGAGGAGGGTCCCGCCGTGGGTCGTTCCTGACATGGTCAGCCCTTCCTTCGTCTACCCCGAGAGTAGCAGCGGTCATCCGGGCCAGCCATCGCCCGCGCCGGATGTGACCCGCAACGACGCACGAGGGCGGGAGTTGCGGGCGTTCGTGGCGTGGCGATCGGCACCGGCGCGACTCCGTGACCGTTGGACTTCGACGGCAGGCCGCGAGGAGCGATTCAGCCCCGCACACCCGGCGCTCGGTCGGTGAGAGCGCGAGCCGCGCGCGAGGTCGCGCGGCGCGTTCAACCCGAGCAGTCCCAGCGGGTTGGCCGCGGAGCCCGGCCGGTGCCTGGCGCGAAGGGTGCCACGAAGTCACACTGCAGGCGCCAGCCGATCGTCGGCGGGCTGTGCCAGGACGGCACATGGCGCTCGGAGCGCCGCAACCATCGTTCGCGCTAACGTGGCGCGTGGGCCCCTCGCTCGGGACCGCGGGCTGGTAGCACGCGGTTGGCCGAGGGAACCCGGTGCGGAAGGAGGTGATCCAGTATGTGTAGCAGCTACCTAGGTGATCTGGAGATCACGAGGTTGTCGGCCTAGGCGCCGACGGGTCCTTAGACCGAACAACCTTCCGCGCCGGGCCGAAAGGCCCGGCGCGGCGCTCTGTACGGGCACGGCGACGTCGCCGCCCCTGA
>CAZMSZ010000184.1:12502-14005 GCA_964569055.1 uncultured Planctomycetota bacterium | reverse complement strand
CAGTCGAGGCGGAGCCGTCGTACGGAGCCTCGCCCCATCCGAATTCCTCGGCTCACCCCTGGACCCCGTGCGCCCGCTCACGAGAGCAGCCGAGGAATTCGGCTCAGTTCAAGAGCTGCGGCGCCAGGAGCGAGAACGCCGCCACCGTCGCGTCGAAGCAGCTTCCGTCGTCGCGGACCATGCGGTAGGTCCCGCGCATGGAGCCGTTCGGGGTCTGGAGCGGGCAGAAGCTGGTGTATTCGAACGCTTCGCCGGGGGCGAGGCGGGGCTGCTCGCCGACGACGCCGGGGCCGCGCACGTGCTCCTCGCGGCCGCGGCCGTCGGTGATGATCCAGTGGCGGCTGACGAGCTGGACGGGCTCGGGGCCGTGGTTGGCGATCCGCACCCGGTAGGCGAAGAGGAACTGGCGGCGGAGCGGGGCGGACTCCTCGGGGACGTAGCGGGCCTGCACCTCGACGTGCACGCCCTGCGTCACCGCGCTGGAACCGGCGGGGACGCCCCCGTCGATCTGGAACCCGCTCATGAACCGCGATGCTAGTCGGCGCCCGCGCCGGGGCCAGGGTCACCGCGATTTGCCCCGGCGACCATGACCAGGGCGGGGAGGACCACGAGGTCGCAGGCCAGGGCGGCGATGCACGTGATCGCGATCAGGCCGCCGAACGCGCGGGTCGGCATGAAGTCCGAGATCAGGAAGGCGCCGAACCCGATCGCCACCGCCACGGTGGTCGTCACCACCGGGAGCCCCACCAGGCGCAAGGCGTGGGCGACCCCCTCCTGCGGCCCGGCGCCCGCCCGGGCGCTGGCTTGCATGTGGTGCAGCAGGTGGATCGTGTCGTCGGTGATCAGCCCGAGCGCGATCCCCGCGACGGTGACCGTGGCGGTGTCGAGCGGGATCCCCAGCCAGCCCATGGCGCCGAGCGTGATCGCGATCGGCAGCACGTTGGGGAGGAGCGAGATCACCAGCAGGCCCGGCGAGCGGTAGATCGTGGCCAACATCAGCGAGACCACCACGAGCGCCAGCGCGAACGAGGAGACCTGCGTCTCCACCAGCAGGACCTGCACCTGCACCAGCAGCGGGACCGCGCCCGTGAGGCGCAGGCGCGCGCCCTCGCCGCGCAGCTCCGCCGGGACGTCGGCGCGGAGCGCCTCCACCAGGGCGTGGAACGCGTCGGAGGAGGCGGTCCGGCAGGCGACCGTCGCCCGCAAGGCCACGGCCCCGCCCGGCGCGCGGGCCACGTACCCGCCGTCGCCCGGCGCGCCGCTCGCGAGGCGCGCCTCGAGCAGCGCCGCGCGGACGGCGTAGGAGGCGCCCGCCAGGCGCGGGTCGCGCAGCGGCGAGATCACGCGCGCGCCGCCCGCGGCGCCGGCCGCCGCGTCGGCGAAGCGGTCGAAGGCCTGCAGCGCCTCGGGGGCCAGCACGCGCTCGGCCGGCCCTTCGAGCCACAGCTCGAGCGGGGTGAGGCCGATCAGGCCGGGCTCGACCGCGGCGTAGCCGAGCGGCTG
>CAZMSZ010000184.1:2095-12402 GCA_964569055.1 uncultured Planctomycetota bacterium | reverse complement strand
CCGCGAACAGGCCGAGGTCGCGCACCGGCGGGATCTGGGAGGTCACCAGCGAGGCGAACCCGGCGGCGGTCGTGAACGCGGTCAGCGCGCAGGGACCGAGCGTCTCGCGCGCTGCGCGCGCCCAGGCGTCGGCGCGGATCGGGAGGTCGTCGGCGGCCAGGGGCGCGAGCGCCAAGAAGCGGGTCACGAGGTGGAGCGCGTAGCAGGTGGTCAGGACCAGCACGATCGCCGGGAGGACGACCACGATCAGGTTGAGCGCGTGGCCGCTCGCCGCCAGCAGCCCCACGCTCGCGACGGCGGCCGCGCCCGCGGTCGCGAGCACCCCGAGCACGATCCACACGTCGCGCAGCGCCACCGCCAGCACGGCCCCGAGCAGGACCGCCACCAGCGGGAACAGCCCGCCGAACGAGCGGCGCGAGGCGACGTCGAGGTCGTGGGTCAGGGCCTCGGGGCCGACGAGGTGCGCCTCGCCGGGCGCGGCGGCGGCGTGCGCCGCCTCGATCCCCTCGATCGTGGCGGCGCGCGCCTCGGGGCCGAGGTCGGGCTCGGGGAGGACCAGCAGCCCCGCCCAGCGCCCCTCCGAGCCCAGGAGCGCGTCCGCCAGCGCGTGCGCCGGGACGTGCGCCTCGAGGGAGGAGGGCGGGGCGGCCTCCCCGGCCCCCTCGGGCGGGATCACCCCGGCCGCGCCCGGGTCCGCCAGGAGGGCGGCGGCTTGCTCGCGCGCGACGGCGTCGGCGAGGGCGCGGCGCGGCGGCGCGCTGGCGTCGAGCGGCGCCGCGAGCGCCTCGCGCAGCGGGGCCTCGAACGCCTGCCAGGCCCGCCGCTGCGCGGCGAGCACCTCCGCGAGCGGGGTGCCGGCGGGGGTGGCGGCGAGCGTCGGGGCGAGGTGACGGGCGCGCAGCACGCGCGGGAGGAGCGCGCCGGGCGCGAGGGCCATGGCGCGCTCGAAGGCGGCCGCGGCGCGCTCGAGGTCGCGCGAGGCCGGCGGCGCGGTGGCGGCCCGCACGGCCAGCAGGAGCGCGGCGGCACCGGCCAGCTCGCGGTCGCCGAGCGCGGCCGCGCCGCTGGCGACGAGCTCGAGCGCGGCGTCGACCCGGCCGAGGTCGGCGATCCCGCGCGGGTCGGGGTCGGCCCGCACCTCGGCCAGCCGCCCCACCGCCCAGGCGTGCAGCGCGCCGAGCGCGGCCGCGCGCCGCTCGCCCGGGGGCGGGGGCTCGCCGGCCGCGAGGGCGGCGGCGAGGTCCGGCTCGAGCCGGCCGAGCGCGGACAGCGCCGCCTCCTGCGCGACCCGAGCGCTCGCGAGCGCCGCGGGGTCGTGGGGCGCGAGCAGCAGCGCCGGCAGCGTGGCGTGGGCCTCGGCGCGCAGCAGCTCGAGCTCGACCCAGGGGGCGAGCGCGCGCTTGGCTCCGCCCGCCGGATCCTGGCCGGCGTCCGCGCGCGCCGCGGCCGTCGCCGCGTCGAGGGTCGCCAGCGTCTGGGGCAGCTCGGCCCGCGCCCGCGCCGCGAGCCCGCCCGGAGCCACGGGCGCGCGCACCTCCACCACCCCCGGCGCCCCGCGGAGGGCGTCCGCCAGGGCGAGCAGCCGCCCCTCCCAGCCGGGCGCCGGGCGCTCCCCCTCGGGCGCGAGGCGGACCGCGACCAGCGCGAACGTGTCGCCCCCGAAGCGCTCGCGGAACTCGAGGTACGCCGCCCGCTCCGGCGAGTGCTCGGGCAGCCAGGCCGCGGGGGTGTTGTCGGTGTGCACGCCGAGGGCGGCGGCCCCCAGCAGCGCGACGAGCGCGGCCGCGACCAGGACGGCGCGAGCGGGGTGGCGGAGCGGCGCCACGGCTCAGAAGTAGCGCCGCGGCTCGCCCTCGGCGGGCGCGGGCGCGGGGGCGGGGCCGGCCGGCTCGGGCGGCGCCTCCTCGGCCAGGAGCGCCTCGACCAGCGCGCGGATCGTCGGGAGGTCCCGGTAGCCGACCTCCTTGGCGCGCACGCGGCCCGCCTTGTCGAGGAACAGCGTGGTCGGGAACCCGCGCAGCTCGGGCACCTTGGCCAGGTCGGCGCGTTCGGTCAGGAGCACGAGCGGATACTCGACCTCGAGCTCGGCGGCGAACGCCTGGACCGCCGCCTCCACCTTCGGCCCGCCGCGCCCGTTCTCCCACGTCATGCCGACCACCGCCAGCCGATCGCCGAGCTCGCGCGCGAGCGCCACGAAGTGCGGGAGCTCCGCCCGACACGGCCCGCACCAGGTGCCCCAGTAGTCGACGATCACGACCTTCCCTCGCAGGTCGGCCAGGCGCAGCCGCTCTCCGGCCAGGGTGGTGACCTCGAAGTCGTAGGGGAACAGCGCCTGCTGCGCCAGGGCCGCGCGCCCCTCCTCGCGCGCCCGCTCCCTCAGCGCCGCGCGGGCGCGCTCCAGCAGCCGAGAGAAGCGCTCCGTCTCCCGCACGGCCGCGAGGTCGGGGTCCTCCGCGATCAGCGCGAACTCCTCGTAGCCGGCGTCGAGGGCGCGCGCGAACGCGTCGAGCGCGAGCTCCACCTCGCCGCGGCGGGCGCGGGCGCAGGCGGTGTTGTAGTGGGCGATCTGACGGACCTCGGCCCCGGTCGCCTCGTCGAGCTCGGCCGCCTCGAGCGCCGCCAGGGCCTGCTCGTAGGCGGCGACCGCCTGCCCGAATCGGCCCTGCGCCTGGGCGCGCAGCGCCTTCGCTTCCGCGGGCGGACCCGCCTCGGCGGCGGCGAGCAGGCGGTTCCCGCCCGAGAGGTGATCCCAGCCGGCGGCCAGGAGCGCCTGCAGCGCGCGGCGTCGCTCGACGCTGGCCGCGGCCTCGTCTTGGGCGGCGCTCGGCGTCGCCGACCCGAGCAGGAGGACGAGCGCGCAGCACAGGGCGGCGAATCGAGACATGGGCTCCTCCTCGCGCGGGCGGCGGCCAAATGATCCCGCGCCCTCGTGAGGGCGTCAACGCGCGGTCAGAGCCCGCTCGGCGCCTCGTCGGGCTCGCCGCCGCCGCGCATCACGATCAGGATCGCGGACTGGGGCACGACGAGGTAGCGCTTCCCCTCCCAGCGCACCTCGACCGCGGCCTTCTTGAAGAACAGCGCGTGGTCGCCGACCTCGACCTGCATGGGGAGGTAGCGGTCCTCGCGGCGCGGCTCCTTCCAGGGCTCCTCGTCTTGGTCCTGGCTGAGCGAGGGGAGCGGCACTCCGGGCCCGCGGGCCACGACCCGCCCGGCGCGGACCCCGTCCGACTCGTGGGCCCCGACCGGGAGGTACAGGCCCGAGTGCGTGCGGACGTCCTCGTCGGGCTCGACCAGGACCCGGTCGCCCATCACGATCAGCTTCTTCTCGCTCACGGCTCCTGACGATACCGCGCGGCCCGGCCGCCGCCAGCGCCGCGGCCGCGGCGCTCACCGGAGGGGGAGCGCCCGCGCCGTGCTAGATTGCGCGCCTGCGGCCGAGGCGCGCCCCTGCCGAGCGCGGCGCCGCGCGAGGAGACCGGTGGACGAGAGATCCCCGTTCAGCCCCGTGGAGGAGCTCCTGAGCGAGCTCCGCGCCGGGCGCATGATCGTGTTGGTCGACGACGAGAACCGCGAGAACGAGGGCGACCTGTGCATGGCCGCCGAGGCGGTCACCCCCGAGGCGATCAACTTCATGGTCCGCTTCGGGCGCGGCTTGATCTGCGTCGCGCTCGATGGGCGCCGCTGCGACGAGCTCAAGCTCACCCCGCAGGCCGACGTCAACGACGCGCTGCACGGCACGGCGTTCACCGTCTCGGTCGACGCGCGCGAGGGCGTCTCGACCGGGATCTCGGCGGCCGACCGCTCGCACACCACGCGCCTGTTGATCGAGGACGCGACCCGCCCCGAGGACCTGGTCCGGCCGGGGCACGTGTTCCCGCTGCGCGCCCACGACGGGGGCGTCCTGGTCCGGGCCGGTCAGACCGAGGGCTCGGTCGACCTGTGCCGCCTGGCCGGCCTCAAGCCCGCCGGGATCATCTGCGAGATCATGAACGACGACGGGACCATGTCCCGCGTGCCCGAGCTGATCGAGTTCTGCCGGGCGCACGACCTCAAGATGGGCTGCGTGGCCGACATCATCCGCTACCGGCGGATGAAGGAGAAGCACGTCCACCGCTCGGTCACGGTCGAGTTCCCCAACCGATTCGGCGTGTGGGACCTCCACGTCTACGTCGACGACTACGACACCCGCCCCCACCTCGCGCTGTGCCTGGGCGGCGTGGGGCAGAAGGCCGACGGGGTGGTGCCGACCCGGACCGAGCCGACGCTGGTCCGCGTCCACTCCGAGTGCCTCACGGGCGACGTGCTCGGCTCGCTCCGCTGCGACTGCGGCCCCCAGCTCGAGCGCGCCATGGAGCAGATCGCCGCCGCCGGCGCCGGCGTGGTGCTCTACATGCGCCAGGAGGGGCGCGGGATCGGGCTCAAGAACAAGCTCAAGGCCTATGCGCTGCAGGATGGCGGCCTCGACACGGTCGAGGCGAACGAGGTCCTCGGCTTCGGGGCGGACATGCGCGACTACGGGGTCGGGGCGCAGATCCTGGTCGACCTCGGCCTGACGGACATCCGCCTGCTCACCAACAACCCCATGAAGATCGTGGGCCTCGAGGGCTTCGGCCTCACGATCAGCGAGCGGGTCCCGATCGAGGTGGGCGCGAGCGAGGCGAACCGCGACTACCTGCGCACCAAGAAGGAGAAGCTCGGGCACCTGCTCAAGGGGATCTAGCGCCCCAGCCCGAGCACGATCGCCCCGCCGCTCACGAGCGCCGCGCCCAGCAGACGCCTGCGGGTGAGCGCCTCGCCCACCACGCCGCCGAGCAGCGCCGCGAACACGATCGAGGTGTTGCGCAGCGTGAGCACCAGGCCGGCGCCGCCCTGGGCCAGCGCCAGCAGGAACACCAGGAACGAGCCGCTGCACACCGCGCCCAGGGCGAGCAGCGTGAGCGGGCGGGCGCGGACCTCGCGCAGGAGGCTCGGCAGGCGGGCGCGCCCCAGGCTGGCGAGGTTGAGCGGGAAGGCCACCGCCATCGCCAGCGCGAACACCGCGGGCGGCGCGGCGCCCGTGGCCATGGCCTGCTTGTAGCAGAGGTGGTAGCCCGCGATGAACAGCCCGCACAGCGCGGCCACCCCCACCCCCCGCTGCGGGAGCTCCTCCTCGAGGCTGGTCGCGGCGACCCCCGCCATGAGGAGCGCGGTCCCCGCGAGCGCCAGCGGGGTGATCGGCTCGTCGAGGAGCGCGACCGAGAGCGGCCACACGCACAGGACCGCCGCCCCGCGCGAGACCGTGTACGCCACCCCCAGCGGGGTCACCTGCAGGGCGCGCACCAGCGCGACGAAGTAGGCCGCCTCGAACGCGCCCGCGGCGGCGCTCCACGCGACGCTCGCCGCGTCGGGGAAAGGCGCCGCGGCGGACTGCGCCCAGCTCGCGGTCGCCACGCCCACCGCGGTGACCCAGGCGGCGCCCACGACGGCGACCCCGGCCAGGTCCTTCTCGGCCTGCGCCTTGAGCAGCGCGTTCCACAGCGCGTGGAGGAAGGCCGACAGCAGGACCAGCCCAGCGATCACGACGCGACCTCGCGGCGCGCCTCGGGCTGGGACACACCTGCCCCCGACGGCCCGTCCGTCAGCTGCGCGCGCAGCAGCCTACCCGGAGCGGGTCACGACGGACTCCTCGGCGGGGCCGGGTGAAAACACCCGACCCCGAGCGCGCGCAGTTCTTCGTGATTTGGCCCAGGTGGTGCGCTAACATCACCTTCATGAGCTCGACCGCGCACGATCCTTGCAAGACGGTGCTCGTCGTCGAAGACGACCCCGCCGCCCGAACGACGCTGGTCGACATCCTCTCGGACGAGGGTTACCGCTGCGTGGAGGCGGCCGAGGGTCGCGAGGCGATCGCGCAGCTCTCCGCGGTCCACGAGGCGCCGTGCGTGATCTTGCTCGACCTCATGATGCCCGTCATGAACGGCTGGCAGTTCATGGAGTGGCTGCGCCAGCGCCCCGAGTACGCGACCGTCCCGGTGGTCGTGGTCTCGGCGGTGCGCGAGGTCGAGGCCGAGGCGCGGCGCCTGGCGGCCGCCGCGTTCGTGACCAAGCCGATCGCGCTCGAGCCGCTGCTGCAGAGCGTCGAGCGCTACTGCGGGTCGCGCCCCAACAACTGACGCGGCAAGTCCACCACGAAGCGCGCGCCCGCGCCGGGGGTGCTCTCCACCCACACCTCGCCGCCGTGGGCCTGGACGAACTCGCGCACGATCCACAGGCCGAGCCCGAACCCGCCGAAGCTGCGGTTCGAGACCGCGCGCTCGAAGCGCTCGAAGATCCAGGGCTGGTCCTCGGGGGCGATCCCGAGCCCCTGGTCGGCGACCGTGAGGCGGACGCGCTCCCCGCGCTCCTCCAAGCTCACCCGGATCGGCTTGCCGGCGCCGAACTTGAGCGCGTTGCCGAGCAGGTTCGTCAGCACCTGGTCGAGGCGGAGCCGGTCCCACCGGCCGAGGAGCGGACCGGCCACCTCGAGCACCAGCTCGCAGCCCGCGCTGCGGGCGAGCTCCTGGTCGCGGTCGACGACCTCGCGCACCAGCGCGGCGAGGTCCATCTCGACCGGCTCGAGCGTGACCCGGCCGGCGGTCATGCGCGAGACGTCGAGCAGCGTCCCGATCAGGGTCGCGAGGCGCGCGACCTGCTGCTCCATGCGCTGCAGCCGCTCGAGGTCGCGAGGCTGGGCCGAGCGGCGGGCGCTGCGCAGGTAGCCCTGGACCTGCAGGTTGAGCGTGTTGAGCGGCGTGCGCAGCTCGTGCGAGGCGACCGACAGGAACGCGTCGCGGACGGCGACCGCCGCGCGCGCCTCGGCGGCCGCCTGCTCGGTCTCCTCGAGCAGCAGCGCGTTGTCCATGGCGGACGCGGCGACGCGCGCCAGGGCCTGCGCCCAGGACAGGTCGCGCTCGTGGTATCGCCCGGCGATCCCCGCGCCGAACGTGATCGCGCCGAGGACCCGGCCGCGCGCGGCGAGCGGAATGCACACCAGGGCGCGCAGGTCGAGACGGTGGAGCAGCTCGCGCTCGTCGGCCCCGAGCGCGCCCGCGCGGACGTCCTGGCTGACGAACGGCGCCCCCGTGCGCAGGACCTCGGCGGCGGGGCCGGCGAGGTCGGCCGCCTCGCCGGCCTGGGCGGCCCGCGCCGGATCGGCGTGGACCGCGGCCACGCGGCGGGCGACGCCCTCCTCCAGCACGTCGACCGCGCACCAGTCGGCGAGGGTCGGGACCGCCAGCCGCGCGACCGCCTGGAGGCGCTCGTGGTAGCCGGGCGTCTGCAGCAGCCGCCCGGTCTCGTCGATCACCCGCAGCACGTGCTCGGCGGCCGTGTAGGCCTCGGTGACGTCGTTGGTCACCTTGGCGAAGCCGCGCAGCCGCCCGCCCGAGTCGCGGAGCGCGGTGATCACGACGCGCGCGAAGAAGCGCGAGCCGTCCTTGCGCAGGCGCCAGCCCTGGTCCTCCGCGCGCCCCTCCCGGGCGGCGCGCTCGAGCTCGCTCTGCGGCTTCCCGGCCGCCACGTCCTCGGACGTATAGAAGACCGAGAAGTGGCGCCCGACGACCTCGTGCGCGGCGTACTGCTTGAGCCGCTCGGCGCCCGGGTTCCAGGTGGTCACCCGGCCCTCGGGATCGAGCATGAAGATGGCGTAGTCCCGCACGTTCTCGACGAGGAGGCGAAAGGACTCCTGGCTCTCCCGGAGCGCGCGCTCGGCCTGCAGCTCCCGCTCCGCGCGGGTCATGGCCTCGGTGGTGTCGAACGTGATCTTGCCGAACCCGAGCAGCTCGCCGCCGGGGTCGCGGAGCGCGGTGATCACGACGCGCGCGAAGAAGCGCGAGCCGTCCTTGCGCACGCGCCAGCCCTGGTCCTCCACGCGGCCGTCCTGCGCGGCGCGGCGCAGCAACTGCTCGGGCTTGCCGGCGCGCGCGTCCTCGGGCGGATAGAGGATCGCGAGGCTCTTGCCCACGACCTCGTCGGCGCGCCAGCCCTTGAGCCGCTCGGCGCCGCGGTTCCAGGACCGGATCCGACCCGCGGGGTCGAGCATGAGCACCGCGTACTCGGTGAGCCCGTCGATGAACGAGCGGAGCAGGTCCTCGGAGGCGAGGTCGAGGTTGGCGTCGGCTGGCCCGGGGCGCTGAAGCATTCAAGGATTGTGACACGTCGCCGCGCGAGCCGTGCTCACTCGGACGTTCCCTGATGCCGACTCGGGGATCACCGCCGCAGAGGGGGCGCTGCTGTCACCGCGAGGAGACCGCGCCGCCTCGCAGTCCGTCCCACGCGACGTGGAGGCGCCCCACCGGGCCGTCGGCGCGCGCCGCCGCCTCCTCGCTCGCGCGCGGTTCGAGGCCGAGGGCGCCGCTCCCTCGCGACCGGCGAGCCTCCCGGCGGCCCAGACCTCCACGCGCCGCGACTTACGAACGCCCTGTCCCACCCGCCGGCCCTCGAGCGGATACTCGCGCGTGGAGCCGATCATGTCCGAGGTCTCGCCGCCGTCCGCCCCCAACACCACCGAGCTCGCCGCGCGCGCGCTCGGGTCGGAGCGGGAGCACGCGGCGCTGTTCGAGCGCATCCTGCTGCGGGTCCACCGCTACTTTCAGCGGCTGATCAAGGACCCGGGCGAGGCCGAGGAGTGCGCCCAGGAGGCCCTGCTCGCGATCGAGCGCTCGCTGCGCGGCGATCGCTACGAGGCGGGGCGCTCGTTCAACACCTGGATCTTCCTCAAGGCGCACCAGACGTACGTCGACTGGTGCCGCCGCCGCGAGCGGCTGGCGCGGCCGCTCCCGCCCGCGCTGGCGCGCGCTCCGGCCCTGGACCCGCGCGCCGCGGTCGAGCGACGCCTCGACGCGCGCGCCCTCCTGTCGGCGATCGAGGCCGAGCTCGGGCGCGACACGCTCGAGACGTTCGTCCTGCGCTACGAAGGGGGCCTGACCTTGGAGGAGGTCGCGGCCGCGATCGGCTGCGAGCGGCGCAGCGTGTCGCGGCGGCTGGCGCGCGCCCACGCCCTGATCGCCGCGCGGCTCGAGGAGGTGCAGCCATGAGCGAGGGCGAGGCGCTGCGCGGCGAGGTGCTCGACGCCCTCGCGGCCGACCCGCTGCCCGGGCCGAGCGAGGCGCTGCGCGCCCGCGCCCGCGACGTCGCGCGCTGGCTGGCCCGCTGCTCGGGCGCGGGCGAGCTCCCCTCGGGCGCGCTCGTCGACGGCTACCGGGTGATCGGCGTCCTCGGGCGCGGGGGGCAGGGGACGGTCTACCGGGCCGAGGACCAGGCCGGGCGCCAGGTCGCCCTCAAGGTCACCCGCCCCGAGCTGACCGCCCGCCTGGTGCGCGAGGCCCAGATCCTGTTCCACCTCGACCACCCGCGGATCGTGCGGATCGAGCGCGCGGCCATGGACCTCGACCCGCCCTATATCGCGTGCGAGCTGCTGGGGGGCGGGACGCTCGCCGAGCGGCTGCGGGAGGGGCCGCTGCCGGAGCGAGAGGTGATCGCCCTGGCGGAGGCGATCCTGGAGGCCCTCGCGCATGGGCACGCGCGCGGGGTGGTCCACCGCGACCTCAAGCCGTCCAACGTCCTGTTCGACGCGGAGGGGCGCGTGAAGGTGGCGGACTTCGGGATCGGCTCCTTGCGCCTGGTCGAGGAGCTCGGCCTCGGCCATACGCTCGCCAGCCTCGACGCGACGCTCGGCGTCGGGACCCCGATCTACATGGCCCCCGAGCAGGAGGACCAAAGCCTCCGGGTGGACGGCAAGGTCGACGGGCGCGCCGACCTGTACGCCCTCGGCAAGCTCCTGTTCGAGGCGCTCACCGGGCGTTCGCCGCGGACCGTGCGCCCGGTCTCGAGCCTGGTCCCGGGCCTGGCGCCCGGCTGGGACGCGTTCCTGTTCCGGCTGCTCGAGGACCGCCCGCAGGATCGGTTCGAGTCGGCCGAGGCGGCGCGCGCGGCGCTGCGGCGCCTGCGGCAGGGCGCGTCGCCCGAGCCGGCGGCGCGCGCTCCGGAGGCCGCCCGCTCGACACGCGCCGGCGGCGCGCTGCTCGGGCTCGCGCTGGGGCTCGGGGCGACGTGGGTGGCGGCTCCGAGCGGGGCCGGGCCGGGGGGGCTTCCGGTCCCCCTGATCGCCGCGCTGGTGGGCGCGCTGCTCGGGCTCCTGGCGGGCTCCGCCCTCGACGCGGTCCGCGCGGCGAGGGGCCGGCGGGTCGGCCCGTCGCGCGCCGGGATCGCCGAGCTCGCCGGGGCGCTCGGCCGCCTGGCGCGCGCCCGCACCGGGGCCCTGATCGCGGTCGAGCGCCGGGACTCGCTCG
>CAZMSZ010000184.1:0-1995 GCA_964569055.1 uncultured Planctomycetota bacterium | reverse complement strand
CTGGCGCGCGCCCGCACCGGGGCCCTGATCGCGGTCGAGCGCCGGGACTCGCTCGAGGAGAACGTCGCGACGGGGACCCCGCTCGACGCTCGCGTCGACGGCGACCTGGTCCGGTCGTTGTTCCAGCCGGGCTCGCCGTTCCACGACGGTGCGCTCGTGGTGCGGGGCGATCGGATCGTGGCGGCGGGCTGCTTCCTGCCGCTGACCGATCGGCGCGACGTCCCGTTCAGCCTCGGCACGCGTCACCGGGCGGCGCTCGGCCTCAGCGACGAGACCGACGCGCTCGTGCTCGTGGTCTCGGAGGAGACCGGGCAGATCTCGCTCGCCGAGGGTGGCCGGCTCGAGCGCGACCTGACGCCGCGGCAGGTCGCCGAGCGGCTCGCGGCCGCGGCGCGGGGCTGAGCGCCCGGACGCGCTTGCGCCTGGTGAGCGGCCCGCCGATCCTGGCGAGCCATGAGCGAGCCGACGCCGAGCGGCGCCGAAGACATCCCGCGCGCGCTGCCGCGCTGGCTGGAGCTGCCGCTGCGGCGGCCCAAGGCCGTGCTGGCCGCGCTGCTGCTCCTGACGGGGCTGATCGGCGCCGGCGCGCTGCGGCTGAGGTTCGACGCGTCGGCCGAGCGGGTGTTCCCCGACGACCACTGGGCGGTGACCACGTTCAACCGCTTCCGGGGCGCCTTCGGCGGCGACGAGTCGGTGCTGATCGCGCTCGAGATCTCCGAGGGGACGGCGCTCCGGCCCGAGGTGCTCGCCCTCGCCCGGCGGGTGACGCGGGCGGCCGACGCGATCGACGGCGTGACGCGGGCCTTCTCGCTCCCCGACGTGCCGGTGATCCGGTTCCTTCCCGGGATCGGCCCCACGCTGGTGCGCCCGCTGCCCGAGGACGTCCGCCAGGCCACCCCCGAGGCGCTCGCGGCCTGGCAGGCCGAGGCGCTCGCGCTCCCCTACGTCGAGGGGGTCCTCGTCTCGGCCGACCGGCGCGCCCTGAGCGTGGTGGCCGTGCTCGAGCAGATCCCCGAGACCGCCGAGGGGGCGCTGCAGAACCAGGCGATCGTGGACGCGCTCCAGGCGCTGGCTGCAGACGCCGGCCGCGAGCCCGGGGTCACGGTGCGGGTGGCCGGCAGCCCCTTGATCAAGGCGGCGATCGTCCGCGCGATCCAGGGCGACATGCTCCGCTTCGGCGGCCCCCTGCTCCTGATCGCGCTCCTGACCGCCGGGTTCGTGCTGCGCAGCCCGACGGGCACGCTGCTCGTGCTGGCGGTGCTCGGGGTCTCGGTCACGCTCACCTTGGGCGCCCTGGGGCACCTCGGGATCCCCCTCGACACCATGACCAGCCTCACCCCGACGCTGCTCCTGGTGATCGGGGTGGCCGACGCGCTGCACATCCTGGTCGAGCAACGCGCGCAGGCGGCCCGGCTCGGGGAGGGAGCCACGGGCGCGGCCAGCGTCGAGCTGGCGCTGCGCCACGTGCTGGTGCCGTGCTTCCTCACCAGCCTCACCACCGCGATCGGGTTCGGCTCGCTGGCCGCCTCGCCGATCCCGCCGATCCGCACGTTCGGCCTGGCCGCGGCCCTGGCCGCCTTGGCCGCGTTCGTGGTCTCGATCACCCTGATCCCGGCCGCGGCGGCCCTCCTCCCGGCCCCGCGGGTCCGCCCCGGGCAGGTGACGCGCATGGACCGCCTGGCGGGGCTGGTGGTCCGGCGCCCCGGCGCGGCGCTCGCGATCGGCGCCCTCGCCACCGCGCTCGCCTTCTTGGGCTGGCTACGCGTCGAGTCGAACACCGACTTCCTGGCGTTCTTCCCCCGGGGCTCGACGCTGCGCGCCGACGTGGAGGCGATCGAGGACCGCTTCGTGGGGATCGCCCCCTGCGAGCTCCTGGTGGAGGGGCCGCCCGGGACGACGCGCCGGCCCGAGGCGCTCGCGGCGCTGCTCGCGCTCGAGCGCGACCTCGAGCGGGAGGTCCCGTTCGTGGACCTGGCGTTCTCGCTGGCCGACTGC
>CAZMSZ010000183.1:0-14065 GCA_964569055.1 uncultured Planctomycetota bacterium | reverse complement strand
CGTCGACCAGCGCCTGGATCCGGCGCAGCTTCTCGATCAGCTCCTGCTCGTTCATGCGCTCCTCGGCTGGCCGCGGCCCGCGCGGCGTGCACGGAGATCCTCCAGCATGGGTCCGACACGCGCGGACGAGCCGCTCGCGCGGCGTGAGGTCAACCCCGCGCTTGCGACGGCAGCGCCGGCGTCCGCCAGGCTCGGCCGCGCGCGTTAGCATCGGGCGCGTGAGCGAAGCGGAAGCCTTCTACGTCGCCGAGGGCGACGCGCTGGTCGCGACGGGCTGGACCCGGGGGCCGTGGAGCGACGAGCACCAGCACGCGGGGCCGCCTGCCGCGCTCCTGGCCCGCGCGGTCGAGGGGGCGCGCTCGGCGCCCGACTTCTTCGTGAGCCGGCTCACGATCGAGCTGCTGCGCCCGATCCCGATCGGGACCCTGCGGCTCGAGGCCGCGCGCGAGCGGAGCGGGCGGACGGTGGAGCGGATCGGCGCGCGGCTGCTCGCGGGGGGCGAGGTGTGCGCCACGGCCAGCGCGGTCTGCTTGCGCGAGCGGCCGCTCGCGCTCCCCGAGGACGTGGGCCTGGCGGACCGCGAGCAGCCGCTCGCGTCGGGCGCGTCGGCCCCCTGGAGCTTCGACTTCTTCCGCCACCCGGTGGCCTACCACCGCGCCGTCGAGGGGCGCCTGGCGCGCGGGGCGTGGGGCTCGGGGGACGTCCTGTGCTGGCTGCGCCAGCGCGTGCCGCTGGTCGCGGGCGAGACGCCCACGCCGCTGCAGCGGGTGCTCGTGGCCGCCGACGCCGGCAGCGGGGTGGGCGCGGCCCTCGACCCCGCCCGCTACACGTTCGTCAACGCCGACCTGAGCGTGGCTCTCGCCCGCCCGCTCGAGGGCGAGTGGGTCGGCATGGGGGCGCGCACGCGCGCGCAGCCCAGCGGGATCGGCCTGTGCGAGACCGAGCTGCGCGACGAGGCGGGGCCGATCGGCCGCGCGCTGCAGTGCCTGGTGCTCGCGGCGCGCTGAGGGCGGGGAGGCGCGAGTGGCTGGGATCTACGCGCAGTCTGGCGGAGGGATCCGCCTGGAGTGGGACGTCGAGCGGATCTGGGCGCTCGCCCGCGAGCTCCCGGTGGAGGAGGTCCCGCTCGAGCGGATCGTGGGCCTCGACCAGGTCACGTGGTTCACGCCCGAGCGCCGGCCGACGGTCCGGAGCGTGGCCATGCACGCCAAGCGGATCGTGGAGTGCGACCTCACCTACCCCGTGATCCTGACCGAGGACTGGCGCGTGTTCGACGGCATGCACCGCGTCGCGCGCCACCTGCTCGAGGGCCGCGCCACGATCCGCGTGCAGCGCTTCGCGGAGAACCCGCCTCCGGATCGCACGATCGAGCTCGGCTGAGCGCGGGGCGCGCTCAGGGCGCGGCGTCGCGTCCGCTGACCGAGCCCGCCGGGAACAGGTACTCCAGCACCCGGCCCACGCGCCCGCGCCATGACGCCTCGTCGTGGGCGGCGCCGAGGTCGACCATGTGGTCGAGGCCGTCGCCGAGGGCGTAGCCCTTGCGCAGCAGCGCGTCGCGGACCCAGAGCGTGCCCTCCAGGCCGTCGCCGGTGGAGCCCTCGGTGCCGCTGTCGAGCCAGATCCGCAGGGGCTGGCGCGGCGCGGGGGCCAGCACGTCCTCGATCCAGCGGCGCAGCCAGAACGAGCCCGACAGGCTCGCGGCGTGGCCGAACAGGTCGGGGCGGCGCCAGCCGAGGTAGAGCGAGCAGATCCCGCCGAGCGACGAGCCCGCCACGGCGCGGTGCTGCGCGCCGGGGCGGGTGCGCAGGGTGCCGTCCACCCAGGGGATCAGCTCCTCGCTCAAGAAGCGGCCGTAGGCCGAGGCGCGCCCGCCGTCCTCGTCGGGCACGTACTCGCTCATGCGGGCCGGCGTGTTCCCGACGCCGATCACGATCAGCTCCTCGATCCGCCCCGAGGCGATCCCCCGGTCGAGGGCCTCGCCCACCCGCCAGCTCCCGAACGGGCCGCCCTCGCCGAACAGGTTCTGGCCGTCGTGCATGTACAGCACGGGGTAGCGGCGGTCCTGGCGCTGGTCGTAGCCGCGCGGCAGGTACACGAACACGTCGCGCGCGTTGCCGAGGCGCTGCGACCACCAGCCCGCGACCCGCACCACCCGCCCGTTCGCCGGGCCGCCGAGCACGTCCAGGCCGGGCTCGCCCGGGTGGATCCGCCCCTCGGCCAGCGAGAACGCGCCGTAGCCGGTGCGGTAGCGCGCCTCGCCGGCGGGCGTGTCGGCGCCGCCGCCCCCGTCGTGGAGCATGAACTCGAGCTCGGGGAGCGTGGTGGTGACCTCGCCGGTCCACAGCCACTCGCCGGGGCCGCGGCCGGTCGCCCCCCGGGTCAGGGCCACCTCGCGCTCCTCGCTGGCGCTGGCGCGATAGCGCAAGAACACCTGCTGAAAGCCCGACAGGTAGCGCACCTGCACGCGGCGCAGGCGCGGGGCGCCGGGGGCGACCCCTTGCTGGACCGGCGAGATCACCCGCGCGTTGGCCGGGTCGGCCAGGGTGCGCGGCTCGTTCCAGCGCACCAGGTAGACGTAGCGATAGGGCGCGGCCTCGGGCAGCTCGACCTTCAGCGTCCACTCGCCGCCCGCGCCGGGGACCATGCGCAGCGCCTGGCGCGGGTCGCCGGCGCCGAGCTCGGGGTGATCGCCGAGGAGGTACACGCTCTCGCCCCAGCGGGTCGGGTGCTGGTGCGCGAAGCGAACGGTGACGTCGGCGAGGACCGGCGCGCCCATGGCGAGAAGCGCGGTCGCGAGCAGCAGGCCCAGGCGGGGCAGGGATCGAGTGGAGCTCATGCCCCAGAAGAGGCGGGCCTCGACCGGACCGGACAGGCGATTCGACGCGCCGCGTTAACTCGCTGCTTACCAAGGAGTAGCGGCTGCTGCCCGGGCTGAGCCCTCAAGGCGGGATGCCCGGCATCCGAAAGAGAGCCCGTGCGCACGATCTGGTACATGGGCGCGAAGACCCGCCTGACCGGCGAGATCACGGCCGCGGTGGCCCGAGCCGCGCCGCGGGCCCAGACCGTGCTCGACCTCATGAGCGGGACCGCCGTGGTCGGGCGGGCCCTCGCGCCGCGCTACCGCGTGGTCGCCAACGACGTGCAGGCCTACGCCCAGAAGATCGCGGCCGCCTACCTCGTGCACGACGACGTCGAGGCGCTCGTCCGCGCGCTCGACCCCGAGCGCGACCTCGGCGCGCGCTACCGCGAGAACCAGGCCGCGCTGCTCGCGCTGCTCGCGCCGGCGGTGGCGCTCGAGGACGCGTTCCTGGCCGCGTTCGGGTTCGAGCCCGAGGCGCCCGACCCCGAGGTCGGCCCGTTCCTCCCCTCGCCCGACCTCGGCCGCCGCCCCGCGCGCGGGCTCCCGCGCGACCCCGCCGCGCGGGCGCGCGCCTATCGCGCCTTCGCCCTGCGCGAGACGCCGGCCTTCTGCGAGGGGCAGGAGGTGCTCGCCAGCGGGCCGTTCGCGGGCGCCGGGCTCCTGTTCCGACGCGCCACGATCGAGGAGCGCCGCGCCGCGCCGGGCGCGTTCCCCTACCTCCTCGCCAGCAGCTACTACCCCAACGTGTACCTCGGGCTGCGCCAGGCGATCGCCGTCGACAGCCTGCGCTACGCGATCGACGGCCTGTCGGGCCGGCTGGCCGCGGCCAAGCGCACCCACTACCTCGCCGCGCTGCTGCACGCCTGCAGCGTGACCACCTCGGCCACCAGCCACTTCTGCCAGCCGCGCGGGCTGGTGCGCGACCCCGAGGTGCGCGCCGTCCTCGCCCGGCGCGCGCAGTCGATCCCGAGCAAGCTGCTGGCGTACTCCGGCTCGATCGCGGCGGCGGCCCGCGCGGCGCGCCCGCGCCCGGGCAACCTCGCGCTCCTGGGCGACTGGCGCGGCGCGTTCGCGCGCTGGGACGAGGTCGGGGCCGACGTGGTCTACGCCGACCCGCCCTACACCAGCGACCACTACTCGCGCTTCTATCACGTGCTCGAGGTGCTCACCCGCTACGACTACCCCGAGCTCGAGGTGCGGCGCGGCAAGACGACCAAGGGGCGCTACCCGGCGCTGGAGCGGCGCCCGCGCTCGCGGTTCTGCGGCAAGAAGACCGTCGAGGCCGAGCTGCGGGCGCTGATCGAGGCGACCGCCGCGCGCGGCGCGGCGCTGGTGCTCTCCTACGGCGAGGAGAACGGCCTGCTCCTGCGCGCCTGGCGCGAGCAAGGCGATTCGGCCCCGCGCGCGCTCGAGCGGCTGTGCGCGCTGGCGCGCGCGGCCTACGGCGAGGTCGAGCTCGAGCGGCGGCGGCTGCTCCACTCCGGGCAGGGCGACTCGAACCAGCAGGTCACCGAGCTGTTGCTCGTGGCCCAGCGCCCGCGCGCGCGGGCGAGGCGGAGGGCGACGTGCGCCTGATCGGCAACAAGACCAAGCTCCTGGGCGAGATCGAGGGGTTCTTGGCCGAGCGCGGGGTGCGGGGCGGCACGCTCCTCGACGTGTTCGCCGGGACCGGGAGCGTGGCGCAGCACTTCCGCCGCCGCGGCTTTCGGGTGCGGACCAACGACCTGCTGCGCGCCTCGTGGGTGCGCCAGCGGGTCTACGTGGAGCTGAGCGCCTACCCCGCGTTCGCGGGGGTGCTCGCCGAGCCCGCCGTGCGCCGCTTCGCGCGCGCCGGCCAGGCGGCCGCGCTGGGCGCGCCCTGCCCCGAGGCGGCCCCGCTGTGCGCGGTGCTGGGCTACCTCGACGCAGGCCTGGCGCCCGGCCGCGAGCCGGGCCTGTTCGGGCGGCAGTACGCCGAGGGCGGGGCCGGCGGGCGGCTGTTCTTCTCGGCCGAGAACGGGGCGCGGATCGACGCGATCCACGGCCAGCTCGAGGCCTGGCGTCGCGCCGGCCGCCTGAGCGAGCCCGAGCACGCGCTCCTGCTGTGCGCGCTGCTCGAGGCCGCCGACCGGGTGGCGAACATCTCGGGCACGTACGGCGCGTTCCTCAAGCGGCTGCAGGCGTCGGCCCGCGAGCGCCTCACGCTGCGCCCCCCGCTCCTCGACACGCAGGGCCCGCCGGGGCGGGCCTACTGCGGCGAGGCGGGCGCGCTCGCCCGCCGGCTGTCGGTCGACGTGCTCTACCTCGACCCGCCCTACAACCACCGCCAGTACGCCAAGAACTACCACGTGCTCGAGGTGCTCGCCGAGCTCCACACCGTGGAGGACCTCGCCGCCTACGAGGCCGGGATCTACGGCAAGAGCGGGCTGCGCCCCATGGCGGACCGCCTCTCCGACTACTGCCGCAAGAGCGCGCGGCGCGGGGCCGAGTCCCCCTGCGAGCGCGCGTTCCGAGCGCTGGTCCAGAGCGCGCGCGCCGAGCACATCGTCGTCTCCTACAACGAGGAGGGGATCCTCTCGCGCGAGGCGATCGGCGAGGCGCTCGCCGAGGCATCCGGCGCGGCTGGCTTCGACTTCGTCCGCGACTTCCGCGAGGTCTCCTACAAGCGCTTCCGCTCCGACCGCGACGCGGCGGCCCGCCGCTACCGCGTGCTCGCCGGGCGCGGGCGCGACGAGGTGGCGGAGTGGCTGTTCTACGCGCGCAAGCCGCGGGCGCGGCGCGCGAGCGCGGCGGCCACACGAGCGGCGGAGCGCCACGGCTAGCAGCGAGAGCGCTCGCCCTCGACGCGTCGGAACCGAGCGATTCTCAGCGCAGAGATCGCAGAGGAGCGCCGAGCTCGACCCAGGACGAAGCGCTTTCCTGCCAGCGCCAACAGCCCCGGCCTCTCTCCGGTCTCTGCGATCTTCGCGCTCTCAGCGCTCGATCCTGAGGCTTCGAGGCCGGTGGACGCTTGCCTCGTGAATGTGTCGGGTCGAGCCGCTAGCGCTCCTCAGCCCCGCGTCAGCTCGAGCGCCTGGCCGAGGTCGGTCGTCGGGTTGAGGAACTTGGCCAGGCCCAGGGTCTCGACCAGCAGCTTGAGGTTCGAGGAGAGCGCGAACAGCGACACGCCGCCGCCGGCGCCGCGCAGCCGCTCGGCGGTCTTGACCACCACCGCCAGGCCGGTCGAGCCGACGTAGCTCAGGCGCGCCATGTCGACGAACAGCCACTGCACCTGCTTGGAGGAGAGGTCGAGCACGCGGGTGAAGGCGTCGTTCGCCTCGCCGGTGATCCCGCCCTGCAGCACCAGCAGCCGCCCCTTGCGGCGGCGATCGACCCAGAACGCGCCGCTGGCGCCGGCCATGAGGCCCTCGCGCGGGACCCCCAGGCTCGCCGCGCGCGGGCGCCAGTGGTCGTAGTCGCGCAGCACGCGCACCAGGGACTTGCCCGGGTCGCTCCCGGCCGAGCGCGCGCGCAGCCACTCGCCCAGCGCCGCCAGCGCCGCCCCCCGCGCGGCCAGCGCCTCCGCCAGCCGCTCGCCCTCGAGGCCCGCCACGGCGAGGTCGGGGCCCGCGTCCAGCCGCTCGTGGGCGTAGTCGAGCGCCCGCAGCGCGACGCGCAGCCGGTCGGCCTCGCGAGCCACGCGGGCCGCCTCCAGCGCGCGGCGCGGGCTGACGAGGACGTCGCTCACGAGGGCGGGTCCCACCAGTAGGGATGGCCGGCGCCCTCGATCAGCCGCTTGAGCCACTGGCTGAAGCTCTCCGCGACGCGCCGCTTCGCCTCGCCGCCGTACCACCACACGAGCGGGTACTCGCCGCCCTTGCCCGGGCGCTCGGTGTCGAGCGCGAGGTAGTCGCCGCAGCCGAGGTCGACGACCGGGAGGTAGGGACGGACCATGCGGTTGCACAGCGCGCCCTTGACCTCGTCCACGATCCCCGTGGCGGACAGGACGCGGTAGCCGCCGGCCTCGCTCGTGTAGAGGTGCGCCCCGTTCCACTCCAGGCAGAAGTCGTAGTAGCTGCGCGGGAGCTGGACCCCGAGGCGCTCCTCCACCTCGGCCAGGCGCTCGGGGGTCGCGCCCGGCAGGACCTCGTGGCGCAGTCGCTCGCGCGTGGCTCGCCAGCGGGCGTGCGGGTCGCGCGGGTCCTCCTCGGCCCGGTCGAGCTCGGCGCGGAAGAAGCCGAACGCGTCGCGGCTGCCGCGGCGGAGCGTGGGGTCCACCGCGCCCGTGGTCGCCACCTGCCGCTGCGCCTCCACCTCGGCGCGCTCCTCGAGCGCCCGGTCGGCCTTGTCCTGCGCCTCGAGCATCTCGTGGGTCTTGTCGGACGAGATCGCCCACACCGCCTCCTCCGCGCGCCGCGCCATGCGGGCCGAGGTGGTCAGCGGGAGGATCGCCTCGAGCACGGCCTGCCGCTTGGCGGCTGACGAGCGCGCCAGCGCCGCGGGAGGAGACGGGGGGTCGCCCGCCGGGGCGGCCGCGTCGGCGGCGGTGGCCGCCGCGGGGGCCTCGGCCGCCTCGCTGGCGGGCTTCTTCTTCTTGGCCTTGCGCCGGGGCTTCGCGGCGCGCGCGGCGCCGATCGCACCACTGGATGTGGTCGCCCCAGCCGTCCCGGTCGGCTTGCCTGGCGCGGTCTTGCTCTTCTTCTTCGCCAAGGCTCGGCCCTCGCGGGGCCCCCGCCCCGACTCGGGCGCCCGTTATAGCACGCACCGTTGATGCGAGACGCTTGACACGATGCGGCATCGAGCCCTAGCCTCGGGGCCGAGCGGCGCCCGGCCGGCGTCGCCGAGGAGGTGCTCCCATGGCGCAAGCGGTCAGCGCGGCCCGCACGATCCCCGCGGTCAACCCCGCCACGGGCGAGCGGCTGGGCGAGGTCCCGGTGGTGACCCGCGAGCAGCTCGAGGTGGCCGTGCGGCGCGCGCGCCAGGCCCAGCGCGACTGGGGCTCGCGCAGCGTGCGCGAGCGCGCCCGCGCGCTGCGGCCGCTGCTCGAGCTCATGATCGAGCGGCGCGACGCGATCGCGCGCCTGATCTCGCAGGAGACGGGCAAGCCGCGGTTCGAGGCGCTCGTGGCCGAGGTCATGCCGACCCTCGACCTCCTCGACTACTACCTCGAGCACGCCGCGGAGGTGCTCGCCGACGAGCCCGTGGCGCACCGCCTGCTCAAGACCACGCGCAGCACGCTGGTCCACGAGCCCTACGGCGTGGTCGGCTTGATCACGCCCTGGAACTACCCGTTCTTCCTCACCTGCGGGATCGCGCTCGGGGCGCTGTTCGCCGGCAACGCGGTGATCAACAAGCCGAGCGAGTACACCCCCCTGGTCGGGCTCGAGGTCGAGCGGCTCCTGCGCGACGCCGGGCTGCCGCCCGCGATCTACCAGTGCTTGCCGGGCTACGGCGAGCTCGGCGCGGCGCTGGTCGAGGTCGGCTGCGACAAGATCAGCTTCACCGGCTCGGTCCGCACCGGGCGGCGGGTGGCGGCCGCCTGCGGCGAGCGGCTGATCCCGGTCGCCCTCGAGCTCGGCGGCAAGGACCCCGCGATCGTGCTCGAGGACGCCGACCTCGAGCGCGCGGTGCGCTCGCTGGTGTGGGGCTCGTTCACCAACTGCGGGCAGGTGTGCGCCTCGATCGAGCGGATCTTCGTGCAGGACACGATCGCGGCCCCGTTCGCCCAGCGGTTCGTGGAGGCGACGCGCAAGCTGCGCCAGGGCGCCGACCTCGAGTTCGACGTCGACGTCGGCTCCATGGTCAACCGCATGCAGTACGAGGTCGTGGCCAAGCAGGTCGACGACGCCCGGGCCAAGGGGGCCAAGGTGCTCGTGGGGGGCCAGGGGCGCGCGGGCGAGGGTGAGAAGGGCGGCTGGTTCTACGAGCCGACCGTGCTCGGCGACACGCGCTCCGACATGGAGGTCCAGCGCGAGGAGACGTTCGGCCCGGTGGTCACGATCGTGCCGGTGACGGGCGAGGAGGAGGCGGTGCGCCTCGCCAACGACTCGCCCTACGGCCTGACCGCGTCGGTGTGGACCCGGGCCGAGGACACCGCCCGCCGCATGGTCAAGCGGCTCCACTTCGGCTCGGTGTTCGTGAACGACGCGCTGGTGCCGAGCGCGGCGGGCGAGGTCCCCTGGGGCGGCGTCAAGGACAGCGGCTTCGGCAAGACGCGCGGTCCGCAGGGGCTGCGCGAGATGTCCCGGATCAAGCACGTCGCGGTGGAGCGGTTCGGGCTCGAGACGCCGGTGTGGTTCCCCTACACGCGGCAGAAGTATCGGCTGGTCTCCGAGCTCGTCCCGCTGTTGTTCGCGCGCTCGCCGGGGGTGCGCGTGCGCGCCGGCCTCTCGGGGCTGCGCACGCTCACCGGCGCGGGGCTCGACGGCCTGCGCGGGCTGGTGCTCGGCAACGGCGACGGCAACGGGAAGGGCTGACGCTACTCCAGCACCAGCACGCTGTTCTCGCCGCCGCGCCCGTCCGCCTCGCGCAGCGGGTTGTCGCCGTCGACCTCCCAGGTGCGGCCGCCCTCGAGCCGCAGCTTGTAGGCGTAGCGGCCCGCGGGCAGGGTCAAGGTGGCCACGAACCGCCCGTCGGGCAGGCGGCGCATGGGCACGGCCGCCTGCTCGGACCACTCGTTCCAGCTGCCGTAGAGCGCGACCGCGCGCGGGCGGCGGTTGGAGCGCACCGCGAAGGTCACGCGGAAGCTGCCGTCGCGCAGCGGCCGCGCCACCCGCGAGGCCGGCGGGAGGGCAGGGGCCTTCAGCCCGAGCGCGCGGCCGCCCGCGTGGGCGAGGGCGCGCGCGAGCGCCGGCTCGCGCGTGGCGAACGCCGCGTGCACGGAGACGCGCTCGACCCGCGCGGGGGTCCAGGCGTCCGCCAGCGCGCAGGCGAGCTCGATCCGCGCCAGGCGCCGCGGGTCGAGCGCCGCGCGCTCGGGGTCCTGCGCGAGGGCGGCGTCGAGGGCCTCGAGCGCGCTCCGCGCGAGCGCCGGGTCGGCGCGCTGGTGCACCAACAGGGCCCGGGCGAGGTCGTGGATCGGCCCGTCGGGGCGGAGCGCCGCCGCCACGCCGGCCCACAGGTCGCGCGGCGGCCGGGCGCCGGTGAGGCGGGCTCCGGCGCGCAGCGCGAGCAGGAGGTCGGCGTCGGCCGCCAGCTCGGCGGCGGGGCGGGCGGCGAGCGCCTCGACGATCGCGCTCAGGGGCTCGGGCGCCGCGCCGGGCTTGGTGATCGTGAGCGCGCGCGCCAGGATCACGTGGGCAGCCGCTCCGCTCGCCGCGAGCGCCGCGGGGTCCTCCCGCTCGAGCGCCGCGAGCGCCGCGAGCGCCGCGTCGGCGTGGGCCTCGGCGGCCGAGGCCAGGCGGGGATCGGTGCGGGCGGCCTCGATCGTCCAGGCGGCGCGGGCGCGCGCGGCGAGGTCACCCGCCGTCAGCTCGCGCGCGGCGACCGCGAGCGCGCCCGCCGTCGCGAGCCCGCGCGGCAGCTCGAGGCCGTGCGCGCGCGCGCCGGCCAGGGCGAGCTCGGCCGCCCCCGGCAGCGGGCGCACCCGCTCCCCGTCGACCTCGCGCCCCTCGCCGGCGGCGAGCGGGTGGCGCGCGTCGCCCACCGCGAGCTCGGCGGCTCCGTCGATCACGAGCAGCGTCAGGCGCCGGTTGGGCGCGATCGCGGCCTGATACAGGCCCCCCTCGGCGCCCGGGAGCACGCGCGCCGGGCCGCGCGCCACCACCAGCGTCGCCTCGGGGGAGGCCTCCACCGCGAGGGCTCCGCGGACGAGCTCGAGCCCGTCGGGCCGCACCGCGACCTCCGCCTCGGCCGCGAGCGTGCACTCGGCCCCGGCCATGAGCAGCGCGCCCGCGCCGGTGATCCGCGCCCCCACCGGGAGCTCGCGTCGCTCGCCGAGCGGGCGCTGCTCGCCGCCGTGCTCCCACAGGAGCGTGCTCTGCGCCCCGGGTGTGGCCGCCGCCAGCGCGACCCCGACCTCGGGGACCGGCTCGGCGGCGCGCTCCGAGGTGGCGGGCTCGGGGCGCGGGTCGCTCGGCTCCGGCTGGGCGGGGTCGCGCGACGAGGCGAGGTCGAGCGGCTCGACCTCGACGGGCTGCTCGTCGACCTCCTCACCCGCGGCGGCCTCGCGGGGGAGGGCGTCCTCGGGCTCGACGGGGTTCGCGCGCGCCTCGGGCTCGATCGGCTCGGGGATCCGGCGCTCGTCGGGCCGCTCGCGCCGCGGCTGCTCCGGCTGGGGCCGGGTCGGCGACTCGCGGCGCGCGAGCGTGTCGCGCCTGCTCTCGGGGCCGCCGCCGCGCAGCGCGAACGCCACGATCACCAGGATCGCCGCCGCCGCGGCCAGCGCCGGCAGCCAGACCTCGAGGCCCTGGCCGCGCGCCCGCAGCGGTCGGCGGCGGCCCCGGCGGCGCCGGCTCTCCTCGCGGTCCTGCCCGGCCGCGTAGGCCTCCCGGATCCAGCCCACCACCTCGCGGCACGGCTCGCAGGCGAGGACGTGGGCGGCCGTGCGGTCGAGGCGCTCGGGCGGGAGGGTCTCGTCCACGAACGCGGCCAGCGTCTCGGCGTCGGGGCAGGTGTTGTTGGCGATCGCCCCGGCCAGGAGGCGGTCGGCCGCCACCACCGCCGCGCAGCGCGGGCACTCGGCCGCGTGGCGCGCGGCGCTCGGGTGACGCGCGGCGTCGTCGGCCAGCTCCGACAGGACGGCGGGTTCGGGGCAGCTCGTGGGCCGACTCATGGGGTGGGTCCTTCCCTCACCAGCCAGATGAGCCCCCAGCCCAGCCAACCGGACAGGGCCTCCAGGAACTTGGTCCCGCCCAGCCGCTTCTTGAGCCGGTTCTTGGCCCGGAACAGCAGCTGGCCGACGCTGTCGGGCCGAACGCCGAGCTCGTCGGCCAGCTCGGCGTAGGACCGCCGGTCGAAGAACGCGCCCCGCAGCAGCGCGCGATCGCGCTCGGGCAGCTCGTCGAGCGCCGCCACCAGCCGCGCCAGGGCCTCCTCGCGCGGCGAGCGCTCGGGTCGGGCCGGGACCGCGAGGTGGCTCGCCGCGTCCGCCGAGAGCGCGTCGAGCGACACGGTCTGCGCCCGCAGGCCGGCCCCGCGCTGGGCCAGGCGCCGGGCGCGCCGGCCGACCAGCACGCCCAGCCAGCTCGTGACCCGGCTCTCGCCGCGGTAGGTGCGCAGCACCCGCCCCTCGTCCTGCACCAGCCAGGCGACGATCTCGTCGCGCAGATCGGCGACCTCGTCGGCGCTCGGCAGCCGCCCGCCGCGGGTCGCGATCAGGGCGCGACGGATCATGTAGTCCATGAACGCGCCGTAGCGGCGCAGGAACTGCGACCAGGCCTCGTCGTCGCCGTCGGCGCAGCGCGCGAGGAGGTAGAGCTCCTCGGTGGGTTCGGGCATGGGGAGGGGCGCCATTCTAGGGGGCGCGCCGAGCCGGGGCGCGCGGCTCGGGCCGGAATTCACGCCCAAGCGCGCGGAGGCGGGGGCTCTCGAGGAGGCGGGAGAGCCGCGGAAACCACGTACCCGGCAGGGGATGGGTCGCCGAGGGGTGCGGCGATGCGGCGAGCGGCCGGGGATCTGTTGACACGGGCTCAGGCCATATGTTCCCCTCTCCGGCCCATTGGAGATCGGCGGGCGTCCGCCGTGCAACCACTGGGACCACGAAGGGGGCTCCTTCCGGCCGACCCTTCGCGTCGAACCGTAAAAGGGGGCAGGATGTTCAGGAAGCTCTGTGCGTTCGCCGCGGTCTTGGGCGCCGTCTCGGCGTCCGCCGTCGGCTGCATTTCGGACCACACCTACGGGTGTGAGAACACCACCGTCATCGCCGCCGGTAGCCCGGAAGGCGATATCTACACCCAGCACGGGTGCCCGGATCAGATCATTCAGATCGGGAACCCCGTTGGGCCCAACATCAAGCACTGGAACAAGTACCTGGTCGTCTACCGCATCGGCGAGGGCCACAAGCTCCTCGGCACCCTGATGCAGGAGGACCGGTTCAGCAACGTGGCCTACCTGGTCGAGGGCGGCAAGGTCGTCAACGGCGGGTACGTCGGTGAGGGCAGCGGCTCGAGCCTCCTCATGGCGCTCTCGGGCGCCATGCACACCCGTGTCCGCGCGGGCTATGGCGGCGACGAGGGTTGGCGCGGTGCGTACGGCGTCCAGGGCCGTCAGTAGAACTGAACGCGAAGGGAAGGTGAATCACATGAAGAAGCTGTTCACGCTCACGATCTTCTCCGTCGCCGCCGTTGCGTTCACCGCTGCGACCGACGGCTGCATTTCCAACACCAAGTACGGCTGTGAGGTCACCGAGACCCTGGCGCCTGGCGCCAGCGAGGGTGAGGTGATCATGAAGCACGGCGCGCCGGACAACATCGTCTACCTCGGCACGCCGTACTACAACCCGCAGACCGGCGAGCGCGGTGAGGTCGACAAGTACCTCTACGAGTACCGGATCGGCGGCGGCACGACCCTGCTGGGCCTGCTGTTCGCGGACGACCGGTTCCACAACATCGCCTACCTCATCGAGGCCGGCCGCGTGATGGGCGGCGGGTACGTCGGTGAGGGCAGCGGCTCGATCATCCTCGGCTACGACGGCGGCGTGATCGCCACCCCGCTCGGGACGATCGACCTGCGCTTCGGCGGCTTCCTCCACCCGAAGGCCCGCGCGGGCTACGGTGGCGACGGCCAGCCGGGTGGCGGCGCCCAGCTCGGCGTCGCGGCGGGCTCGGGGAACAACTAGTTCTAGTTCCTCCGGACCAACCGAAAGAAACACGAAGGCGTCCTGGCGAGAGCCAGGGCGCCTTCGTGGTTTCTGGGGGGCCTGCGTGGTTTCTGGGGGGCTCCGCCCCCCAGAGTCCCCCGGCTGTCGCTGAGATTGCGCGCCGCCGCGGCGCCGCGGCTGTCGTGGAGTGGACTTCCAGTTGTTGGCGTTCGCGCCGCGGCGCCCGAAGCGGCGCTGCTCCTTGGGGAGAAGGCGCTTTGTGCTGCGAGAGGGGCTTCGGGCGAGGCGCGCGCTCTCGCTGTCGCTGCTGTCGGCCCCCACCCGGTTTTCAAAACCATGGACCCCCTGGGACCCACCTGGCCGGTCCGGTCAACACTGCTGTGCCGCGCCGATCGGACCAGCCAAGCTCGTTGCGCGACGGCCCCCAGAGTTCCTCGGTTCCCGGGTCAGGAGGAGGGCGGGGGGGCGCCGCGCGCAGTTCGGGCGCG
>CAZMSZ010000182.1:0-14187 GCA_964569055.1 uncultured Planctomycetota bacterium | reverse complement strand
CTCATACGACACCTCCCGCCCCCGGTCCGCCTCCCCCGGCCCGCGTGGCATGATCGGCCCCCGTGACCGACCCCGCGCGCGAGCTCGCCTGGCTCCGTCGTCTGCGCGACCTCAGCCACCTCCTCGCCACCGAGCGCGACGTGCGGGCGCTCCTGCCGCGGATCCTCGACGCGGCGATCGAGCTCACCCAGGCGGAGCGCGGGTTCCTGGTGCGGGTGGGCGAGGGGGAGCGGCTCAAGATCCGGGTCGAGGCGGCGCGGGGCTTCGCGCGCGAGGCGCTGGCCGGCGCGCAGGGGAAGGTCTCGCGCACCGTGGTCGAGCGGGCGGTCCGCGAGCAGCGGGTGGTGCTCACCACCAGCGAGCAGGACGCCGACGTGCGCGAGGTCTCGAGCGTGCAGGCCCGGCGCGTGCTCTCGATCCTGTGCGTGCCGCTGCGTCAGCGCGGGCGGCTGAGCGGGGTGCTCTACCTCGACCACCGCTTCACTCCCACCGCGTTCACCGCCCAGGACGTGCCGATCGTGGCGGCGTTCGCCGACCAGGCCGCCCTGGCGCTCGAGACCGCCGCCCGGGTCGACGAGCCGGCGCGGACGTCCGCGTCCGAGCCCGCCAGCGACGTGGCGGCGATCGAGCCGGCGCTGCTCGCGGCGCCGCCCGACGGGCGCTTCGGCGGGCTGATCGGCGCCAGCCCCGCCATGCTCCGGCTGTACGCCGAGCTCGAGCGGGTGGCGCGCGCCCGCGCGCCGGTGCTGATCACGGGCGAGAGCGGGACCGGCAAGGAGCTGGTCGCGCGCGAGCTCCACGCGCGCGGGGCCGCGGCCGACGAGCCGTTCCTCTGCGAGAACTGCGCCGCGCTGACGCCGAGCTTGCTCGAGAGCGAGCTGTTCGGGCACCGCAAGGGCGCGTTCACGGGGGCGGACGAGGACCGCCCCGGGCTGTTCCAGCTCGCCGGGCGCGGGACGCTCCTCCTCGACGAGGTGGGGGACATGAGCCCCAGCCTCCAGAGCAAGCTCCTGCGCGTGCTGCAGGAGGGCGCCGCGCGCCCCGTCGGCGGCGAGGCCCCGCTCCCGGTCGCCTGCCGGGTGATCGCCGCCACGCATCGCGACCTGCGTGTGCTCGTGGAGGAGGGGCGCTTCCGCGAGGACCTCTACTACCGGCTGGACGTGCTGCGCCTCGAGGTCCCCCCGCTGCGGCGTCGCCCCGAGGACGTCCCCGCGCTCCTGGCGCACTTCCTGGCCCGCGAGGCGCCCCGTCCGATCGAGCTCTCGCCGGCCGCGCTCGAGCTGCTCGTCGGCTACGGCTGGCCCGGCAACGTGCGCGAGCTCGAGAACGAGGCGCGCCGCCTGGCCGCGCTCGGGGCGGACCGGATCGGGACCCGCCACCTCTCCCCCGAGGTGCGCGAGGGGCGCGGGCTCGCCCGCGCGGAGGGGGACTACTCGGGCAAGACGCTGCCCGACGTGGAGCGGGAGATGGTCGCGGCCGCGCTGCGCGAGACCGGCGGCAACAAGGCCCGCGCCGCCCGGCGGCTCGGGATCCCCAAGACGACCCTCTACCACCTGCTCGATCGCTACGGGCTGCGCTGAGCGCTACCGCAGCGCCCGCCCGCGATCAATCCCGAGCGGCCCTCCGGGTGTCGCTGGACAGCGCCCGGGAGCCGACGAGAATCGCCGCCCCGAGGGGACCGGGGGACGGACGCTCCCCCGCGGGCGGCCTGGAGCGAGCGCGTGGCGAAGAAGCGGTCCAACGGGGTCCCCCGGATCGACCGGTTCGGCTGGAAGCCCGGCGAGGTGCTGGCCGGCAAGTATCGCGTCGTGTCCAAGCTCGGCGACGGCTGGGAGGGCGAGGTCTACAAGATCGCCGAGCTCGCCACCGGGATCGAGCGGGCGGCGAAGGTGTTCTTCCCCCACCGCAACAAGCGCAACCACAACAGCAAGCTGTTCGCGAACAAGCTGCACAAGCTGCGCGACTGCCCGATCGTGATCCACTACCACGGGCAGGAGACCGTGCTCGTGCAGGGGGTCAAGATCCCGCTGCTGGTCTCCGAGTTCGTGGAGGGGGAGCTGCTCACCGCGTTCCTGCGCCGCCAGCCCGGCGGGCGGCTCACGCCCTACCAGGGGGTGCACCTGCTGCACGCGCTCGCCTGCGGGATCGAGGACATCCACAAGCTCGGCGAGTACCACGGCGACCTGCACACCGACAACGTGATCGTCCAGCGGTTCGGCCTGGAGTTCTCGCTCAAGCTCCTCGACTTCTACCAGTGGCACGACTCCAAGAGCGCGAACATGAAGACCGACGTGGTGGACATCATCCGGATCTTCTACGACGCGCTCGGCGGGGCCGAGGCCTACAGCGGGCACCCGCGCGTGGTGAAGGAGATCTGCTGCGG
Organism: uncultured Planctomycetota bacterium; assembly: GCA_964569055.1. Lineage (GTDB taxonomy): Bacteria > Planctomycetota > J058 > J058 > J058 > JAWLGW01. The sequence goes on along the minus strand of CAZMSZ010000182.1, from coordinate 11,804 downwards.
GCTGAAGCGCTCGCTGATCCTGCGCCGCTTCAAGCGCGCCGCCATGCTCCGCCAGTTCCTCGAGACCATGGAGTGGCGCTGAGGCGTTCGCGGCGCGCGCGCCGCTTTCGGAAAACATGACGTGCACGAGCGCCCTCGAGCGGTCATCCTGGGGCGAGGTGTCCCACGCCATGACCGACCTCGCCGAGCCGATCGCGTGCCCCGACGAGCCGCCGCGGCTGACCGCGCCGCTGGTGCTGGCCGGGGCCGAGCTCGCCATGCCGCACGTGTTCCGCTTCGCCGCCGGGGTGGCCTGCGTGTTCACCGCCCCCGCGCCCGACCGCCGCGGCCCCAACGAGGACACCGTGGCGCTGCTCCCCGTCGGCGACGACGCCGGCGTGCTGGTGGTGGCCGACGGCGCCGGCGGCATGCCCTCGGGCGAGGAGGCCTCCCGCCTGGCGGTCGAGGCGCTGGCCGAGGCCGTGCGCGAGGGCGCGGGGGACGGCGAGGAGTCGCTGCGCGGCGCGATCCTCGACGGGTTCGAGCGCGCCAACCGCGCGGTGCGCGGCCACGCGGCCGGCGCCATGACCACGCTGGCGGTGGCCGAGGTGCGGCGCGACACGGTGCGCTCGTACCACGTCGGCGACTCGGTGGTGCTCGTGACCGGCCAGCGCGGACGGGTCAAGCTCATGACCGTGGCCCACTCGCCCGTGGGCTACGCGATCGAGGCCGGCCTGCTCGACGAGCGCGAGGCGGTCCACCACGAGGAGCGGCACGTCGTCTCGAACATGGTCGGCGACCAGGAGATGCGGATCGAGGTCGGCACGGCCCGCGCGCTCGCCACGCGCGACACGCTGCTGGTCGGCAGCGACGGGCTGTTCGACAACCTCTACCTGGCCGAGGTGGTCGAGGGCGTGCGCAAGGGGCCGCTCCACGCCTCGATCGAGGAGCTCTGCCGGCTGGGGCGCGAGCGCATGCAGGCCGAGGAGGCGGCGCTCCCCTGCCACCCCGACGACCTGACCTGCCTGGCGTTCCGGCTGGTGGGGTGACCCGCAGGGCGAGCGTGACGAGCCGAGCATCCTCCGGCAGCGGAGGCTCAGGATCGAGCGCAGAGAGCGCGAAGTTCGCAGAGATCGGAGATGAGGCGGACACGCTCCAGATCGGCGTGTGAACCGCTTCGTCCCTGCGCTGACGTCAGCGCACCTCTGTAGCCCCCGCGTGCAGATGGCGCCCGACCTCGGGTCGGGCGCCGTTCGCGTGTACGGGCGGCTCGCCGACAGCCCGCCCCGGGCCGAGGCGTGCCACAGCAGCGACAGCCATTTCCAGTTTCTAATTTTGCTAATTCCCTGTTGATATTTCCTATTTCCTGTTCATCCCTCCACGACCACCCGCGGCCCGCCCGCCTGGGCCGGCTCCAGCCGCCCGATCTGGGCCTCGAGCACCCCGTGCTCGCGGAGGGCCGCCCGCGCCGCGTCGGCCCCCTCGGGCGCGACGGCGACCAGCAAGCCGCCGCTGGTCTGCGGGTCGCAGAGGAGCTCGCGCACGCCCGCGCGCAGCTCGACCAGGTGGCCGTAGCTGTCCCAGTTGCGGCGCGTGCCCCCCGGCACCGCGCCCAGCTCGAGGTAGTGGCCGAGGTCGGCCAGGGTCGGGACCTGCCCGGCCGAGATCGCGGCCGTCACGTCCGAGGCCTCGCACAGCGAGGACAGGTGCCCGAGCAGGCCGAACCCGGTGACGTCGGTCAGGGCGTGCACCTCCGGGATCCGGCCGAGCGCCTCGCCCACCCGGTTGAGCTCGGTCATGGCGCGCGCGGCGAGCCCGCGGTCGGCGTCGCGCAGGACGCCGCGCTTCTCGGCGGTGGTCAGGATCCCGACCCCGAGCGGCTTGGTCAGGAACAGGAGGTCGCCCGGCCGCGCCGTGTCGTTGCGCTTGAGGTCGGCCACGTTCACCAGGCCGTTGACCGCCAGGCCGAAGATCGGCTCGGGGCTGTCGATGCTGTGCCCGCCCGCCAGCGCGATCCCCGCGTCGGCGCAGGCGAGCCGCCCGCCCTCGACCACCTCGCGCGCCACCTCCACCGGGAGCTTCTCGAGCGGCCAGCCCAGCACCGCGATCGCCAGGACCGGCCGCCCGCCCATGGCGTACACGTCGCTGATCGCGTTGGTCGCCGCGATCCGCCCGAACGTGCGCGGGTCGTCCACGATCGGCATGAAGAAGTCGGTGGTGCTGATCAGCGCCCGCCCGTCGCCGAGGTCGTAGACCGCCGCGTCGTCGCGCGAGCTGTTGCCCACCAGCAGGCGCTCGTCGTCGGGGAACGCCAGGTTCGAGGCCAGGATCTGGGCCAGCTTGTTGGGCGCGATCTTGCAGCCGCAGCCCGCGCCGTGGCTGAACTGGGTGAGCCGGACCTCGCTCATGGGTCGCCTCCGCTCCGAGGGAGCCGAGGCTAACACGCGCCTGCAGGGGCTCGATCGGCGACGCCCGCCGCGCGCCGACCCCGAACTGGGTGCGCTCGGCGGGCACCTCATGTACGGTGTGGCTCCGCTCCCACCTCGGTCGATCGCATGCTCCCTCGGCCTTCGCTCCTGCTCGTGCTCCTGCTGCTCGCCGCCGGCGCCGCGCGCGCGGGAGAGGAGCGGGTCGTGCTCGAGGACGGCCGGATCCTGCAGGGCGAGGTCACGACCGACGACGACTTGGTCCGGATCACCTCCCCCCTGGCGGTGTGGACCGTCCCCGCCGACCGGGTCGCCCGGCGCGAGCCGGTCCCGGCGCTCGACGCCGCGCCGTTCGTGCGGCTGGCGACGCCGATCGTGGCCGTGGATCCCAGGCACAGCGGCCCGCCCGTGCCGCCGGACTGCCGGCCGCGGGCGGCCAGCCAGTTCTCGGCCGACGGGCGGATCGTGCGGCGCATGGAGCACCCCAAGGAGGGCCAGTTCGACGTCACCTACCTGCTCACCGAGGTCCACCCCACGCACTTCGTGCTCGAGGGGATCGAGCGGGAGCACCGGCTCCACCACGCCTGCGAGCCGCGCCTGGCGCGGTTCCTCCACGGCCGGCGCGCGCAGGGCGTGGGGGAGGACGACGCGGTGGGGTGGCTCGAGCTGGCGCGCCTGGCGCGGCTGGCCGGCTGGTTCGAGCTGGCGGCCGAGGACCAGGCGCGGGCGGGCTCGGCCGGCGCCGAGGCGGCGGCGCTCGAGGCCGAGGCCGCCGCGCTCACGGGGGCCCGGGTCGCGGCGGCGGCGGCGGACGCGCTCGCGGCGCGCGACCGCGAGCAGCCCGCCGACGGGCTGGCCGCCCTCGACGCGCTCGCCGAAGCGCTCGGGCCCGAGGAGCAGGCGCTGCGCGCGGAGCTCGCGGCCGAGGTGCGCGACCTCGAGGCCGTGCGCGCGCGGCTCGCCGCGCTGGGCGCGCTGTCCGAGGAGCTGGCCGCGCCCGCGGCCGCCGAGGCGGCCGCTTTGACGGCGGCGGCCGCGCGGCGCGCGCTCGCGCTTCTCGGCCCCGAGCCGCCCAGCGAGCGCGAGGCTGCCGCCGCCGAGCTGGCGCTGCTGCGCGCCTCCCGACGCTACGGCGCCTGGCTCGAGCCGGGCGCGCTCCGCGCCCTCGACCTCGCGGCGCTCGCCGCGGCCGAGGAGGCGCTCGCGGCGGTGTGGGCCGCGCGGCACGACCCGCCCGCGCTCGAGGCCGCGCTGCGCCAGCAGGTCGCGCCGCTCGAGGCGCGCCTCCCGTTCCCGGTCTGGGAGGCGCTGCTCCGCGGGGGCGCCGGCGCGCCCCTCGAGCGCCCGCCCGCGCCCGGCGCCCGCTGGGTGCGCCGCGCGGGCGAGCCGGACGTGCGCTACTACCTCCACGTCCCGCCCAGCTACCGACCCGAGGTGGCCGCGCCGCTGGTCCTGCTCCTCAACGGGCTCGACGACGTGCCCGCCGACATGCTCACGCTGTGGGGCGCGTTCGCGGACCGCCACGGGCTGCTGCTGGCCTCGATCGACTACCTCGGGATCGGCGCCGACCGCGGGGTCGGCTGGCACTTCGCCTGGGAGCAGCACGGCGCCGTGCGCCGCGTGCTCGAGGACGTCGGCGCGATCTGCTCGGTCGACCCCGAGCGCGTCTACCTGGCCGGCCACTCGGTGGGCGGCCTCGCCGCCTACGACCTCGCCTACAGCCACCCCGACTGGTTCGCCGGCGTGATCCCCATGATCGGCGCGCACGTCGCGTACGGCCGGGTCTACGCCAAGCACGCCAAGCTGATCCCGGTGTACGCGATCGGCGGCGAGCACGACCAGGCCTGGGCGGAGGAGGTGCGCGACCACGTGGCCTACCTGGCCTCGTTCGGCGCCGACGTGACCTACGCCGAGTACAAGACGCGCGGCCACGAGCTGTTCTGGGAGGAGCTGGTCCGCCTGCCGCGCTGGCTGCGCGCCCGCCGCCGCCAGCCCTTCCCCGAGCGCCTCGAGCTCGCGGCCGGCCGCCCGACCGACCTCGACCGGTTCTGGGTGCGCGTGGACGAGGCCGCCGTGGAGCTGCGCGAGCGCCCGCCCAAGACCGTCCGCAAGAAGCGCCTGGTCTTCGTGGAGGCGCGCGTCGACCGCCGCCGCAACGAGGTCCGCCTCGACCTCGAGAACGTGCGCGCCGCCACGCTGCTCCTCTCCGACCGCCTGCTCGACCTCGACCAGACCGTGCGCGTCCGCGCAGGTCGCAAGACGCTGTTCACCGGCGAGGTGACGCGCTCGGTCCAGACCCTCGTCCGCCGCTTCGCCCACACCGGCGACCGCGCGGCCCTCTGCGCGGCGGAGCTGGAGCTGAAGGAGCTGGACTGAAGCGGGGCCCGAGCACGCTTGCCGGAGGCCCACGGCTCTCTGAGGTCAGCCCTCCTCGAAGAAGACCTTGGGGTTGCTGCCCCAGGTTAGCTGCGCTGCTTCGCGGACATGACCGGCACACCTGAATGCGCAGGACTCCGCGCGATCCATGAGAGCGCTGAGCACGACGCCCTCGAATGCGTCGATGTACGACGTGTCCAGAAGATCGATGGCGAGCTGACTCCCCCGAGGGACTCGTGCTATAGCCGTCATGGCCACCTCGAAGTCGCTGCTCGTGAGGTAGCCCGATAGCTTCACCGTCACGCGGTCGCCAGTGATTTCAAGGCGTAGTGCTCCCATCGGTTCCTAAGGTCTTTTCAGATGGGATGCGCACTCGCGGCGGCCGGTTCTCGTGCCGTGCGTCCGTCCGCGCTCGCTTGTCAGAGCGCGGCGCGGACCCAGGCCTCCAGCACCTGCACCGCGCCGTCCGAGCAGCCCTCGCCCGGGACGATCAGGTCGGCGTGGCAGCGGGTGGGCTCGATGTGGTCGCCGTGCATGGGGCGGACGGTCTGGAGGTACTGCTCCATGACCGAGTCGATCGTGCGGCCGCGCTCGGCCACGTCGCGGCGCAGGCGGCGCAGGAAGCGGACGTCGGGGTCGGCGTGCACGTACAGGCGCAGGTCGAGCAGCGGGCGCACCTGCTCGAGCGCGAGCACCAGGATCCCCTCGAGCAGGACCACGGGGGTGGGCTCGAGGCGGCGGGTCTCGTCCTTGCGGAGGTGCGTGGCGAAGTCGTAGAGCGGCTGCTCGACCGGCTCGCCCGCCTTGAGAGCGGTGAGGTGCTCGAGCAAGAGCGGCTGGTCGAACGCCTCGGGGTGGTCGTAGTTGAGCTGCGCGCGCTCGGCGGGGGATAGGTCGCGGCGATCGCGGTAGTAGGCGTCGAGCGGGATCACCGTCAGCTCGTGCGGGCCGAAGGTCGCCCCGAGCTTGCGCGCGATCGTGGTCTTGCCCGAGCCCGATCCGCCTGCGATCCCGACCAGGAGGGAGCCTGCCATGGGTCGCGAGCGTACTCGGCGGGGCGGCGGCGCGCGAGCGTCAGTCGGCCACGCGGGCGAAGCGGTCGGCGGGCGGGTGGTCCGCCGCCCAGGCCCGCACGCGCTCCGCCTCGGCGAGGGGACGGGTCGGGTCGAGGTCGAGCCCGGTCAGGCGCTCGAGCAGCCGGCAGAGCTCCTCCACGAAGGGCGGGCTGGTGGCGTGCTCCGCCAGCAGCTCGGCCAGCACGGGGACCGCCACCAGGTAGCCGAGCTTGGCCAGGCCGATCGCGGCCGTGCGGCGCTCGAGCGCGGAGCCCTCGGGCTCGAGGCGGGCCACCAGGAGGTCGGCTCCGCCGGCGCGGCCGAGCGCCGCGGCCGCCCGCTCGGCCGCGGCCACGTCCGTGCCGGGGGAGCGGCGCGCGCTCTCGAGCGTCTCCTCGTAGGCGGCGAGCGCGGCCTCGCGGCGGGCGAGCGCCTGCTGCTCGACGTCGAGCAGGTAGTAGCCGTGCAGCCGGCGCTTGGGGTCGCCCACGTGCCGGTCGAGGTCGTGCTCGAGCCGATAGACCCGCTCCACCTCGAGCTCGCCCGAGAGCGGGTCCCGGCGCAGGACGACCAGGTCACCCTCGGGCGTGGCGCTCACCACGCGCCCTTCGCCCAGCTCGGCCAGGCTCGGCGCGCTGGAGGTCGGCTCGGGCGACGCGGGCGCGGGGGGCGGCTCGGCGGGGCGCGCCTCGGCCGCTGGGGCGAGCGCGGCGAGCCGCTCCCCGAGGCGATCGGCCTGCCAGGCGTGGAGCGCTCCCAGACCGACGCCCACGGCCAGGACCGCAGACACGAGCGGGCCCTGCCCTCCCCTCCGCGACGCGGCGTCGTCGGGGACCGGCGCAGGCCGATCGTCGGCGCGCCCGGACGCAGCCTGCGGGCCGGGCGGGGTCGGGGCCGGGTCGACGCGGGCGGCGGGCGCAGTCGCAGCCGGGCTCGGTCGCGCCGCGGCGGCAGAACCGCCAGGCGCCTGCGCGGACGGCGCGCCTCCCGAGGTCGACGCGCGCTCTTCGTCGCCGCGCGCTGCGGCGCCGCCGACCGCAGCTCGCGGGAGCGGAGCGCGCGCTTCGTCGCCATGCGGCGCGGAGCCGCCGACAGCAGCTCGCGGGAGCGGAGCGCCCCCCGACGGCGACGCCCGCTGTTCGTCGCCGCGCGCCGGGGGCGCGACCGCGGGGACACGGTCCGGGCTGTCGCCGCGCGGCGGCGCCGCCGCGGCGGCGCGAGGGGCCGCCGCGGACCCCGGGCGTGGGGCGGCCTCCGCGGGGACGGGGTTGCGATAGCTCCGCACCGCCTCCTCGCGCAGGATCTCCTTGATGTCCTTGGGTCGACGCGCCGCCGCCCGGAGCATCTCGCCCGTGACGGGCGCCGCCTTGCGTGCCCGGCGCGGGGCCGCGCGCTCGAGCCGCTCGCCTGCGTCGGGCTCCGAGGGCGGCGACTCCTCGCCCTGCGGAGCGCCGCCCGTCTCCGGCGCGGGCGCGAGGTCGGGCTCGGGCTCACCGCCCTCGGGCGCGGGACCCGGCGCGCCGCCGACCTTCTCGGGCGCAGGACCCGGCGGCGCTTCGCCGCCCTCGGGGGCCGGCCCCGGCGCCTCGCCGCCGCCCTCGGGGGCGGGACCCGGCGGACCGCCGACGTCCTCGGGTGCAGGACCCGGCGGCGCTCCGCCGCCCTCTGGGGCCGGCCCCGGCGGCTCGCCGGCTCCCTCGGGCGCCGGCCCCGGCGCGCCGCCGGCCTCGGGCGCCGGCGGACCGGCTGCGCCCGCGGCGAGCGACTCCTCCCGCTCCGCCTCGCTCACTGCTTCTGTCCCGCCAGCTCGTCGAGCTTCGCGCGCGCGTGCTCCTGGTCCTTGGGGCTGCCCTTCTCCAGCGCGACCTGCAGGGCGGCGCGCGCCTCGTCGTGGCGGCCGAGCGCCGCGAAGCACTCGCCTTGCATGAGCTGGAAGTGCCCGCTCGAGGGGTTCGCGGCCAGGATCGACTTCACGTCCGCCAACGCCTCCTCCGCGCGCCCGAGCTCGAGGAGCAGGTGCGCGCGCTGGTGACGCGTATCGGCGTGGTCCGCGTCGCGGGCCAGGGCCTGCCCGTACTGCTCGATCGCCCGCTCCTTGTCGCCGAGCGCGTTGTAGACCTCGGCCCGCAGGTGGTACAGGGCCGCCTCCTCCGGGTTGGCCTCGAGCGCGGCGTCGAGCGCCGCGAGCGCCTGCTGGTGCTGACCGAGCTGGACGTGCGCGCGGGCGAGCGCGCTCAGGACCTGCGGCGTGCGCTCCCCGAGCTGCTGCAGCGCCTCGAGGTCGTGCACGGCGATCTTGGCCTGGCGCAGCGCGAGCGACAGGCTGGCGCGCTGCCACAGCGCGGCCTTGCAGCTGGGCTGCGGCTCGCGCAGCGCGCGCTTGAGCTGCGCGAGCGCCTGGGCGCCGTCGCGGCGCTGCACCGCCGCCAGGCCCGCCTTCAGCGCGGCGTGCGTCTCCGCGTGGGTCCCCTGCTCCGAGCCGTGCTCGGGCTCCTCGGGGCGGCGTCGCTCGAGCTCGGACACGACCTCCAGTCCGAGCGGCTCCTGGCGCTCGATCGCCAGCGCGGCCCGGGCGTCCTCCTCCGCGGCCTCGAACCGGCCGAGCTCGAGGCGCGCCTTGGCGCGCAGGGCGCGCGCGCGCGCCGACTCGGGGTCGAGGCCGATCGCGTTGCCGGCCTGCTCCTCGGCGGCCGCGAACCGACGCGCCTCCAGCAGCAGCGACGCCAGGCCGAGCCGCAGGCGCGCCGTGTCGGGCGCCTCGCGGACGGCGTTCTCGAGCTGCTCGATCGCGCGCGCGGTGTCGCCGCGCGCGCGCGCGGTCGACGCGAGCAGCTCGGCCGCCTCGGCGCGCCCCTCGCGGCCGTGGGCCTCGAGCTGGCGCGCGACGGCCTCGACGTCCTGCTCGCGCGCGCCTCCGCTCGTCAGCAGCATCACGAACGCCCGCCCGCGCAGGTGCAGCGCCTCGCGGGCCGTCTCCTGGGCGTCCGCGCCGCCGGCTGGGCGCGCGCGGTCCAGGGCGGCGAGCGCCGCGCGCGGGTCCCGCCGCACCTCCAGCAGCAGGCGCGCGTGCACCACCTGCGCCTGCAGGTCGTCGGGCAGCAGCTGCGCCGCCTCGCTCGCGAGCGCCAGGGCGTCCTCGGGCAGCGAGGGCGCGAGCTTCTCCGCCTCGCGGATCTTCCGCTGGGCCTCGTCGCGCCTGCGCTTCAGCTCGGCCAGCCGCTCGCGCTCCAGCTGCTCGACCCGCTCCCGCTCGAGGGCCTCGGCCGCGACCTCGGCCTCCTCCAGCCGCCGCCACAGCTCGAACCCCACCCCTCCGCCGAGCAGGACCAGCACCACGAGCGCGGCGGCGACCACACGCCCCGCCCCGCCCGCGGCGAACAGCGCGCCGGGCGCCCCGCCGCCGAGCGCGTCGCGGATCGCCTGCAGCTCGCGCGCCAGCTCGGCGGCCGAGGCGGGCCGGTCCTCCCGCTTCTTGGCCAGGCAGCGCAGCACCAGCTCGTCCAGCTCGCGCGGGATCGTGCGGTCCTTCTTGCGCGGCGGGACGGGGTCCTCGCTGATGACCTTGGTGATGATGTCGTAGGGCGTGTCGCCGGTGAACGGGGGCGTGCCCGTCAACATGCGGTACAGGATCGAGCCGAGCGAGTAGACGTCCGCCCGCCCGTCCACGTCGCGCCCGCCCCCCTCCGCCTGCTCGGGCGCCATGTAGGCGGGCGTGCCGAGGACCTCGCCCACCATGGTCGTGGACTGGGCGGTGGTGTCCTTGGCGATCCCGAAGTCGGTGATCCGCGGGGTGCCGCGCGGGTCGATCAGGATGTTGGCGGGCTTGAGGTCGCGGTGCACGATCCCCTGGCGGTGGGCGACCTCGAGCCCCTCCGCGATCCCGTGCGCCAGCTCGAGCGCGCGCTCGAGCGTGATCCGCTCGGTCTTGAGCAGCTGCGAGAGCGAGGGCCCGTCGACCAGGTCCATGGTGAAGAACAGGATCCCCTGCTCCTCGCCCACGTCGTGCACGGTGACCACGTTGGGGTGGACCAGCCGCGCGACGGCGCGCGCCTCCTGCAGGAACCGGCCGCGCAGCTTGTCGTGCGCGAGCTGCCCCTGCAGGAGCATCTTGATCGCCACGTCGCGGTCGAGGTCGACCTGCCGCGCGCGCCACACCACGCCCATCCCGCCGCGCCCGAGCTCCGCCTCGAGCCGATAGCGGTTGAAGGTCATGCCGGGCTGGAGCGCGCTGGGCGTGAGCGCCTGGCCGACGTCGGCCCCCGGCCGCGGCACGCTCCCGCTCGAGGGCGGCCCCCAGGGCGAGGGCGCCGGCGCCCCGAACCCCGAGGTCGGGGTGGGGGTGTTCCCGTGCGCGGCGCCCGCCAGTCCGGCCCCGACCGGATGCGCGTCGGAGATGTAGGCCCCGATGTCCTCGCCGTAGCCCGGCCGCTGGGCGAGGCGCTGCGCCTCCTGGTAGAGGCTGCGCGCCATGTCGGGCGCGATCCGCCCGCGCTCGGCCACGAGCTGCGGCAGGTTGATCGCCTGGTTGCGGGCGCGCGCGTCGAGGCAGGCCCGCGCGATCGCCTCGCTCACCACGCCGCGCTTGACCGCCAAGTTGACGAACAGGGAGTCGACGTCGGCCACGCAGCCCAAGCCTAGCAGACCCGCCTGCCTTCGTGCCGGGGCGTCTCGCGGCGATGCCTTGCCCGGCCCGGCGGGTGCTTTAGAGTCTCTCTCCCTCGCCGCCCCGTGAGCGGGTCATGCGCGCGGCGAGCGGGCGGAGGGCGACGCGGTGCGCGTGGGACTGCTGGGCGGCTCGTTCAACCCCCCGCACCTCGGCCACCTGGCCGCGGCGCGCGCGGTGAAGGAGCGCCTCGGCCTCGACGCGGTCGTGCTGATCCCGGCCGCCCGCCCCCCGCACAAGCCGCGCGATCCGGACATGGCCTCCCCGGCCGACCGGCTGGCCATGACGCGCCTCGCCGCCGCCTCGGCGCGGTTCGAGGTCTCGGGGCTCGAGCTCGAGCGCGAGGGGCCGAGCTACACGATCGACACGCTGCGCGCGCTGCGCGCCGCGCGCCCGGGCGACGAGCTGTTCTTCCTGATCGGCGCGGACACGGTGGACGAGCTGCCGACCTGGAAGGAGGCGCCCGCGCTCCTGCGCGAGGCGACCTTCGTGGCGGTGAACCGCCCGGGGCACGACATCGAGGAGAACCTGCAGGTGCTCGCGCGCGGCCTGGGGGCCGAGGCGGCGGCCGCCGTGCGCGAGCGGGTGGTGACCATGGCGCCCCTCGACGTCTCGTCGACCGAGGTCCGGCGGCGGATCGCGGCGGGCGAGCCGTGGGAGCACCTCGTGCCGCCCGAGGTGGCGGACTACATCCGGGCCCATGGCCTGTACGGGAGGGGAGACGTGGCGACGAGGACGACGATCCGGCACCTGTCGGAGCACGCGGGGCAGGAGGTCGAGCTGCGCGGCTGGCTCTACAAGTTCCGCGGCAAGGGGAAGATCGCCTTCCTGCACCTCCGCGACGGGAGCGGGATCGTCCAGGTCGTGATCAAGCGCGACGACGTGGGCGTCGACGCGCTCGCGGCGCTCAAGGAGGCCCGCCAGGAGTCCGCGCTGGTCGTGCGCGGCGCGGTGCGGGCGGACGAGCGGGCGCCGGGCGGGTTCGAGCTCGACGCCAGCGCGGTGGAGGTGATCGCGCCGGCGGCCGACGAGTACCCGATCGCGCTGCAGGAGCACGGGATCGACTTCCTCCTGAGCAAGCGCCACCTGTGGCTGCGCTCGAGCAAGCAGCACGCGGTGATGCGCGTGCGCGACGAGGTGGTGCAGGCGATCCGTCAGTTCTTCTACGAGCGCGAGTTCGTGCTGATCGACGCGCCGGTGTTCACTCCGGCGGCCTGCGAGGGCACGACCACGCTGTTCGAGGTGAAGTACTTCGACGACAAGGCCTACCTCACCCAGAGCGGCCAGCTCTACATGGAGGCGGCC
>CAZMSZ010000181.1:4818-14297 GCA_964569055.1 uncultured Planctomycetota bacterium | reverse complement strand
GTGCGACGGGGCCGGGGGCCGGGCCGGCGGGCTGTCGCACGTGCGACGGGGCCGGCCGTCGGGCCGGAGGCTGTCGCACGTGCGACGGGGCCGGGAGCCGGGCCGGCGGGCTGTCGCACGTGCGACGGGACGGGGCCGGGGGTCGGGCCGGAGGCTGTCGCACGTGCGACGGGGCCAGCGGCCGGGGCCGGAGGGCTGTCGCACGTGCGACGGGCGGGGCTCGGCGGTCGGGCCCGAGGCTGTCGTACGTGCGAGGACGCGCTGCCGACCGTTACAGCCGCGCCAGCTCGGGGTCGGCCTCGATCGCCGCCCGCAAGGCCGTGAGCGCGGCATCGACGCCGCGGACCTCGATTCCGGCCCCGCGCAGCTTGCTCGTGTCGAGCGCCGCTGACAGCGGGCGGGCGGCCTTCTGGTTCAGGGCGGCGGTCGGGAGGCGCTCGATCGCGGCGGGGTCGAGCCCGAACGCGGCGCACACCCGGTCGGCGAAGGCGGCGCGGTCGAGGGCGTCGGGGCCGGCCACGTGCCAGGTGCCGCGCGCGCCCTGGTCGATCAGGGCCAGTGTGGCCGCGGCGACGTCGGGCCCGTAGCTGGGGCTCGCGACCTGGTCGGTCGGGACCCGGAACGGCTGCCCGGCGCGCAGGCGCTGCACGAGCTGATAGACGAAGTTCTTCCCCTGGCGCTCGGGCCCGAACACGGTCGTCGTGCGCAGGATGAGGTGGTCGTCGCCGAGCGCGCGGACCTTGGCCTCCATGTCGGCCTTGGCGCGCCCGTAGGCGCTGAGCGGTCGGACGGGGGCGTCCTCGCGGTAGGGGCCGGCCTCCCCGTCGAACACGTAGTCGGTCGAGTAGACGACGAACAGGGCGCGCTGCTCGGCGGAGAGCCGGGCGACCTCGAGCGGGATGTCGCAGTTGAGCCGCTGGCAGCGCTCGGGGTCGTCCTCGCACCCGTCGACCCAGGTCCAGCCGGCGGAGACGATCACCACGTCCGGCCGTACATCGAGCAGGGCCGCGCGCAGCGCGGCCCCGTCCTCGAGGTCGACCTTCACCAGGCCGGGCACCGCGTGGGACGCGTAGGTCCCGATCGCGAGGTGACCGTCGGCGCGGAGCCGGCCCAGGAGGTGACCCCCCAGCTGGCCCGACGCGCCGACGACCAGCGCCCTCAAGCGAACCGCCGCTAGGCGGCGGTCTCCTTCTCGGCGTTCACGAAGCCCAGGATCGCGCGCTGAGCCGCGTCGCCGACCTGGATCTTGCTCGTGCGGAGCACCCGCAGGTACCCGCCCGGGCGCTCCAGGTAGCGGGGCGCGATCTTCTCGAACAGGTCGCGCACCGCCTCGGGATCGCGCAGCTTCGAGGCCACCAGCCGGCGGTAGTGCAGCGCCTTGGCGAGGTGCTGCTGCACCTCGGGCGCGAAGTCCTTGAACTTCTTGCGCTGCTCCTTGTCGCGGGTGACGTGCTGCTCGCGCAGCTCGGCGATCGTGGTCCCGTTGGCGTCGGCGGCCTTCTGCAGCTCGCGGTAGCCCTTGACCCCCAGCGTGATCACCCGCTCCACGAACGGCTTGACCCACTTCGCCTTGGTCACGGTGGTGAAGATGAACTCGCGGTCCTCCGCCCCGAACTGGCGGAACAGCGACGCGGCCAGGTTGCGCGCCAGCGCGGTGCGCTCCTCGCTCCGCCGGCTGAGCCGCTTCCCTGCGTTCCTGTGCCTCACAGCGCCTCTCCTACCTTCCGGTCGTTACCGGTTGGCGACCACGGCGTCGACCTCCTCGGCCATGCCGAGGCGCAGTCCCCGCTCGTGGAGCTTCTTCTCGATTTCCTTGAGGGTCACGCGGCCGAAGTTGCGCAGCTTGACCAGGTCGTCCTGCTTCATGCGGCACAGCTCGCCGAGGGTGCGGATGTTCTCCGCCTCGAGGCAGTTGGCGGCGCGGACCGAGAGGTCGAGCTCCGAGACCGGCAGCATGAACTGCTGGTAGAGCGCCTCCTGATCGGCCTCCTTGACCGCCTCGCGCTCGACCTCCTCCTCGTCGATCCCGAACTCCGGCTTGAGCTCGCGCCCCAGCTCGAAGAAGTGGATGAACGGGTTGAGGTGCTTGCGGAGGATCTTGGCCGCCTCCACCAGCGCGTTCTCCGGGGTGACGGTCCCGTCGGTCCACACCTCGAGGATCAGCTTGTCGTAGTTGGTGAGCTGACCCACGCGGGTGTTCTCGGTCTTGTAGCGCACGCGCTTCACCGGCGAGAAGAACGAGGCGACCGGGATCACCCCGATCTCCTGCTCGATCCCCGGCTGGTTCTCCTCGGCCGGGCGGTAGCCGCGGCCGCGCTCCACGTGGATCTCCGCCTTGAGGTGCGCCTGCTCGGTGATCCGGGCGATGTGGAGGCCGGGGTTCACGATCTCGACCGTGTGGTCGTGCTCGAGGTCACCCGCCGTGATCTCGCCCTGCTTGGTCGTGTCGAGCCGCAGCGTCGCCCGGTTGGTGCCCGGGGTGAGCCGCACCAGCAGCTCCTTGAGGTTGAGGATGATGTCGGTGACGTCCTCGTAGACCCCAGGGATCGCCGTGTACTCGTGATCCACGCCGTCGAACTTGACGTGGGTCACCGCCGCGCCCTCGAGCGACGAGACCAGCACCCGCCGCAGGCTGTTGCCCACGGTGATGCCGAACCCGCGCTGGAACGGCTCGGTGATGAACTTCGCGTAGGTATCGGTCCGGGTCTCCTCCTCGACGTGGATCTTCGTCGGAAGCTCGAATCCGCGCCAACGAACGCGCATCGCCATACCAGACAACCTCTCGAGTTTCGTCCGCGGGCTCCGCAGCGGGCCCTGATGCTGCGGATCCTGCGTCTCCTTGCCTTGCGAGCGTCGAGCGACGAGAGGGCGCACCGCGGCCGGCTCTGCCTTCTCCGCGGGCGCCCTCGCGCCTGCCTCCCGCCCTCGAACTACCCCTCGCGCGGCGCCGACGCCGCCACCGTCGCCTGGCCTGCTACTTCGAGCAGAACTCGACGATCAGCGCCTCCTGAAGATCGATCGACGCCTCGTCCCGCTTCGGGAGCTGAGCGACCTTGCCCTTGAGCTCGGCGGCCTCGACGCTCAGCCAGGCCGGCACGTCGCGGTGCTTGGTCGACTCGATCGTGGCCCCCACCAGCTTCTTCGACTTCTCCCGGTCGATGACCGTGAACTCGTCGCCCGCGCGCACGCGGAACCCGGGGGACTTGCAGCGCCGCCCGTTGACCACCACGTGGCCGTGGACGATCTGCTGGCGGGCGTGCGCCCGCGAGTGCGCGAACCCGGCCAGGTAGATCACGTTGTCCAGCCGCCGCTCGAGCAGCTGGATCAGCGCCTCGCCCGTGTTGCCCTTGCCCGCCGCGGCGCGCGCGTACAGGTTGCGGAACGGACGCTCGTAGATGCCGTAGGTCCGCTTCGCCTTCTGCTTCTCGCGGAGCTGCAGGCCGTACTCGCTGCGCTTCTTGCGCGTCCAGGGGTGCTCGCCGGGCGGGTGCGCGCGCTTGGCGATCGCGCACTTCACGGTCTCGCACCGCGTGCCCTTGAGGAATAGCTTCATGCCCTCACGGCGGCAGAGCTTGCACTTGGGACCGGTGTAGCGGGACATGCTCTGGATCTCCTAGACGCGGCGCTTCTTCTTGGGGCGGCAGCCGTTGTGCGGCAGCGGGGTGACGTCCTCGATCGAGCGGATCTCGATCCCGGCCGCCTTGAGCGCGCGGACCGCGCTCTCGCGGCCCGAACCGGGCCCCTTGATCTGGACGTCGAGCTCGCGCACGCCCATCTTCTTGGCCTTGATCGCCAGCTCCTCCGCCGCCCGCTGGGCCGCGAAGGGGGTCGACTTGCGGCTGCCCTTGTAGCCGATCGTGCCGGCCGAGGCCCAGCACAGCGCCCCGCCGGTCTTGTCGGTGATCGTGATCATCGTGTTGTTGAAGGTCGCCTTGATGTGGGCGACCCCCTTGGTGACCTGCCGCTTGCCCTTCTTGCCGCCCTTGAGGTCGTCGGCCGCGGACGCCGGCGGGGTGGTGCTCTCGTCGCTCATGCTGCCTTACCTACCGCATCGCCTTGATGCTCTTCTTGACCGCGACCGTCTTCGCCTTGCCCTTGCGGGTGCGGGCGTTGGTCTTGGTCCGCTGCCCGCGGACCGGCAGCCCGCGGCGGTGGCGCAGCCCGCGGTAGCAGCCGATGTCCTTGAGCCGCTGGATGTTCCCCTGGACGAGCCGGCGCAGCGCGCCCTCGACGGTGTACTTCTGCTCGATCTCGGTCGCGATGCGCTTGACCTCGTCCTCGGTCAGGTCCTTGGCGCGCACGTTCGGGTTGACCCCGGTGTCGGCGAGGATCTTGGCCGCGCTGGTGCGGCCGATCCCGAGGATGTACTGGAGCGCGATCTCGACGCGCTTGTCGTTCGGAATGTCGACGCCTGCGATACGCGGCATGGATCAGCCCTGCCTTTGCTTGTGCTTCGGGATCGAGCAGATCACGCGGACCACGCCACGGCGGCGCACGATCTTGCACAGCTCGCAGATGCGCTTGACGGACGACCGGACCTTCACCGCGAAACCTCCGAGACCACTGCTGCACGTGTGCTGATGCGCGCGCGATCGCCCGCTCACGCAGCACTCGGGATGACGAACCTCATCGCTGTCGCCCGGACGACGAGCGCACCTCGGCCGCTGGGTCGCCCGGGAAAGCGACACATGTTAGCGGCATCTGGCGGGAACGAAAGAGTCAATTCGAGCGAATTGCTCCCCGAGTTGCTAAGGGGCGCAACCCCTTTCGTTCCAGGCGCTTGACAGCCGCGCACCGACCCCGCCGGAGCGGCCCCGGGCGATGGACCGCCCGCTCGGGATCAGCCCTGCAGCCAGCGCCCGCCCTTCTGGCGGTAGCGGGTGGTGATCTCCACGACCGCGCGCATGATCTTCTTCTCGATCTGCCCGAGCGCCTCGAGGCCGCGCTCGTTGTCGAGCCCGAGCGCGTTCTCGATCTGCTCGGACAGGTTGCCGCCGATGTCGAACAGCTCGACGATGGACTTGATCGCGGTCGCCTCGTCGACCTGACCGGGCAGCTCCTCCATCAGGTCGTCGATCGTCCGGGCCGAGCGGCTCGCCTCCTCCTCGGCGCGGATCGTCGGCTCCACGTCCGCCGTCTCGATCACCTGCCCCTCGGCGGCCCCGAGGTCGAACCGGCTCTCGACGGTGATCGCGCGCAGCAGCCGGTCGGAGGTCGGGTTGGTGATCACGTGATCGGTCCGGGGCGGCACCAGGATCACCTCGCCGGGCTGCACCAGCCGCTCCACCTCGGCCACTCGCACCGTGCCCTCGCCGGCGAGCAGGCAGACCAGCTCCTCGCTCTCGTAGTGCTGGTGCGTCATGGTCTGCTCGCCGGGGTCGAGCTCCAGCTCCCAGAAGGACTGGAAGTGCTTCGATCGCCCCTCGAGGCGGAACTCGGGATGACTTCGCAAGCGCCTGAGCCTCATGACTCCTCCTCCTCGCGGTGCGAGCGCACGGTCAGCCTGACCGCGTCCCCGCGCCGCGCCCCGAGCCGGTCGCGTGCGCTCCCGGCGTTGACCGAGATCTCGAGCAGCCCGCTCGACCCGCCGATCAGCAGCAGCTCGCCCTCGTCGCGCTCGACGTAGCTGCCGCACACGGGCCCGGGCACCACCGCGGCGCCGATCGCCAGCTCGAGGACCTCGGGCAGCGCGGGCGTGGGCACGTTCGTGATCAGGTTGCCGAAGTGGTCGATGTAGATCACCTCGCCCTCGATCCGGCCCGGCGCGCCGGCGCGGGCCCGCGGGAGCGCGAGCGGCTGGATCGCGTCGACCTCGGGGCCGAGGCGGCGCGGGTCGAGGCCGCGGGCGAGGTGGGCCGCGACCGGGGCGAACACGTCGCGCCCGTGGAAGGTGGACGAGACCCGCGGCAAGAAGAGCTCGGCGTTCTCCACCGAGACCAGGCTGGCCGGCGGGTCGCGCTCGAGCACGCGGGTGAGGAGGCCGTTGTCGGGCGCGAGGTACGTCGCGCGCGAGGAGCGCGCGCAGATGATCCGCCGCTCCGAGCCGACCCCGGGGTCGACGACCGCCACGTGGATCGTGCCCCAGGGGAAGTAGGGCGCCGCCGAGTCGAGCAGGAACGCGGCGTCCGCGACGGCCTGGGGCGCGACCTCGTGGGTCAGGTCCACGATCCGGGCCTCGGGCGCGAGGTTCGAGATCACCCCCCGCATGACGCCCGCATACACGTCGCGGGTGCCGAAGTCCGTCAGCAAGGTGACGGTCGGGGCGGGTCCCTCGTTGCCTCGCGTCAAGGCTTCCCTCGGGCCGGCGCGCCTCCCCCCGGAATGCGGCGGACCGAGTTCCATGGTTGCACCGAACACGGCGGCGCGCCAGGGGTTCGAGCGACCCCGAGCAGGGGGCGCGCGGCGGTGTCGGAGGGGGTGGTTAGGGTGGTGTTCGGAGCGAAAGGAGGGCCGGGACGATGGGGATGACGGAGCGTTCGCTCGCCGCGGCAGCCAGCGTGACGATCGCCGACGCTGCCGCCGCCCTGGTCTGCGCCGAGGTCGCTGGAGGAAGCGCGCCGCTGGAGCGGAGCTCGCAGCACGATGTGCGCGCGCGGCCGCGGCGCGGGGCAGGGGCGCGCCGCGCTCCGCGCTCCACCGGCTCACCGGCGGGTGCGCGCGCCCCGCTCGGGAGCGCGTGCCACCCCGCGCTCGGCCCGGTCTGGACGTTCGATCCCTACCCGGGGGCGCGGCCGGCGACGCGGTGGGCCGCGGCGGCGCCGAGCGCGCTGGCGACCGCGAGCGACGCGGGCTCCGTCGAGCCGGCCACCGAGCAGGCTCGCCGCGCCGCGCGGCCGCTCGTGCTCGGCCTGGGGAGCGACCCCTACCCGGCGATCGAGCAGGAGCGGCGGCGCACCCGCGCGCTCCTGGAGGGGTTGGCCGCTGGTCCGCAGGCGCCGCCGCTGCTGGTGATCACGCGCTCGCCCCTGGTCGCGCGCGATCGCGAGCCGCTGCTCGCCCTGCAGCGACGCGGCGGGGTGCAGGTGCTGATCGCCGTGCCCTCGACCGACCCCGACCTGGTCGCCGAGCTCGAGCCCGAGGCCGCGGCCCCGGCCGAGCGCCTGGAGGCGCTCGCCGTGCTGGCGCGGGCGGGGGCGCGCTGCGGTCTGTTCGCGGCGCCGCTGTTGCCGGGCCCGAGCTGCTTCACGCGGGCGCTGCGCCGGCTGGCCTGCGCGGCGAAGGAGGCCGGAGCGGAGCTGCTCGACGCGCGCGTGCTCGCGCTCGACCCGCGCGAGCGGGGGGCGTTGCTCACGTGGGCGCGCCGCGCCCGGCCGGAGTGGGAGGAGGGGCTGCGGCTGGCCTACGGCGCGCGCGGGCGCGGAGCGGCGCGGGCGGCCGAGCAGGTGGCGAGCGCCGTCACGGCGCTGCGCGCCCAGTACCGCCTGAGCGGCCTCACCCGGACCAAGCCCGACGCGGCCGCCGCCGCGCCGCGGCAGCTCGGGTTGTTCGACGAGGTCCTCGCGCCGCGCGAGCCGCGCCCGAGGCCCGCGCGGGCGCCGCGGGGGGCGGCGTGACCCGGCCCGCCGGGCCTTCGCCTCATGGAGGCCCGAGCAGCCGGATCCGCATGAGGCTGGTCCAGGTGCCCGGGAGAGGAGCGTCGCCGACCCGCACGCGGGTCGCGGTGCCGTACTGGTAGGTGACCTCGCCCCCGAGCCACGCGTCGTCCTGCCAGACCTCGACCTCGCGCCGGGTCGACTGCAGGTAGGCGCGGCCGCGGACGTCCTCGCGCGAGCGCGTCTCGCGTGCGCCGTCGAGGTAGATCACGTCGACCATGTCGCCCCGCTCCTCCACGACCGTCGCGGGATACCAGTAGTTCGAGCTCCGATACCGGGCGAACGTGATCGCGTGGGTGTCCGCCGAGCTCCAGTGACCCTTGGTCGGGGGCTCGTCGGCCGGGAGGCGGAGCTGGGCGAGGCTGACCCACAGCGGCTCGCTCCCCTCCGCCTCGGGGCGCACCCGCGCGGCGATCCCTTTGCGGCGCTCCAGCCGCGCGCGGGCCCAAACGCCGTCCTCGACGAGGTACTCGACGGCGGCGCCGATCTTGAAGCCGTCGGGTCCGACCCGATCGAACGGGAGGTCCTCCACGACCCCGTCGAGGTAGACCAGCGTGACGTCCTCGTCGGTGACGTCCACGATGACGCCGAGGTAGTAGGGCCCCTCGCCTCGCCAGTTGCCGGCGGCCATGGCGTAGTCCCTGCGCCAGGACGGGTGGTCCACCGGCTCGCGCCGCCGCGCCGGCGTCTCCGCCGCGCTCGGCGCGTCGCGCGCCTCGTCGGCGGGTTGCTCGCGCGCGGCCGCCTCGCGCGCAGCCCGCTCGCGGGCCTCGCGGATCCGCGCCTCGCGTTCGCGGGCCTGGCGCTCGCGACCCTCGCGCGCCGCCCGCTCGCGAGCCTCGCGGAGGTTGCGGGCGCGCGCCTCGGCCTGCGCGCGGTTGTCGCGCTCCCGCCGCTCGCGCCGCTCGCGCAGCACGCGCTCCCGCTCGGCCCGGCGCGCGGCCGCGCGCTCGGCGTCGTCGGCGGCGGCCTCGGCGGCCGCGGCCCGCTCGGCGGCGAGGTCGCGCGCGCTCGGGGCGGCCTCCGCGGGCGGCGCCGGGCGAGGCGCGACCTCGCGGACGTCTTCGGACGAGCGCGGGAGCGAGGGGAGCGAGCCGGTGAGCCCGGCCACCCCGAGCGGGATCAGCGCCAGGCTGATCAGGCACCCGCAGGCGGGGAGGATCGGCGATCCCGTGCGGACGTGGTCGGTCATGCGGCGCCTCCGAATCGCGCGAGCTCGGCGGGAGTGTTCACGTTGGCGAAGCTCGGGGACGCGGGCTGCGCGAGCTCGCGCAGGCGCAGGTCGGCCAGCGCCCGGGTCAAGCCGAGCGCGCCCGCGCGCAGCGCCGCCTGCAGGGTCGGCAGGCAGCGTCGGTGATAGAGCGCGTGGAGGGGCTGCAGCCGACCCTCCACGAGGGGCACCACGGCGTCGTGCGCGTCGTCGGCGGCGGCGAGCAGCGCGCGCAGCCGCTCGGGCTCGAGCGCGGGCATGTCGCAGGCGACCACCAGGGTCCACGGCCGCCCGGCCAACCGCAGCGCGGCCTCGAGCCCGCCGAGGGGGCCGCGCTGGGGGAGCGCGTCCTGGACCAGGCGGACGCCCGGCGGGAGCGGCGCGGCGGCGAAGGGCGCGAGCTCGCCCGCCACGACCAGCCGCTCGCTCGCCCCGGCGCGCGCGAGCGCCTCGAGCGCCACCTCGAGCAGGCTGCGCCCGTCGGGCAGGCGCACGAACGGCTTGGGCCGACCCATGCGGCGGCTGGCGCCGCCGGCGAGGACCGCCGCCGAGAACGCGCCGCTCCTCGCCCCAGCCGAGCCGGTGTGCTCGCGCGCGGGGGTGTTGCTCACCGGGCCATGGTATCCGCGCGCGCGGGCGCGGTGGGGCCGGTCAGGCCGGGCGCGCGGTGGCGCGCT
>CAZMSZ010000181.1:0-4718 GCA_964569055.1 uncultured Planctomycetota bacterium | reverse complement strand
TCAGTCCGCGGCCTTGGCGCGGGAGATCACGCCGTCGATCGCGTCGAGCAGCCCGAGCAGCCGGTTCGCCAGCTCGCCCGCGTCGCCGGGCGCGAGGCCGGTGAGGCGCTCGCCGATCTGGCGCGTGCCGAGCTGCGCGCGCAGCTCGTCGCGGCTGCGCTTGAGGTTCTCGAGGGCGCTGGCCTTGAGGCGGATCTCGTAGTTCTGAGCCATGGTGGTCGAGCGAGCCGGCGGAGCGGGCGAGGGGTCAAGCCGGGGGCGCGGAGCGCAGGAGCCCGCCCCGCCCCCGGTACGAACCGCGAGCCCGCCCGGTCGGGTGCCCGACCGCGCCGCGGGGTCGCGGGCCACGGCGAAGGCCGCGGCGCACGCGCCTAGGCCTTGGCCTCGGCCTTCTTCTTCTTCTTGCTCTTCTTCGGCTTGGGCGCCTCGGCCGCGCGCTGACGGCGCTCGGCCTTGGCCTTGGCGCCGCGCTTGCGGCCGCCCTTCTTGGCGCTGGCCGCCTCGGCCGCCTCGGCCTCCTTCTTGACGACCTTGCGCTCCTTGAGGCGGGTCGCCTTGCCCACGCGCTCGCGCAGGAAGTAGAGCTTCGCCCGGCGGGTCACGCCGTGCCGCTTGACCGTGATCCCCACCACGGCGGGCGAGTGGATCGGGAAGGTGCGCTCCACGCCCTCGCCGTCGACGAGGCGCCGCACGGTGAAGCTCTCGCGGAGGCCGCCGTGCTTCTTGGCGATCACGATCCCCGAGAACAGCTGGATGCGGCTCTTGTCGCCCTCGGTGATCCGAACCTGGACGTCGACGGTGTCGCCGATCTCGAACTGCGGCACCTGCTTGTCGGCCTGCCGCTGCTCCGCCTGGAGCATGACGTCGTTGTTGCTCATTGCCTGACTCCTGCGTGTCCTTCGCGACCTCGCCCGGCGGGCCGGTCGCCCCTGCTCTGTTGCTCGTCCCCGCCCTGCGGCAGCATGTCGGGGCGTCGTTCCTTGGTCCGCCTCAGCGCCTGCTCTTCGCGCCAGCGCGCGACCGCCTCGTGATCGCCCGACAGGAGGACGTCGGGAACCGCCATGCCCCGGAAGACGCGGGGACGAGTGTATTGCGGCCCCTCCAACGGCGCACCCCTCCGGGAGAAGGAGTCGTCGCGCGCCCCCTCGGGAGCCCCCAGGGCGCCCGGCACCAGCCGCGTGACCCCGTCGATCAGGACCATGGCCGGCACCTCACCCCCCGAGAGCACGTAGTCGCCGATCGACACCTCCAACGGCCGCAGCCCCTCGCGGACCCGCTCGTCGAACCCCTCGTAGTGACCGCACAGGAGCGAGATCCAGCGCTCGCGCGCCAGCTCCTCCAGGAGCGCCTGGTCGAGCGGGCGACCCTGCGGCGTGAGCATCACGCGGCGTGGTTCGCCCTCGAGCCCCGCCTCGCGCCCGGCCGCGACCACCGCCTCGTCGGAGGCGAAGATCGGGCCGCACGCGAGCACCATTCCGGGTCCGCCCCCGAAGGGGCGGTCGTCGACGCTCTGGTGCCGGTCGGTCGCGTGGCGCCGGAAGTCGTGCAGTTGCACGTCCACCAGCCCCTTCTGCCGCGCCAGCCGCACCAGCCCGTGGCCGAGGAACCCGTCGAACATCGCGGGGAACAGCGTGTGCACGTCGATGCGCAGCACGGGTCGATCCTCGGCGCGCGGGGCGCCGCCCGAACGGGCTCTAGCGGCCGCCGGCCTTCTTGGCCTCGCGGCGCTCCTTCTTCGACATGGGCTTGGCGGTCGCCTCCTGGGCCTGCTTGATCAGGAGGGCCTTCTCGCGCTTGAGGCGCTTCTCCTCCTTCTCCCGCTCCCGCTGCGCCCGCTCCTCGGGCGACAGCGCGCGCTTCTTCTGCGACCCCGGCACCTCCATGCCCTGCTTGAGCAGGATCGAGAGCACCGTCTCGGTCGGCAGCGCGCCGTGGTTGAGCCAGAACGAGATCCGCTCGCGGTTGAGCGAGTACTTCTTGTCCTCGTCCGCCACGAGCGGGTCGTAGTGCCCCAGCTCCTCGATCGCGCGCCCGTCCCGCCGAGTCCGGTGGTCGAACACGCAGATGCGATAGAAGGAGCGGTTCTTCCGCCCCAAGCGCTTCAGCCTCATCCGCACGGCCATCGTCAACGTCCCTTCGCGACGCGCCCCTAGCGGCGCGCCCTCTTTCGCTTCTGCTTCTGCTTCTTGCGGTCTTGCTTGTCGCCCTTGGACCGGGCCTTCTGGCCCGAGCGCAGGAGCGCCTTACCGCCGGGGAGGCGCTTGAGCGCCTGCTCGGTCCCCTGCGGGGTCATGAGCGCGCCGACGTCGCCCATGCGCCCGAGGTCGCCGATCATCCGCTTCATCGCCTTGAACTGCTTGATCAGGGCGGCGACGTCCTGGACCGACGTCCCGCTGCCCTTGGAGATCCGCCGCTTGCGGCTCCCGCCCGTGCGCCCGCTGAGCAGGTCGGGGTCGCGCCGCTCGGCTTGCGTCATCGAGCTGATGATCGCCTCGATCGGCTTGAGCTCGTCGCCCTGGATCTCGAGGCCCTTCATCATGCCGCCGACGCCCGGCAGCATGCCGAGGAGCTGCTTGAGCGGGCCCATCTTCTTGAGCATCTGGAGCTGACCGAGGAAGTCCTCGAAGTTCCACTTGCCCGTGAGCAGCCGCTGCGCGCTCTTCTCCGCCTGCTTCTGGTCGACGTGCTCCTGCGCGATCTCGACCAGGCGCACCACGTCGCCCATGCCGAGGATCCGCGAGGCCATGCCCTCGGGGCGGAACTCCTCGAGCCGGTCGAGCTTCTCGCCCGTGCCGATGAACTTGATCGTCTTGCCGGTGACGGCCTTGATCGAGAGGGCCGCGCCGCCGCGCGCGTCGCCGTCGAGCTTGGTCAGGACCACGCCCGAGAGGTTCAGCTCCTCGTCGAAGCGCTTGGCCGAGTTGACCGCGTCCTGGCCGGTCATGGCGTCGCAGACCAGGAGCACGTTGTGGGGCTCGACGCGCTTCTGCACGTCCTTGAGCTCCGCCATCAGCTCTTCGTCGATGTGCAGCCGGCCGGCGGTGTCGAGGATCACGATGTCGCGCCCGGTCTCGACCGCGTGGCGCACGCCGTTCTTGCACACCTCGGCCGCGGCGGTGCCGCGCTTGAACAGGCCGGTCAGGCCCTTCTTCTGCTCGCCCGGCTTCTCGCTGTAGACCGGGACCCCGAGCTGCTCGCCGAGGACCTTGAGCTGATCGATGGCCGCCGGGCGCTGCAGGTCGGCCGCGACGAGCAGCGGCTTCTTCTTCTTCTTCTCGACCAGGTACTTGGCGAGCTTGCCGGTGGTGGTCGTCTTGCCCGAGCCCTGCAGGCCGACCATCATGATCACGGTCGGGCCCTGGCCGGGGCCGGCCTCGATCACGCGGGTGTCGATCGGGCCCATGAGGTTGATCAACTCGTCGTTGACCACCTTCACGATCTGCTGGCCGGGGTCGACCCCCTCGATCTTCAGCTGCCCGACGGACGCCTGCTTGACGCGCTCGATGAAGTCCCGGACGACGGGCAGGGAGACATCGGCCTCGAGGAGGGCCTTGCGCACCTCGCGCAAGCCCTCATCGATGTTCGCCTCGGTGAGCTTGCCACGCGAGACGATGCGCTCGATGGCGCCCTGTAGGCCGTCCGTGAGCTGGTCGAACACGGGAGATCCCGACGAAAGAAGAAGAGCCCCGGCCCGGGGGGGCCGGGGCGTGCAACGAAGGCGCAATTGTAGGGCTGACCAAGCCTTTGGCAAGCCTCTTCGCAGGGCGAGCGGCCGGCGCGGCGGGTCCGGCCCGGCGCTCGCTACCGTCAACGAAGGAGCTCGCTTGACGCGCTAAGCAGCGCGCCCTTCGACCAGTTCGGCTGCTCGTTCGGCCCGCCTAGGCCGCGCGGCGGATCGTCTGCGAGGGGGTCTCGCGGAAGATGGCCGCGCCCAGCCCGCGCAGCTTGGCCGCGATGTCCTCGTAGCCGCGGTCGATGTGGTGCAGCCCCCGGACCGCGGTCTGCCCGCGGGCGACCAGGCCGGCGATGACCAGGGCGGCCCCCGCGCGCAGGTCGGTCGCCTCGACCTCGGCGCCCTGCAGGGGGGTCGCCCCGCGGATCACGGCCGTCCCGCCCTGCTTGGAGCAGTCGGCGCCCATCCGGGACAGCTCGGCGAGGTGCATGAAGCGGTCGGGGTAGATCGTGTCGCGGACGACCGAGACCCCCTCGGCCTGGGTCAGGAGCGCCACCAGCGGGGCCTGGAGGTCGGTCGGGAAGCCCGGGTAGGGGAGGGTCGTGACCTCGATCGCGCGCAGCGGGCCGTCGCGCCGGACGCGCACCGCCCCGTCGGTCTCCTCGAGCAGGACCCCGGCCTGGCGGAGCGCGTCCTCGACCGCGCCGAGGTGCTCGAGCCGCGCCTCCTCGATCCGCACGTCGCCGCCCGCGAGGGCGGCCGCCATGATGTAGCTGCCGGCCTCGATCCGGTCGGCGACCACGGTCTGCTCGGCGCCGCGCAGCGCCTCCACCCCCTCGATCACCAGGCGCGAGCTGCCCGCTCCCTCGATCTGCGCGCCCATGGCCTGGAGCAGGCGCACCAGCTCGGTCACCTCCGGCTCGCAGGCGGCGCCCTCGATCACGGTCTGGCCCTCGGCCAGGCAGGCCGCCATCAGGACGTTGGCGGTGGCGCCCACGCTCGAGCCGGCCGGGCCCGCCAGGTACAGGGTCGCGCCGCGCAGCCG
>CAZMSZ010000180.1:0-14351 GCA_964569055.1 uncultured Planctomycetota bacterium | reverse complement strand
GTGCCCTGCGCCGTGGCCTTGAACCCGCCGGCCTGCTCACCGCCGAAGCCGCGCCCCCCGAAGGCTTGCTGGCAGTGCTCGCACTGGGGACACATGCCCTGCTCGGAGACCTCACCCTGCGGGCCGAAGCGACCCTGCATGCCCTGCTGGCGCGGCCCGTACTGCTGCTGCTGACGATCGAAGCCACCCTGCATGCCCTGCTGGCCCCAGCCCTGCTGGCCGCCCTGCATGCCCTGCTGGCCCCAGCCCTGCTGGCCGCCCTGCTGGCCCTGCATGCCCTGCTGGCCCCAGCCCTGCTGGCCGCCCTGCATGCCCTGCTGACCCCAGCCCTGCTGCCCACCTTGCATGCCCTGCTGGCCCCAGCCCTGCTGCCCGCCCTGCATGTCCTGCTGGCCCCAGCCCTGCTGGTCCCGCTGACCCCAGCCCTGCTGGCCGCCCTGCATGCCCTGCTGGCCCCAGCCCTGCTGGCCCTGCTGACCCCAGCCCTGCTGGCCGCCCTGCATGCCCTGCTGCCCGCCTTGCATGCCCTGCTGGCCCTGCTGGCCGAACCGGCCTTGCTGGCCCGTCAGACCGAGCTGGCGCAGCTCGGCGCCGCGCAGGTCGTGCAGACCTGCGCGATCGAGCGAAGCGGAGCGGCCATCGACCAAGAGCTGCTCGCCGCTCACGACCGTGATCCCCTCGACCGCTCGCCGCTCGACCCCGCGCAGGCGGATCCGAGCGCCAGGCTCGAGGGACAGCTCCTGCACGGCGGCCCAGCGGCCGAGGTCGGCGATCACGACCCCCTGGTCCTGGCTCCGGATCAGCGCGATCACGCGCGCCCCGTCCTCCTGCTGCAGGCGCACGTAGCGCACGTCCTGCAGCGTGCCCTGGAGCTCCTGCGCGCCCTGCTCCGGGCGCTGCTGCTCCTGCTGCTGCGCGCTCGCCGCGCTGGCGACGAGGAGCGCCGGGGCGCTCAGCGCGATGAGTCGAAGGGTCCTGTTCATGCTCGCGACGCTCTCTTCCTTGCGATTGGGGGGGCCGCGGCGAGCGCACGCCCGACCAGCGGCCGCGCCGCGGGCGAGCCCGCGGGGAGGCCGCGCGCTTCTCAACGACCGTGCCGCGCTGGAGGCGCGCGGAACTCGTGGCCGGCCCGCGCGCGGGGCGCGCGGCCCGGTGAGGTTTCCCCGCAGCCAGGGTGAGAGTTCGCGGTGCGCAGCCCGCCAGGGCGCGCGTAGACTGGCGGTCGACGGCGCCCAGCGGGCGCCCCGAGCGACCCATGCAGCCGACGCCTCAGGCCACACCCGGCGGGCTCCCGCGCGCCGCGATCCTCACCATCGGCTCCGAGCTGCTGCGCGGCGACGGGCTCGACACCAACTCCGCCTGGCTCGGCGAACGCCTGGAGCGCCTCGGGATCGCCTGCGTGGCGCACGCCACCTGCCCCGACGAGCAGGCGGCGATCGTCGACGCGCTGGCCCTCGCCTGCGCGCGGGTCGACCTCGTGATCGTCACGGGCGGGCTCGGGCCGACCACCGACGACCTCACGCGCGCCGCCGTGGCGGCGCTGGCGGGCGTCCCGCTCGAGCTGCACGAGGCGTCCCTGGCCCACATCGCCGCGCTGTTCGAGCGCTTCGGGCGCACGATGTCGCCCTCGAACCGCCGGCAGGCCGAGATCCCACGCGGCGCGCGGGTGCTCACCAACGAGGTCGGCACGGCGCCGGCGTTCGCGCTCGAGCACCGCGGCGCGTCGATCTACTGCCTGCCCGGCGTGCCGCGCGAGATGCGCTGGCTGTGGTCTCGCTACCTCGAACCCGAGCTGCGCCTCCGCGGCGGACGACCGCTCGCCGAGCGCACGTTCCGCACGGTCGGCATCGCCGAGAGCGCCCTCGGCGAGCGCCTCGACCCGCTCGAGGTCGCGGCTGGGGTGGACGTCCGCTACGCGGCCGAGGAGGCGCTCGGGACGATCCGCGTGACCGTCCTGGCCCCCGACGAGGAGCTGGCTCAGGCGCTGTGGCTGCGGGCCAAGGAGCTGGTCGGCGCCCACATCCGGGCGGTCGGCAGCGACCAGCTGGCCGAGGCGGCGGCGGGGTGGCTCACCGCGCGCGGGCTGACCCTCGCCACGGCGGAGTCCTGCACCGGCGGACGGGTGGCGGCGGCGATCACGGCGATCCCCGGCGCGTCGCGGGTGTTCGGCGAGGGGCTCGTGACCTACAGCAACGAGGCCAAGAGCCGCCTGCTCGGGGTGCCCCCGGCGCTGATCGCCGAGGTCGGCGCCGTGAGCGCCGAGGTCGCCGTCGCCATGGCGCGCGGCGCCAGGGCGCGCTCGGGGGCGGCGCTGGGGCTGGGAGTCACCGGGATCGCCGGCCCGGGCGGCGGCAGCGCCGCCAAGCCGGTGGGGTTGGTCCACATGGCGGTGGCCGGGCCCGGCGAGGACGACGTGATCCACCGCGAGCGGCGCTATCCCGGCACGCGCGACCTCGTGCAGGTCCGCGCCACGGCGGGCGCGCTCGGGCTGGTGGCCGAGGTGTGCGAGCGGCTCAGCGGAGCCGCTTGGCCAGCTCCTTGACGGCCGCCGAGAGCTGCGGGTCGGCTTCGAGGTGCTCCTCGTCGACCGTGTAGTTGGTCCGCTTGATCAGCTCGAGCTCCTGCTCCTCGCTCAGCTCGACGATCACGTCGGGCGTCACCCCCACCTTGTGCGGGGTCGCCCCGCTCGGGAGGTGGTAGGTCGCGACCGTCAGCGCCAGGGCGCCGCCGTAGGGGTCGAGCGGCATCACCCGCTGGACCGAGCCCTTTCCGAACGAGCGCTCGCCGACCAGGACCGCGAGCCCGTGCTCCTCGAGCGTCCCCGCCAGGATCTCCGAGGCGCTCGCGCTCCCGCCGTTGATGAGCACCGCCAGCGGGATGTCGAGCTCGTCGCCGTCGTCCGCCGCCGTGAGCACCCGCGACTCCCCGGCGATCCGCGTGCGCGTGGAGACGATCACCCCCTTGCGCACGAACATGTCCGCCAGGCGATGGGCCTGCGTCAAAAGACCGCCCGGGTTGTTGCGCAGGTCGATCACGAGCGCGCGCATGCCCTGGTCGGCCAGCGCCTCGAGCGCCGTCTCGACCTCCACGTCGAGCGCCTCGTGCATGAAGGAGCTGATCCGGAGGTAGCCGACCCCGGGCGCGTCCGGGCCGAGCATGCGGTGGGCGGTGTCCCTGACCTTCACCTCGGCGCGCACGACCGTCACGCTCAGCTCCCGGCCGCCGCGCCGGATCGTGAGCTCGACGGGGCTGTCGACCGGGCCGCGCATCAGCTCGACCGCCTGCTTCATGCTCAGGCGCGCGGCGAGCTGGCCGTCGATCGCCACGATCTGATCGCCGGCCAGGATCCCGGCCCGGGCGGCGGGGGTGCCGGGCATGGGCGTGATCACGGTCAGCTTCCCCGCGCGCATCGAGACCACGATCCCGATCCCGCCGAACGAGCCGTAGCTCTCCTCCTCGAGCGCCGCGTACTCCGCGGGCGTGAGGAAGTGGGTGTGGTCGTCGCCCAGGGCGCCGAGCTGGCCCTCGATCAGGCAGCGCGTCAGCACCGCGTCGGACAGCAGCCGGCTCGCGTCCCACTGGCCGCGCAGGAACGCGTACACGTCCTTGAGCATGCGCAGGTAGCTGTCGAAGCTGTCGTCGGTCAGGCCGGCGATCGAGGCCGCCCCGGCCGTCAGCCGGTAGGTGCTCCGCCCCTGCGCGTCGAGCGCGCCCCGCTCGAAGACGAGCGGCGCGTAGCCGCGCAGGTCGAGCTCCTCGCCGTAGTAGCGCTCGCGCGCCTCGGGCGAGAGCTCGCGCCGGAGGACCTGCTCGCGTCGGCGCACCGCCTCGAGCACCTCGACCAGCGTCCGGACCGAGCCGTCGACGAGCTGGCGGGGGTCGAGCTCCTCCACGTAGTAGCGCACCACGTGGGCGAGCACGGCCAGGTAGAGCTGCTCCCCGGCCCGGGCGTCCTCGACCAGGCGCGGCGAGTCCTTCAGCACCAGGCCGTGCGGGATCGCGATGTCCCGGGTCAGCCGCACCTCGAGCCGGGCCGAGCCGCCGGAGCGCAGCTGGAGCGGCTCGACCTTGCACACGTAGCCGTCCTTGAAGACGACCACCTCGGCCGCGCCCGCGGCGAGCTCGAGCTCGAGGGCCGCGCCGGCGGGGGTGCGGCCGACGAACTGCTCCTGGGCGCCTTCGCCGCCGAGGTAGCGGACGAACACCTGCGCGTCGGCCGGCTCGGTCGCCACGCTGAGGTGGACCGGCGGCCGCTCCTGAGCCGCGGCGAGGGGAGCCGCGAGGAGCAGCGCCGCGAGCGCCGCGAACGGGCGCCGCCGCCGCGCTGGGGCGGGAGGGTGGGTCATGGGGCGTGGCATGGGCGGGGACCGACCTCTCGCGCTGCTCGGAGGACGCCCCGTTCGGGGCGACCGAATCGGGTCGCGGCCGCTGGCTGCTGCGATCGTACTCACGTCGCCAGGAGCGCTCAAGGCGTGCATTGGACCGCCCTGCGTCGGCTTGACAGGCGCTGGACCCGTGCCTACATTGCCCGCCCGCCGGCCGTAGCCGGCGATGTCGGTTGACCTTAGCGCTCGGGTCGAGGTTCCTGCGGGGGCACTCATGCTGCTGGTGCGCCCCGCTCCACCTCGAGTCGTCCCGAGACCTCCCGAGATGTGAGGACCGCCGTGCCCCCGGCGTTCAACACACGCAAGTCGTTCCTCGGCGTCGGCTGGAAGTTCCCGGTCGACCTGGACCGCCGCAAGGGTGTGGCGATGTCCCAGTACGAGGAGAACATCGAGGAGTCGATCCTGATCATCCTCGGGACCGCCCTCGGCGAGCGCGTGATGCGCCCCGACTTCGGCTGCGCGGTCCACGACCTCGTGTTCGCGCCGAACAACGCCAACACGCACGGCTTGATCATCTATTACGTCAAGGACGCGCTCAGCAAGTGGGAACCGCGGATCCAGGCGCTCAACGTGCGGGTGCAGGTCGACCGCGACGAGCCGAGCCGGATCAACACCCAGATCGAGTACCAGGTCATCGCGACCAACAACATCTTCAACCTGGTCTACCCGTTCTACCTGCAGAAGAGCCCGTGAGCGCGAGCCTCGCGCCGGCCCTGCACGCCTGAGGAGACCTATGCCGCTGCCGTCGCCCAACTTGGATGACCGGACCTTCGAGCAGATCCGCGACGAGGCGATTCGGCTGATCCCTCAGTACTGCCCGGAGTGGACGAACTTCAACCCGAGCGACCCCGGGATCACGCTGATCGAGCTGTTCTCGTGGATGACCGAGATGGTCCTCTACCGGCTCAACCGGGTCCCCGACAAGGTCTACCTCACGCTGCTCGACCTGATCGGCGTCCGGCTGCGCCCGCCGCAGCCCGCGCGGACCATGCTGACCTTCCACCTCGTGGAGGGCTACGAGGGCGGCACGTGGGTGCCCCGCGGGACGCAGGTGGCGACCGAGCCCAACGAGGACGGCGACAGCCTCGTGTTCGAGACCGAGGAGGACCTGTACGTCGTCTCGCCGCGGCTCCAGCAGGTCATGACGATTCACCAGGACCGCGTCGCCGACAACACCGAGCGGCTGCGCTCGGTGCCGCGCGAGGGGTTCGATGCCTTCGCGGGGACCAAGGAGATCGACCGGTTCCTCTACCTCTCCGACCCGCGCTTCGCGACGCTCGCCGAGAACGGCACGCTGCAGCTGGTGTTCGACTGCCCGCGCGCCAAGACCGAGGGGCTGAGCGCCTTGCTCGAGTGGGAGTACTGGAACGGGCATCGCTGGCGCGACCTCGGGCCGGTCGACATCCCGGCGGAGGAGGCGGCGGCCGCCAGCAAGTCGCAGCGCTCGATCGGGTTCGCGGGGCCGCTCGAGGACATCGCCCCCGGCGAGGTCGACGGGCTCGAGGGCTACTGGCTGCGCGGGCACCTGATCGAGCTGCCGGCCAGCGAGAACGAGACGGTGGTCGGGCGGATCACCGCCTCGGCGCAGATCCTCAACGAGGGGATCCTGGCCGACATGGTGATGGCCTGCGTGGCGGGCGACGTCTACGTGCCCCTCGACCAGACCAAGACCTTCTACCCGTTCAGCGAGCAGCCGGCGGTCGAGTCGTGCTTCTACCTGCTCAGCGGGGAGTGCCTCGGCAAGCAGGACGCGCGCGTCCTGATCGACCTCGTGCAGGCGGACCCGACCCTGGTCCCGCCGGCCAAGCCGACGCCCAACCTGGTGGTCGCGTTCGAGTTCTGGAACGGGAAGCGCTGGGTCGAGCTCGGCCGCACCACGCCCGACGGCCCGCCCGAGGGGCAGGGGCACGAGTTCCGCGACTCCACCTTCGCGTTCACGCGCTCGGGCACGATCTCGTTCCTGCGGCCCGACGCGATGGTCGCCCACGAGGTCAACGGCAACGAGGGCTACTGGGTGCGGGCGCGGATCGCGCAGGGCGACTACGGCCGGCCCGGCGGCTACGTGGTGCTCGACGGCAACTGGGTGTGGAAGGACGAGCACCCGCTCGCGCCGCCCGCCTTCAAGGGGCTCGAGCTGCGCTACAGCCAGGTGCCCTACCCGGTCGAGCGCTGCCTCACCTACAACGACTTCAACTACGTCGACCGCAGCGACCTCGTGCGCGACGAGTTCCGCACCTTCCAGGCGTTCGAGCCGTTCCGCGAGGAGCACCCGGCGTTCTACCTGGGCTTCAGCGGCGCGTTCCCCGAGCAGACCGCCAAGCTGTTCGTGCGGCTGGAGGAGTTCCGCGAGGACCCCTCCGACGTGGTGGTGGACGAGCCCTTCCCCGAGGAGGTGTCCGACCGCGAGCGGCGCCGGCGCTCGCGCAAGCCCGACCAGCGGATCGCCTGGGAGTACTGGAACGGCACCCGCTGGTCCGACCTCAAGCCGCGCGACGGGACCGACAACCTGACCCGCTCGGGGATCGTCGAGTTCCGCGGGCCGCCCGACATGCAGCCCAAGAAGGAGTTCGGCGAGACCCGCCACTGGCTGCGCTGCCGGCTCGAGATGGGCAGCTACGCCCGCTCGCCCAAGATCGAGGACCTGCTGCTCAACACGGTGAGCGCGATCCACGCCACCGAGATCGAGCGCGAGGTGCTCGGCCACTCGGACGGGACCCCCGACCAGCGGTTCACGTTCTCGCGCTTCCCGGTGCTCCCGGGCGAGCAGATCGTGGTGCGCGAGCACGAGGTCCCGACCAAGCGCGAGCTCACCAAGATCCTCCAGGAGGAGGGCGAGGACGCGGTCAAGATCGAGGCGGACGAGGCGGGCAACCCGACCGAGGTGTGGGTCCGCTGGCACCGGGTCGAGAGCTTCTACGCCTCGAGCGCGACCGACCGCCACTACGTGGTCGACCCGGTGGTGGGGAACGTGGTCTTCGGGGACGGCCGGCGGGGCAAGATCCCGCCGCCCGGGCCGAACGCGGTCGTGGCCGAGAGCTACATGACCGGCGGCGGCCTGGTCGGCAACGTGGGCGGCGGCTCGCTGACGGTGCTGCGCCAGGCGGTGCCCTACGTCGAGTCGGTCAGCAACTACTACAAGGCGCGCGGGGGCGCCGACCTCGAGACGCTCGACGACGCCAAGCTGCGGGGCCCGCAGGTGATCCGTCACCGCTACCGCGCGGTCACGATCGAGGACTACGAGTTCCTGGCGCTGAAGGCCTCCCCCAACGTGGCGCGGGCGCGCTGCCTCAAGACCCCGCGCCGCGAGGGCGAGGTGACGCTCCTGATCGTGCCGAGCGGCGAGCACCAGGGGCGCGACCTCGAGAAGAAGCCGGTGCCCGCGCCCGAGCTGCTGCGGCGGGTGCAGGACTTCCTCGATGAGCGGCGCCTGGTCACCACGCGCCTGCGGGTGAGCAAGCCGCGGTTCGTCGAGATCTCGGTGCGCGTGAGCGTGGTCCTCAAGCAGGGCGGGCCCGGCGCCGACCGGATCAAGGTCCGGCTGGAGGACTCGATCCGGACCATGCTCCACCCGCTGTTCGGCGGCGTGGACGGCAAGGGCTGGCCGTTCGGGCGCGCCGTGCACAAGTCGGACCTCTACCGCGTGATCGAGGGCGAGTCCGGCGTCGACTACGTCGAGGACCTCGAGCTCTACGACGAGGACCTCAAGCGGACGGCGGTGCAGGTGCCGCTGCGCGAGGACGAGCTGGTCCACGTGGTCGACGTGCAGGTCAAGGAGATCGCCAAGGAGACGCTCGCTTGAGCGCCGAGCAGGGCAACGGGTCGGCGCCGGCGGACGACGGCGAGGGGCTGGCGCTCGGCGCCAAGCGACGCGAGAGCGCGCTCGAGCGGCTCAAGAAGGCGCTGGCGGAGCGGGAGCTCCCCGCGCCCAAGCTGGAGGGCTACTCGCTCCACAAGGCGCGCAAGATCCTGGCCCTGACCGGGGTCGCGCCCGAGCGCCTGCGCGTCCGGCTGACCGACCACTACGCCCCGCGCGGGACCGTCGTCGCCCAGCGGCCCGCCCCCGGCGCGATGGTCGACCTCGAGGACGAGGCGCAGCGGATCGAGGTCACCGTCGCGGACGCCTCGATCGTGGACTACCTGCCGCAGCTCTACCAGCGCAGCGACATCACCGGGCGGAGCTTCATCCGCAACTTCCTGTGGGTGTTCCAGCACCTGCAGTTCCAGACCGACTCGCGGCTGCGCCACCTCGAGCACTACTTCGACCCGCACGAGTGCCCCGCCGACTTCCTGGAGTACCTCGCCTCGTGGGTGGCGCTGACGCTCGAGTCGGACTGGCCCGAGACGAAGAAGCGCAGCCTGATCAAGAAGGCGGTGGAGCTGTACCACCTGCGCGGCACGCCGCGCGGGCTGCGGGTCTACCTGCGCATCTTCACGGGCGTGGACCCCGAGATCCTCGAGAACGTGTGGCCCTACGACGGCTGCGTCGTGGGCCAGTCGTTCACCGTCGGCGTGGACACCGTGGTGATGCACGAGGTGAACCGGGCGCACACGTTCGTGGTCAAGATCCCGCTCCCGATCGAGCAGGTCGACGCCGCGACGATCCTGCGGATCCATCGGATCATCGAGCAGGAGAAGCCGGTCCACACCGACTACTACCTCACCTTCGCCGAGCCCGACGCCAAGGACGACGACGACACCGGCATCACCGTCGGGGTCACCTCGACCGTGGGCGTCGACATGTGGCTGAAGGGCGAGGAGGCCGAGGAGTTCGACCCGCTCGGGGGCGACGGCGAGATGGAGTCCGCGGAAGACGAATAGGGAGCGCGCCCGCGCGGGCGCGCCGCACGAACACACTGCTTTGGGGGACACGACGCGATGGCCGACGATGCGAGGCAGGGTTACCTGCGGCTGAACCACTTCCACGGGCTGCGCCTCGAGAGCGACGACTTCCAGACCGGCGAGCGGTACCACCTCGAGAAGCGCAAGCTCCACAACCGGATGCTGCACGGCCTGGGGATCGTCCCGCGCTGGTCGGGCGAGCTGAAGGTGGTCGGGCGGCGGCGCGGCGACATGTCCGTCGACGTGAACGCCGGCTACGCCCTCGACGGCGAGGGGAACGACCTGATCCTCTGGGAGCCGAAGATCGTCACGATCGACCCCGGCAAGCAGCTCCCGCAGCTCCCGGCCACCTGCTACGTGGTCCTCAAGTACGTGGAGGACCCGGTCGACTTCGTGGTCAACAAGGCGAACCCCAAGTTCAAGGGGCACCGCCGGATCCACGAGACGGTCCGGGTGGACGTCGAGTCGAAGCTCCCCGACCCGCGCGACGGGATCGAGCTGGCGCGGATCCTCGTGACCGCGGAGACGATCGAGATCACCGACGCGCGCGACCCGGCCAACCCGGGGCCGGGTGAGATCGACCTGCGCTTCCGCCCGCAGGCGGGCGCGGTCGGCTCGACCATGGGCT
Organism: uncultured Planctomycetota bacterium; assembly: GCA_964569055.1. Taxonomy (GTDB): domain Bacteria; phylum Planctomycetota; class J058; order J058; family J058; genus JAWLGW01. The sequence continues at coordinate 4,499 of CAZMSZ010000180.1, read as the reverse complement.
CCGACCTCGTCGAGAAGCTGCGGACGATGCTGGGCGACCTGCGCAGCTCGCTCGGCGTGCTGGCCCGCAAGGGGATCCACTCCGCGCGCGACATGCGGGCCGCGTGCATGACGCTCGGGCTCCTGATCGAGACGGGCTCCCTCGACGGGCCGCAGGTGATCCAGGGGCTGCGCCTGCTGGTGGAGCTCGCCGACGACATGCGGCTCGACGCCGACGCCAACGTGCCCGCGCTCAACGGCGTGCGCGAGTGGGAGCAGTGGAAGGAGGTCATGGAGGGCCTGCAGGGCGTGGTCCGCGAGGCCAAGCCCATGCGCGGCGACCTCGAGAACCTGCTCAACCGCATGGGGAGCGCGGTCGACAACCTGCGGCTCGCCTCGGACGTGAAGGTCGAGGTCGCGCCGCCGCCCCCGCCGCCCGGCAAGAAGGACGAGCCCAAGGAGGAGGCCCCCGAGGAGGAGGAGGAGGCCCCGCCCGAGCCGGTCAAGGCGAAGGACGCGGTCGAGCTCTCCTGGGAGCAGCTCAAGGAGCGCTCCGAGCTGCCCGCCAAGATCTACATGGACGGGAAGAACTACGTCCTGGTCGACGAGATCAAGATCGGCGACCGCAAGGACGAGCTGTCGCACTCCTTCAACATCGAGGGCGACAAGCAGAACTGGACCACCAACCAGAGCTTCACCTACCCCGACGGGGTGAAGGTGACCGCCCGCGGCAAGGCGCACGTGGGCGGGACGTCGCTGTGGCAGATCCAGAACCTCACGCCCGGCAAGGACGTGATCGTGGCCAAGCGGATCGACTTCGTGCGCGGCGACATCGTCACCCGCATGGAGATCGACGGGACGGCCGTGGGGGACTGGACGATCGACGGCAGCGACCGCAAGCACCGCTGGCGGAACTGGCTGTTCAAGGTGCCGGGCGACGCGGTCACCAAGGCCGCGGTGGAGTGCCGGCAGGTCGCGGTGGAGGCCGACCGCGACATCAACATGTTCGGGCTGTGGTTCTACCAGGCGCAGGACTGAGGTCAGCCCGGGCCGGCGCGCGGTGAGGCTGGCGCGCCGGCCGGTTCGAAGCGGTACTGTGTGGGCTTGTCGGACGCCGCTAAGCCGGCCATGATAGGGACCTTAAGGGAGAGGGAGTCATGAGCAACACGAAGATGTGCCCCAACGGCCACATCATGGAGGCGAGCTGGGATCGGTGCCCCTACTGCCCGAACCCGGCCGGCGCCGCGCGCCCCGCGGTCCCGCCGACCCGAGTGCAAGTGGCCGCGACGCCGGCGGCGCCGGCGCCGCCGCCCATGCCGATGCCGAGCCCGGTGGTCGCGGCCAAGCCCAACGTCAACAAGGCCACCCGGATGATCTTCGAGGACAAGAAGGTCCCGGTCGCCGGCTGGCTGGTGGCGCTCAACGGCAAGCACAAGGGCGAGGACTTCAAGGTCCGCGAGGGGAAGACCAACATCGGGAGCGCGCCGGACAACGAGGTGGTGCTCACCGACGACTACATCTCGTCGAAGCACGCCACGATCAAGTTCGTGGAGAAGGACGGGGAGCGGATCTTCATCCTGACCGACCTCGACTCGAGCAACGGGACGTTCCTCAACGACTCCGAGGAGCCGATCGCGCGCGAGGAGCTGGTCGACAACGACACGGTGACGTTCGGCCAGACCAAGATGAAGTTCAAGTGCCTCTGACGGCTCCGGCTGGCGCCTTGGCCGCCGCCCTGCGGCCTGGGCGCGCACGACCCGGAGTTCGGCGCGCGCAGACCCGTGATGGGTCTGCGCGCGGTTTCGGGGGGGTAGGTCATTGAAGATCCGCAGCGACGTCGAGATCGGTCAGCACTCTCACGTCGGGATGGCCCGGACGGAGAACCAGGACTTCTTCGGCTACTGGGAGCCCGACGACGAGCGAGCGTTCGACCTCAAGGGCCGCCTGGTCGTGGTCTGCGACGGCATGGGCGGCCACACCGGCGGGGAGATCGCGAGCCGGCTCGCGGTCAAGACCCTGATCGAGGCCTACGAGAACGCGGAGACCGACAACGTCGCCGAGGCGCTGCGGATCGCGATCGAGCGGGCCAACGCGGCGGTGTACGGCGAGGGCACCCGGCAGCCCGAGCTGCGCGGGATGGGGACCACGGTCACCGCGCTGGTCCACCGGCGCGACATGGTCTACTTCGGGCAGGTCGGCGACAGCCGCGCTTACCTGATCCGCGGCAGCGCCATGAAGCAGATGACCAAGGACCACTCGCTGGTCCAGCAGCTCGTGGACGAGGGGCTGCTCGACGCCAGCGAGATGGAGAGCCATCCCGACAAGAACGTGATCCTGCGCTCCCTCGGGGTCAAGCCCGAGGTGGAGGCGGACGTCTCGCACATCCCGATCGCGGCGAACGACGTGTTCCTGCTCTGCTCGGACGGGCTCTCGGGCCTGGTGACCGACGACGAGATCCTGCGGATCGTGCAGGCGGGCCAGCTCAACGGCGGCAGTCTGCGGCAGGTCGCCGAGCAGCTGGTGGACCGCGCCAACGCCAACGGCGGACACGACAACATCACGGTGCAGCTCCTGCGGGTGCTGACCACCGAGTCGGCGACCACCGACAACACCCCCGAGGCCACGGTCACGCAGAGCTTCACGGCCGATCAGGTCCAGGCCTCGATCGAGAAGGCGCGGGCCGAGGCGGCCACCCGCGGGCGCGCGGCGCCGTCGCCGGCGGGGGCGTCGTCGGCGCCCCCGACGCAGCCCTCGATGCCGGTGCCGCAGGTCGCGGAGGCCCCCTCGGGGGGAGGCTGGGGCAAGCTGGTGGTCGGGCTGCTGGTGGGTTTGGCCCTGGGGGCAGGAGGCATGTTCGCCCTGATGCAGGCCATGGGCGGGACGCCGTGAGCGCGGCGCGGGACGGAGCCGAAGCATGATCGGTCGGATCGTCGGGGACTATCGGATCGTCCGCCAGCTCGGCGAGGGCGGCATGGGCATGGTCTTCGAAGGCCAGCACGTGACCCTCGGCCAGCGCGTGGCGGTCAAGTCGCTCCACTCCTCGCTGATGGGGAACCAGGCGGCGAAGGATCGGTTCGAGCGCGAGGCGCAGGCGCTGGCGCGGCTGAACCACCCCAACATCATCAGCCTGCTCAACTTCTACAACGACGCCAACGGCTGCTTCCTGGTGATGGAGTTCGCCGAGGGCGAGGACCTCGAGCACAAGCTCCAGCGCATGGGCCTGATCCCGCCCGAGCAGTGCCTGCCGTGGTTCATCGGGGCCTGCCGCGGGCTGTCCTACGCGCACCAGCAGGGGATCATCCACCGCGACATCAAGCCGAGCAACATCATCGTGCACCCCTCGGGCGCGACCAAGCTGCTCGACTTCGGCACCGCCAAGGTCGTCGACGCACAGCGCCTCACGCAGCAGGGCATGACGCTCGGCACCGTGATCTACATGTCGAAGGAGCAGCTCCTCGGCAAGCAGCTCGACGCTCGCTCCGACGTGTACAGCCTGGGCGTGACGCTCTACGAGTGCGTCACCGGTCAGCTCCCCTTCTACGACGAGGAGGAGCGCAAGCTCGTCGTCAAGATCGCCAAGGAGGAGCCGATCGCGCCCTCGCAGCACTACCCCGGGATCTCGCGGGAGCTCGAGGCGCTGATCCTGCGCGCCATGGCGAAGGAGCCGGCGCAGCGCTTCCAGAGCGCAGCCGAGATGGCGGACGCCCTCGAGGCGCTCCTGCGGGGGAGCGCGCCCGCGCCCACGCCCACGCCCGCGCCCGGACCGGTCGCGGCGCCGACTCCCGCGCCCGCGCCCGCGTCCAGCCCGGCCGCGCCCGCGGCGGCGGGCGGCGGGACGCCGATCTACCTCTCGCCGCTGTTCCTGGCCGGCGCGGTGGTGTGCATCCTCGGCCTGGGCGGGATCCCGCTCGCGATCTTCACCGCCGGCACGCTCCGCGTGGTGGGGATCGTGGCGTTCCTGCTGCTCGAGTTGATCGGGGTGCTGCTCCTCGCCGTGGCGTTCCTGAGCGCCAAGAAGGGCGCGGCTGGCGCGACCGCCGCGCCGGCGCCCAACGCGCTCGCCGGCAAGTGCCCCAAGTGCGGGCGCGCGCTGCTGGCCGGCATGCCCGACTGCCCGTTCTGCAACCCGCAGGCGGTGGCGGCGCCGCCTGGGGCCGGGGTGCCGATCGCGGCCGCCCAGCCGCAGCCGGTCGGGTTCGACCCGGGCGGCACGCTCAACGTGAACTCGGCCCGCGCCGCGCAGCAGTACGCCGCCCCCCCGCCCATGCCCGCCCCGCTCCCGCCGACCGGCGCGGCGGTGGTGCAGATCATCGACGGCAACGACAAGGGCAAGCAGTTCCAGATCACGCCCGCCGCCAAGTTCACGATCGGCCGCGCGCCGACCTGCACCTGCACGCTCAACGACCCGGGCGTGTCGGGCTTCCACGCCTCGATCTCCTTCGAGAACGGCGGTCTGGTGGTCGAGGACACGGGCAGCCGCAACGGCGTGTTCCTCAACAACCAGAAGATCCAGCGCCACCC
>CAZMSZ010000179.1:0-14431 GCA_964569055.1 uncultured Planctomycetota bacterium | reverse complement strand
GGCCCGATCGCCGATCGCGTGCAGGCCGACCTGGTAGCCGGCCCGGTGGGCCTCGGCGACCTCGGCCGGAATGAACCCGCCCGCGTCGAGCGCGATCCCGCGACCCCCCGCCTCGTCGTCGGCGTAGGGCGCGAACAGGAGCGCGGTGCGCGAGCCGAGGCTCCCGTCGAGGTAGCCCTTGAGCAGCCCGTAGCGCAGCCGTTCGGGGGGGAGCCCGAGCGCCTCGAGGGCGGCCTCCTCGGCGGCGAGCTCCTCGAGCGGGCGACCCAGCCGGCGCCAGAGCGTGACCCGCAGCGGCAGCTCGCCGCGCGCCAGCAGGGCCGCGTAGCGCTCCGCCGCGCGCAGCCCGTCGTCGGCGTAGCTCGGGTCGTCCTGGACCGACGTGATCCCGAGCGCCGCGGCGCGCCGGACCACCCGGGCGAGCGCGCGCTCCTGCGCGGCCACCTCGAGCGGCGGGACGTGGCGGCCCACCAGCTCGATCGCCGGCTCCTCGAGCAACAGCCCCGTGGGCTCCCCGCCGGCGTCGCGCACGATCCGGCCGCCCGGCGGATCGGCGGTGTCGCGGTCGATCCCCGCCAGCGCCAGCGCCCGGCCGCTCGCCAGGGCCGCGTGGCCGTCGCGGCGGCGCAGGAGCACCGGGACCCCCGGCGCCGCCGCGTCGAGCGGCGCGCGGGTCGGGAGCGCGCGCCCCGGGAACAGGTCGGCGTCCCAGCCGCGGCCGACCACCCACGCGTCGCGCGCGCTGGGCGCGCCCGGCGAGGCCGCCCGCGCCGCGAGCTCGCGCGCGACCAGCGCGCCGAGGTCCGCCGGCGAGCGGGCCGGGCTCGCGTCGCAGGCGGCCTCGGCCAGCGCGCCTCCGAGCAGGTGGGTGTGGGCGTCGTGGAACCCGGGCAGGGCGGTGCGCCCGGCCAGCGAGACCACGCGCGTGCGCGGGCCGACCCACTCTCGCGCGGCGCGCTCGTCGGCGGCCACGGCGACCACCCGGCCGTCGCGCACGGCGAGGGCGCGCGCCCACCCCTCGCCCGTGAACACGGGGCCGCCCTCGAGCACCAGCTCGGCCGCGCTCACGGGGTCGCCCTCGCGCCGGGTCGCCGCGCGCGTCGGCTCTCCGCGCCGCCCGACGTCCGCCTCGCCTCGCCTCCGCTCACGCCGCCTCGCCCGCGCTCAGCGGCTCTTGACGATCGCCCACACCCCGAAGAACGCGAAGCCCGAGGCGGCGGCCGCCGCCGCTGGCGCCGCCCAGGGAGGCAGCTCGTGACCGCGCGCCGCCAGCGCGCCGATCAGCCAGTAGAGGTATCCGCCCGCGGGGGCCGCGGCCAGGAGCCCCCACAAGGCCGGCGCCCACCCCGGCGGCTCGGGCAGGCGCATGGGCGGCGGCGGCGCTCCGCTCGGCGCCGGCCCGGGCGCCTCCCGCGCGCGCTCGGCGGGCGCGGCCGGCACGGCGCGCGGCGCGGCGCGGCGAGCCGCCTCCGCCTCCAGGCACGGGACGCAGGCGGCGAGCCCGCCGCGCTCCCCGCGATGGAGCGGGCAGAAGCCGTGGCCGCAGAACAGGCACACCTCGACGGCGTCGGCGGCGGCGCAGCGCTTGCAGATCACGGGCGGAGTGTACCCCGAGCCGCCCCCGGCGCGCGCGCCTGGCAGGCTTCGCGGCACCCCGGTATCCCGAAGGAGGGAGGTCGCCATGAACGAGGATGAGCCGCTGCCGGCGAGCGAGTTCGCCGACGCGTACGACGACGCGCTGGCGACCGAGGCGCGCCGGCCGAGCGACGCCGAGCGGCTGCGGAGCGCGATCCTCGAGCAGAGCCTGGGCGCGCTGCCGCGCCACAAGCTGGTCACCGTCGACGCCCAGGGCGACGTGCGCGACGCGGTGGAGGTCATGAACCGGCGCGGCGTGGGCTGCGCGCTGGTGCTCGAGCGCGCCGAGCTGGTCGGGATCTTCACCGAGCGCGACCTGCTCCGGCGCGTAATCGGTCAGGGGCTGCGCCCCGAGCGGACCCCGCTCCGCGACGTGATGACCCCCGACCCCGCCACGCTCCCGAGCGCCGCCTCGCTGGCGTTCGCGCTCAACAAGATGAGTGTCGAGGGCTACCGCCACCTCCCGCTGGTGGACGACGAGGGCCGGCTCGTCAACGTGGTCTCGCAGCGCGACGTCGTCGACTGGATCGTGGAGCTCCTGCCGACCAGCGCGCTGAACCTGCCCTTCGACCCGAGCCCCCCGCGCACCCGCGACGGGGGCTGAGCCGCCCCTACGCCTTCGCCCCCGCCCGCGCGGTGCCCTTGGCGCTGCGCTCGAGCGCGTCCTGCAGCGACGGCGCGTCGAGCACCGCCAGGATCGGCCGCGGCACCAGCAGCGGGGCCTGCAGCCGGCGCGCCAGCCACAGCCGCGCGCGCACGTCGGCCTGGACCTCGGCCGGGTCGCCGCCGAGGCGCACGCCCGCGTCCCAGCCCGCCGCGTCGCCGAGGAGCTCGCGCGCCTCGGCGAACCGCTCCACGTCGAGCGCCGCCAGCCGGATCGCGGCGTCGCCGCTGGGGACGTCCTCGAGCGCGACCGCCTCCAGGCCGAAGCGGGGCGCGACGCGGGCGAGGTGCTCGGCGAGCTCGAGGCGCACCTCGAGCGCGAGCTCGGCCACGCGCGCGTTCTCGGCCAGGCCCTCGCCCGTCAGGTAGCGCATGGCGGCGTCCAGCCCGACCAGGCCGATCGTGTCGACCCGGCGCTCGGGCTCGTGGGCCGCCCCCGCCGCGCGGCGCTCGGGCGCCTCGGGCGCGAACAGGGAGGACGCGGGGCGGGCCGCGGCCGCGAACACCCGCCGCTGCCAGTGATGGAACGCCTCGAGCGTCGCCTCGAGCGCCGCGCGCAACCCCCGCGTCAAGCGCTCGCGCTGCCCGCGCCCCGCCGCCAGCGCCACGCCGGCCGCGTTGATCAAGGCCGCTTGCGGCGCGCCGACTCCCGCCAGCATGCCGCGCGAGGCGAGGGCCGGGCCGGGGCCGAGCAGCACGTCCACGTGAGCGCCGGTCCGCGCGGCGGCCACGAGCGCCGTGACGGTCTGCTCGTCGGCGTCGGCGGCCTCCTCGAGGCGGACCAGCAGCCGGACCCCGGCGGCGTCGCTGCCGCGCCGCGCGAGCAGCTCGACCAGGATCGCCAGCGCGCGGCGCTCGTCTGGCGAGGGCGCGGGGCTGTCGGCCACCAGCACCAGCTCGGGCGCGGGGGGGAGGTCGTCGGGGCAGGGCGCGATCACCGCGTCGAGCAGCAGCTCGAGCGCCTCGCGCAGGAGCGGCCCGTCGTCGGTGAACCGGGCCAGCACGCGCTCGGGCCCCACCAGCCCGAGCATGGCGTTGTAGCTGCCGGCCGCGGCGCGCACCACGCGCACCCAGCGGCGCACCGCCTCGAGCACGCTCTGCGCCGGCTCGGGCCGGTCCGCGGCCGCCACCGCGCACAGCCCGCCCGAGGTCATGCGCAGCGGCCGCCCGAGCCCGACGAAGTGCACGTCCCCGCGCCGGTGCGCCACCGCGCCCTTGCCCTCGACCAGCTCGTCGAGCGCGAACCGCTCGAGCGCCGTGCGCGCCACCCGGTCCTCGAGCGCGAGCGGCGTCCGGCCCTGGCCGAGGAAGGCCAGTCGCTCGAGGTCCGGCTTGGGGACGCCGAGCACCTCGAGCCGCCCGAGCTGCGCCGAGTAGCCCCGCTCGAACAGGTCGGCGTCGATCAGCTCGCGCAGCAGGTTGCTCGAGATCTGGTTGAGGCCCGCCGCGAACACCCGCTCCTCGACCGCGCGCGCGACCTCCTCGGCGGCGTCCCGCCCCAGGCCCGCCTCCCGCTCGAGCGTGCGCACGATCCGCTGCTTCGACCAGGGGCGCGCGGCCCGCCGCGAGAGCACCTCGACGGCGGCCTCGCTCCGGTCGCGGACGCGCACCTCCGCCCCGCGCTTCTGCCGCCAGGCGCGCCAGTCGCGCACCGCCCGCGCGATCTGCCCGTGCCCCGTCTCCTCGAGCGCCTCCGCCAGGGACTGCCCGATCTGCGCGGTCTCGGGCGCGCGGTCCTGTCGGCGCGCCAGGAACAGGGTCACGCTGCGGGCCATCTCGCGGGCGAGGTGCTCGACCTGCTCGGCGCTGCCGGCGTGACGACCGGCCCGGATCACGGCCCGCGCGATCCGAGCCTCGTCGTAGGGCTCGATGCGCCCGTCGCGCTTCTTCACCCACCGCGGCGCCACGCCGGCGTTCTACCACGGGCGCGGGCGCGGCGCGCCAGCCCGGATCGTGCACCCGGCTGCCGGCCGCGCCGTCCGGCTCCGCTCAAGCCCGTCGGCACACGTAGTAGTCGTTGAGCGGGTCGTCCTCGATCGCGTGGATCGCGACGTCGCCGAACCCGGCGGCCGCGAGGAGCGCGCGCGCCCGCTCCTGGCCCCACACCGTCCCGAGCCCCTGCCCCCCCTGCGCCAGCGAGACCGGCGTGCAGTGCAGGCACGAGATCGCGTACAGGTACGCCGCGGCGGGGTGGTCGAGGTTGTCCGCGAGCCGGCTCGAGGCGTGGATGTCCTGCATCAGGAACGTCCCGCCCGGCCGGAGCGCCCCCGCGATCGCCTGGAGCACGCGGTCGGGGTGCGCCTGGTCGTGGATCGCGTCGAACGCGGTCACGAGGTCGTAGCGCTCGCCCGCCGGGAGGGTCGTCACGTCCCGCACCTCGTAGGTCACGTTCGTCAGGCCCTGCTCGGCCGCGAACGCCCTCGCCGCGACGATGGCCTCCTCGCACAGGTCGTAGCCGCGGAAGCGGCTGGCCGGGAACAGCGTCGCCAGGCGCGCCAGCGCGCGCCCGCGCCCGCAGCCGACGTCGAGCACGTCGATCCCGGCCGAGAGCCGCTGGTCGAGCCCGGGGACGAGCGGCAGCACGCGCTGGCGCAGGTTGGCCACGACGGTCTGCTCGCTCTCCTCGGCCATGACCTCGTGGAAGCGGTGATAGCGCTCGTAGCCGACGCCGCCGCCGGTTCGGAAGCACTCCACGATGTCGGACTCCACGCCGCCGACCACCCCCAGGAACTGCGTCGCGACCGCGACGTTGCTGCGGCCCGAGTTGCGGGTCAGCGAGACCGCGTGCTCGGGCGGCAGCCAGAACGTGTCGGCCGCGGGGTCGTACTCGACGACCGCGCCCGCCGCGAGCGAGCTGAGGCACTCGCGCACGTAGCGCTCGTGCAGCCCGGCCGCCGCCGCGATCTCGGCGCTGGTCGCCGGCGGGAGGCCGCGCATGGCGTCGAACAGCCCCGTCCGGTGTCCGATCGAGATCATGAGCGTGAGCGCGCCCGAGCCGAGGTGCTCGACGAGGCGCTCGGCGAAGGCCTCCACGCGCGCCTCGTCGAGGGCGGGGGACGAGGCGGGCGTCTGGAACTTGGTCGTGGTCATGGTCGTTCCTCCTGTGTGCCCCCAGGACGCGCGCGGGCGCGCGCCCTTCGCTGGACTGGAGGTCAACTGCCGGTGGACTCGAGGTGCAGGTCGCGGCTCAGCCGCCGGGCCCGTCGAGGGCGGCGGGCGGGAGCAGCGGGCGGAGCTCGTCGAGGAAGTCCTGCGGCTCGCTGAAGTTCCGGTAGATCGAGGCGTAGCGCACGTAGGCGACCTTGTTCACCTGCCGGAGCTTCATCATGATCAGCTCGCCTATGAACTTGGAGGGGACCTCCCGCTCGTGGACCTCGCGCACCTCCTGCTCGATCGCGTCGACCACCGCCGCCATCTCCTCGCTGCTCACCGGCAGCTTCTGGCAGGAGGTCTCGATGCTCCGCAGGATCTTCTCGCGCGCGAACGGCTCGCGCTGCCCGTCCTTCTTGACCACCTTGAGCGGCAGCTCCTCGACCCGCTCGTAGGTGGTGTAGCGCCTCGAGCAGCTCAGGCACTCCCGCCGGCGGCGGATCACGTCGCCGGTCGCCGACTCGCGCGAGTCGACGACCTTCGAGGCGTTGGACGGGTCCTTGCAGAGGGGGCAGCGCAGGGGTCGTGCTCCTCGCGCCCGGGGGGACGCGGCCGCCCGGAGCGTACCCCCGGGTCCGTGCGGCCCACAAGGCCGAGCCGCCCGGCGCGGGAGCCCGGCCGGTGAGCGCGCGCGCCGCGCTGCTCTCCGCCGGCTGGCCGCGGCCCACCCCGAGCGGCGCGATCGCGCTGGTGGCCGCGGCCTCGGTCGGCCTCACCCGCCCGATCGGCGCGCTCGGCGACCTGCTGCTCGCCTTCCTGATCGCGCTGCTCGCGGGCGCCTACCTGCTCGCGTGGCGCGCCGGCGTGGGCGGGCTCGAGGTGCGCCGCCTGCTCCCGGCGGTCGCGACCAAGGGCGAGGCGCTGACCGTGGTCCACCTCGTCACCCACGGCGGGGGCGGCGTGCTGCACGACCTCGCCCTGACCGAGCTCCCGCGTGAGGCGGCGGCCGAGCCGGGCCTGGCGGGGAGCGGGACCTACTTCCCGCAGGTGCTCCCGGGCCTGGTCCTCGAGGCCCGCACCCGCCTGTTCGTCGGTCGGCGCGGGCGGCTCGCGCTCGACCGGCTCGCGGCCGTGACCGGCGACCCGTTCGGCCTGTTCACCCGCACCGCCACGCTCGCCCTCCCGGCGGAGGTGCTCGTCCGCCCCCGCCCGGAGCGCGCCGCCGCCGCGGCGGCGCTCGCCCACGCCCGCCGGCGCGGCGCCCTCGGCGGCGCCCTGGCCGAGGCGCCCGAGTGGGCCGGCGTGCGCGAAGGCCGCAGCGGCGACCCGCTGCGCCTGGTGCACTGGCGGCTCACCGCGCGGCGCGGCGCGCCGATCGTGCGGCTGCTCGAGCAGGAGCGGCCCGGCGCGGCGCGGCTGGTGCTCGATCGCCGGCTGGCCGGGCGACGACCCCGGGCCCTGGCGGAGCTCGAGCAGGCGATCGCCCTCACGGCCGGGCTCGGGCTCGAGCTCCTGGGGCGCGGTCACGAGGTCGAGCTGGCCGCGGCCGCGGGGCCCGGAGAGGAGGCGCCGCTCCGCCTGACGCTGCGAGGCGGCGAGGGGCGGACGCGCCTCCTCGACGCGCTCGCGCTGATCACCCCGCTCCCGCCCGAGGGCGCCGCCCCGCCGGGGCTCGCCGGCGCGGTGGTGGTCACCGCTCGCCCCGAGGTCGAGCGCGCGCTCGAGCCCGGCGCGGTCGTGATCGAGGCAGGCCCGTTCCTGGCGCGTCACGCGGCCCCACGCCGCGCGCCAAGGCGCCGCGGGGCCGCATGAACGAGCCGGCTCGCCTCGCCCTGGCGGTCGCGCTCCTCGCCAGCCTGCTCGCGCTGCAGCAGGCCGTGGCGGGGGGCCTCCCGGCGACCCTCGCCGCGGCGACGTGCCTGGCGCTCGGCGGCGCGGCGGCGCGCCGCCCTCGGACGCGGCGCCCGCGGCGCCCTCGCGTGCTCGCGAGCGCCCTCCCGGCGCTCGCCGTGGCGCTCGCGGCGAGCGTGGCCGCGGCCACGCTGATCCACCTCGCGGTCCGCCCCGCGCCGCCGCTGGCGGTGGCGTGGTTGCCGCGGACCTTGGCGCTCGGCGCGGCGCTGCTCCTCCCGCGCACGCCGACCTCGGCGCTCCCGCTCCACGCCCTGGCCGTGCTGCTCGCCCTCTGGACGGCGGCCGCGCTCGCCCCCACGCCGCCGCCGCTGCCGGTGCTCGCGCCGGCGCTGCTGGCCCTCGCGGCGACCGCGCGCGGGCTCCAGCTCGCGCGCACGCTCGAGCTGGGCCAGGCCGCCTCCGCCTCGCTCGCGATCGGCGTGGCGCCCACGCCGTGGGGCGTCCGCCCCGCTCGCGCGCCGGCGGGGGTGATCGTGGGCCTGGCGGCGCTGCCGCTCGCGATCGGGCTCGAGCTGCCGCGGCTCCGCCGCGCCCCCCCGCTCCCCGCGTCCTCCCCCGCTGCCGGGCCAGCCGCGACGAGCGCCGCACGTTCGAGCGCGCCGCCGACGATCGGCACGGTCGGCTTCACGCCGACGCTTCGGTTCGACCTGGCGCGCGCGCCGCTCGACGCTCCCGAGCGCGTGGTGGCGCGGGTGCGGCTAGCGCCCGACGAGCGCGACGAGCTCTTGCTGCGGGGCGCCGTGCTCGAGCGCGTGGTCGCGACCGGCTTCGAGCCCGCGCGCGAGCCGGGTCCGAGCCTGGGCGGCGAGAGGCCGACGGCCGTGGCCTGGGTCGAGCTGCTGGAGCTGCCGGACGGAGCGTGCGCGCTCGCCCCCGGCCCGGTCCACGAGCTGAAGGGCGCGGCCTGGCGCGCGGAGCCGAGCGGCCCGCGTCTGCTCGGGTCGGAGCCGCTGCCGCTGCGCTACGAGGCGCGCTACGAGCAGCTGCCCGTGAGCGCCCCACCCGGCGACTTTCGAGCGGCGCGCCTGCGCGCGGACCTCCTGGCCCTCCCGGCGGCGCTCGCGGCGGATCCGGAGCTCGGCGCCCTGGCCGACGAGGTGGCCTGGGGCCGCTCCGCCGCGCAGCGGGCGCGCAGCGCCGAGCGCTGGCTCCTGCGCCAGGGGCGCTACGACGCCGGGCATGCCGTACCCGCCGGCGACCTGCACGCCCGCCTGCGCGCGTTCCTCCTCGGCGAGCGGCGCGGGGTGTGCGCCGACTTCGCGGCCGCCTTCGCCGTGCTGCTCCGGCGGGTCGGCGTCCCCGCGCGGGTGGTGACCGGCTATCGCACGCGCGAGCGCGATGCCGACGGTCGGTTCGTGGTGCGAGCCTGGCACGCCCACGCCTGGGTCGAGGTCGGGCTCGAGGGAGCAGGCTGGATCCCGTTCGACCCCACACCGCCTGCGTCCTCCGGGGTCGGGCCGCGCGGGGGCGCCGCCGCGGCCGAGGCCGCGACGACCTACGCCACGAGCGCGCCCGTGGGCGGCGGGCCGGCGCCGCGCGACGTGCTCGCGAGGCGGGGCGTGGCGGTGCTCCTGACCGTCGGGCTCGTCGCAGCCCTGCTCGCCGCGCTGGCGGCGCCGGCGCGGGCGCGGCGGCGCGTCGCCGCCGAGCAGCTCGCCCGCGGGTCGGCGCCGGTCCCGGAGCTGGACGGGCTGCGGGCGCGCCTGTTCGCCGCGCTCGTGGGGCGCGGCCTGCGGCTCGGCGGCGCCGAGACCCCGCTCGAGCTGCTCGCCCGGCGCCGCGTCGCCGGCCTGAGCGAGCCCGAGCTCGAGGCGGCGGTCGCGGCCTACAACCGGCTCCGGTTCGGCCCGCCGTGCGGCCCCGGCGAGGCGGCCGCCGCGCGCGCGGCGCTGCAGCGCGTCCGCGCTTGAAGGTGCGGAGGCCGCGCGCACGGCGCGGCTGAATGCCGCACGCTCGTCGTCCGCTCGCGACCGCACCCGCGTCTCGTCTTGCGGTTGCGCCGGCGCGACGGAGGTCGGCGGTTTGCTTGTCACACCGCGCCGGCTACCGCTAAGCTGGGTCTCAGGAGGCCGAACATGCCGATCCGGGTCATCACGACGCTCGCCCGCCCCTGGGTCGCCGCGATCGGCGGCTCGCTCGCCGCCTATTACCTCTACAAGAAGAACCGCAGCACCGGGGAGCGCCTCCGCGACGCGCGCCTCGAGCTGCTCGAGCAGCAGCGCACGATCGACCGCCTGCGCGCCGAGCTGGGGCGCGAGCGGCACCTCCGCCAAGAGGGCGAGAGCGGCGCCTCCCACTGACATGAGCAAGCAGCACAGCCCCGCCTTCCTGGCGCTGGTCGAGGACGCGCTCCGACGGGTGGAGGAGGTCGACATCGCCGGGTTGCGCGCCCGGCAGGAGCGCGGCGAGCCGTTCCACCTGCTCGACGTGCGCGAGGAGTCCGAGTTCGCGCAGGACCGGATCCCGGGCGCGCGCCACCTCGGCAAGGGCGTGATCGAGCGCGACATCGAGGCCGCGGTCCCCGGCAAGGACGAGGAGCTGATCCTGTATTGCGGCGGCGGCTTCCGCTCGGCCCTCGCGGGCGACGCGCTCCAGCGGATGGGCTACACCCGCGTGCGCTCGCTGGCCGGCGGGATCCGCGCCTGGCGCGGGCAGGGGCTGCCGCTCGAGCGCTAAAGGACGAAGTGGAACAGGCAGTCGCCGGCCTGGACGTACTCGCCGCCGACGAGGACCTTCCGCCCGTCGATCCGGACCTGGTTCACCAGCGTGCCGTTCTGCGAGCCGAGGTCCTCGAGCACCACCCCCCCCTCGCCCGTGGCGTCGAATCGGCAGTGGCGGCGGGAGACCCGCTCGCTCGGGATCGTGACGTCGGCGGCGGGGTCGCGGCCGAGCACCAGCGCGCGTCCGGCGGGGAGCGGGAACCGCTTGCCGCGGATCGGCTCGGGCCCGTGCACGACCTCGAGGTGCCCGGCCGCGGCCGCGGGGCGCGCCGGCGCGGCGGCGGGCGCGGACGGACCGGGGCGTCGGGCCGGGGCGGGCGTCGCGGCGGTCCGCGGAGTCGCGAACACGGGCGGTGGAGCAGGGGGCGGCTGCGGCGCCACGCGCGCCGCTGCGCCGCCGCGCGCGCCGGGCGAGGCCGCGGGGCCGCCGGGCACCACGAACGGGTGTCCGCAGCGCGTGCACGTCCCCGGCCGGCCCGCGAACTCGGGCCGGACCGTGAAGGGTTGCTGGCAGGCGGCGCAGCGGAACTGGATCACGGCCGCAATCTTATCCAAGCCCCTAGACGCGGTCGCCTGGCTGGCGCGCGCCGCCCTTGGCGGCCAGGGCGCGCGTCCGCTCGGCGAAGTCGGGGGAGCGGAAGCACTCCTCCCGCAAGGCGGCCACCCAGCGCAACGTCTCCTCGTCAAGCGCTGGCGGCCGCAAGCGGGCCACGATCGCCTTGGTGTGGCCCACGGAGAGCGGGGCGTTGCCGGCGATCGTCTCGAGCAGCCGGCCGGCCGCCGCGGCGAGCTCGGCGCGGGGCGCCAGCCGATTGACCAGGCCGAGCGCGAGGGCGCGCGGGCCGTCGACGGGGTCGGCCGTGAACAGGAGCTCCTGCGCGACGGCCGGACCGACCAGCTCGAGCAGGCGGCGGATTCCGGTGGCGCTGTAGAGCACGCCCAGGCGCGCGGGGGGCATGCACAGCCGGGCCTCCGCGGCGGCGATCCGCAGGTCGCAGGTCAGGGCCAGCTCGCAGCCCGCCCCGTAGGCGTTGCCGTTCACGATCGCCACGGTCGGGACCGGCACCGCCTCGAGCGCGCGCAGGGCGCGCTCGAGGGGGTGGTCCTCGAAGTCGGTCACGCTCGGTCCGCGGGCCAGCTCCTCGAGCAGGGCCGGCACGTGGTAGCCGGTGGAGAAGGCGCGCTCGCCCGCGCCCTCCAGCGCGACGACCCGCACGTCGCCCCGCGCGGCGAGCGTGAGCAGGTGCGCCTCGAGCCGCTCGAGCATCGGCACGTCGAGCGAGTTGCCGCGCGCGGGCGCGTCGAGGACCAGCCGCGCGACCACCCCGCCCGGCGCCGGCTCGAGCGCGAGCCGGACCTCGGCGCTCACGCCGGCTTCCCGAGCTCGCGTAGCCGCTCCCAGGTGTAGATCCCGGTGCGGTGCCCGTCGCTCCACGCGATCTGGATCCCGTACAGGCCGACCTCCCAGCAGTCCTGCACGCCCACCTGCTCGGGCACCTTGCCGGGGTCGAGGAGCGGCTTGCCCGTCAGCTCGTCCACGCACAGCGCGCAGCGGCAGGCCAGACGCAGCTCGCGGTACGGGATCACGCTCGTGCTCTGGTCCGACCAGGGGATCACGAGCTCGCCGGTCGAGTCGCGCAGCTCGATCCCGGTCGGCTCGAGGCCAGGGCCGCTCATGAGCTCCTCCTGCGGGCGCGCCGCAGGTCGATGTTCGCACGAGGGCGCGCCGCAAGCAGCGGCCGTCGCTCAGGGCAGCTCGGGCGGGACGAGCACGCGGCGGACCTCGGGCTCCCCGCCCTCCGGGCCGACCCTCAGCTCGAGCACGCCGCCCGCCCGATCGATCGTCTCGGCGCGGGTCCCCGGCGCGAACCCGACCCGACCTCGGAGCCCGTCCACGCGCAGCGGCGCCTCGGCCTCCTCGCTGGGTCGGTAGCGCACCGCGGGCCCGGGGCCCTGCGGTCCCACGAGCTGCAGCGCGACCTCGAGCTGCCGCTCCTGCTCCGCCCCGAAGTGGCTCTCGCGGAGCGAGATCAGCAGCTCGCCCTGCAGCGCCTTCAGGCCGTCCACTCGGTCCGCTGCCTGGAGCAGCGCGACGTAGCCCGGCAGGTCGGCCGTCGGCGCCGCCAGGGTCAGCGCGTCGGCGGTCGGGTCGTAGCTCAGCGCCACGCCAGGGACGTTGCGTCGCGCGATCAAGCGGCGGGCGATCTCGGCCAGGCGCGCGGCGGACGGGCCCGAGCGGGTCGAGAGCCCGACCCGCACCGTCCCGAGCCGCGCTTCGGCGGTGGCGCGGTCGGTGAAGCGGAACGTCCCGGTAGGCTCCTCGAGGACCGTGAACGAGCCGGTCGCGAGGGCCACGGCCCGGGCGACGGCGCCGTACGGCGCGTCCGCGGCGAACGTCCCGCTGACCTGCAGGTCGTACGGTCCGTCGATCAGGAGGTTGACTCGCCGCTCCTGCGCGAGCGCGCCGAGCGCCGCCCGCGCTCCCGCGGCCGGCAGGGTCGCGAGCGGCCCGCCCGCGGCCAGGAGCGGCTGCGCCGGGGCGACGTAGCCGGCTGCGGCCAGCGCGGCGCGGAGGTCCTGGGCCAGGGGCGCCGGTAGCTGGACGAGGAGCGCGTGACCGTCGGGGTCGAGCGCGACGGCGCTGCCGGGCGCGCCCGCGGACGCGACCAGGCGTTCGAGCTCGGCGAGCGGGTGACGCGGCCACCCGGCGTCGTCCGGCGGGTTCGCCAGCGCGACCCCTCCTTGTCCCCACAGCTCGACCGGCGGGATCGTCAGCTCCCAGCGCTCGAGGCGCAGCGCTGCCTCGGCCTTCCCCGCCGGGAGCGCGACGTAGGCGGCGGGCGTCTCGATGAGCTCGAACGGGCCCGCCGCTCGGAGGGCGTAGCGCAGGGCCTGCGGCCAGCCGAGGTCGCGATGGCGGAGCAGCACCTTCCCTTCGACGTGGCCTCCGATCAGCAGCGGTGCCCCGGCGCGCTCGGCGATCTCGGCGATCGCGGCGCGGACGTCGCCCTCGAACGCGAGCGTGACGCCGGCCGGCGCGACGCGGGGCGCCGCTGCGGCGGCCGGGGCTCGCCCCCCGAGCGCCGCTCGGACCTGCTCGTGTCCTCCTGCCCAGGTCTGCGCGAGCAGCGCCGCTCGGGCGGGGAGGAACACGCTCTCGGCGCCCGGGATCGTGCTCGCTCCCAGCAGGTCGCGCACGGAGACGGCGCGGGCGAGGTGCGCGCGCTGCGCGTCGGGGTCGGCCGGCCCGAGCACGTAGGCCTCGAGCTCGACCCGTTGCTGCAGGCTGGCGCGCGGCGCGACGAGCACGTGGGCCTGATCTTGGTCGTACACGACGTCGGCGCCCCCGGCGCTCTCGCTGACCAGCCGCAGCGCGTCCACGACCCAGACGTCGTGAATGGTCGCCGACACGCGGTCGTCCAGCACCGACGCGGCGACCGTCAGGTCGAGGTCACCCAGCTCGGCGATCGCGGGGAGCACCTCGCGCAGCGGGGCGCCGCGGGCGATCACGCGCACCGTGCCCGGCCCGTCCGCCTCGACCACGAGCCTGGGCTCGACGATCACCGGGGCGGTGGGCGGCGTCTCGTGGACCCGCTGGTCGGGCGGGAGCGGGCTCACCTCACCGCTGCGCACCCTCGGGTGGTCGGCGTCGGGCTCGGCGCGGGAGACGAGCTTGAAGCGGAGCGGAACCCCGTCGGGCGCGGGGAGCTCGCGCTCCGCTCGGGACGGGTCGATGTGCACGGCGACGCTCTCCCAGGGCGCCCCTTCGCCGGCCTGCATGAACACCTCGAACGTGGTGCGCACGTACTCGCTCTCGCTCGGCGTCCAGCGCAGCACGACCCGGTTCGGCCCCGCCGGCTCGGCGGTCAGGCCGGTGGGCGCGCCGTGGACCGCCCGGAACGTAGGCGCGGTGAACTCGAGCCGGCGGACGTCCGCCTCGCGGACCTCGCGGACCTCCGCGCCGATCGCGAGGCGGAACACACCGCGCTCGAACGCCAGCAGCCGCCCGCGCAAGGTCTCGCCCGAGCGCAGCTCGACGGTGACGGGGCCTTCGTCGGCGCGGCGGGGCGCGGGCTGCTGGGCGACGGCGGGCGTGAAGGTGGTCAACAAGGTCGCGCAGACCCAGGCGAGCGCGACGCGTGGGGATCGCATGGAGGCTCCTTCCCCGGCGCCGGCGCGCTGATCGAACCGCGTGCCGCCGCGCGCCCGACGCAACGCTCGCGCGGGCAACGCTCGCGGCGGGCAGTGTAGCGGAACGCCACGGCGCGGCCGTGGCGGAGCTCAACGCTCGTAGCGGAGCGCGCGGACGGTCTGGCGGGCGACGTCGAGCTCCTCGCCGCTGGGGAGGCGGAGCACGACCCGGCCGGCGCCGATCCGGACCAGCTCGCCCGAGCGCTCGCTGCCGTCCG